>CAYFRX010000001.1:0-29789 GCA_964345515.1 uncultured Rhodothermales bacterium
CCGCCTTGATCTTTGCGTCCCTTTGGATCAAGCCAAAGGGACACCTGCGAGGGAGACGCGGCGGATCGGCAGCGAGATGGTCACTATGTTTTCGGAGAAACGGTATGAGTAGTGAATTGTTGAGCAACGAGCGAATGAGCGACGCTTCCAACGAGCACGACCCACTGGTTCATGGGGACTGCTTTTCTATGTCGCCCCTCGCCATTCGCTCTTCGCCATTCGCTCATCACGACCCGGCGTATTTCACGCGCCAGATCCGGCCCTGCTGGGAATCGGAGATGTAGAGCGTGCCATCCGGGCCCACGGCGAGGCCCATCGGGCGATACTCCGCGTCGGCCGGATTTTCCGGACGCCAGTCGCCCTCGCCCGCGAACCCATCGGCGAACTTCCCCTGCTCGCCGGATGGCATGTCGCCGTCGAACGGCAGAAAGTTGACCTGGTAGCCGGCCTGACGCGGCTGACGGTTCCACGAACCGTGGTACGCGATGAAGGCGCCGTTCTGGTAGCGCGCCGGGAAGTGGTCGCCCGTGTAGAAGGTGACGTCGTTCGGCGCATAGTGGCCCGGTGCCGTCGAGATCGGGTCTTCGAACTGGTCGCAGCGCCCGACTTCCGATCCGTCGCCGCCGTACTCTGGCGTGAGCTCTTTCTGGTCGTCGTAGGCCTGGTCGTAGTAGCAGTACGGCCAGCCGAAGCGATCGCCTTCGTCGACCTTGAAGAATTCGCTGGCCGGCAGCACGTTGCTTTCCTCCTGCGTGTAGAGATCCGGCCAGAGCGCGTGCAGCTGGTCGCGGCCATGCTGCACGACATACAGGTTGTCGGCATTGTCATTCCACGTGATGGCGACGGCGTTGCGAATGCCGGTGGCGTACCGTTGGCCGTGCTCCATCTGCGTCTGGTTGAGTTGGTCGGCGCTGAACTGCCAGACGCCGCCCTGCCGCTCCAGCTGCGGGCACGGATCCTGCCCCAGGGAGCCGGCCGTGCGGGGCTGCTGCTGGCAGGCATTGGACGGCCCGCCGACGTTGACGAACATGTTGCCATTCCCGTCGAAGGCGAACGGCTTGACCGCGTGTGAGCCCTGTTCGAGGAAGCCCGTCACCACCGCCTCACGCTCGCCGGTGGGGACGAGTTCACCGTCCGTCATTGAATACCGCCAAACGGCGGTGTCCGGTGCAAAATAGAGGTAGCCGTTCCGGATGCCGATGCCGGTCCCGCCGGATTCGCCAAAGCGCTCTTCAACGTCGGCCGTGCCGTCGCCGTCCGTGTCGCGCAGCGCCACGATCCCTCCGCCCTTGCTAGTTTGCCGCAGCGCGGCGTACACATCACCGTTCTCGTGGACGGCGATGTGCCGGACGCGCCCAAGCGTGTCAGCAAACACGGAGGCACAAAAGCCGTCGGGGAGCGTGAGGCCTCCGTCATCCGGGGCGCACTCCATACTCGCCGCCGTGGACGTCTCGGAGTCGCCGCTTTGCCCGCCGCACGCGGCGAGTCCAACAGCTAGCACCATCACAAGGCCCATCCATCCAGCGCAGAAAAGAGGTCGGAACGCTCCAGAAGTAAGATTCATGGCACGCACGTATTCGTTGGTGGGAGTCATCGCAACGGGCATCCCAAAAGAACGAGGATATCCTGGACTGATAGCGTATGGATTGAAAGATACGAGGTCGAACCGTCAGGTTACAGTCCTGCCAAAATCGGTCGTCCACGCGTCCGTCTCCATGCCGGCGCCGGCAAAGGCCTCGACCATGGCCGCTTGCACGCGGGCCGCGGTCTCGGGGCCGTGGCACCATGCGAAGAGGCTGGGCCCCGCTCCGGCGATGGAGCAGCCCAGCGCCCCGGCCGAGCAGGCCGCCGCCTGCACCGACCGGAACCCCGGGATCAGGTGCGCACGGTGGGGCTCGACGAGCACGTCGTCGAACGAGCGGCGGATGAGGTCGAGGTCCTCCCGAAAGCAGCCGGCGATGAAGCCCGCCAGGTTGGCCGAATGCTGGACCGTGATAGAGAGCGGCACGGCCTCCGGGACGACGCGGCGCGCCGCCCGCGTCTCGATTTCCATGTGCGGCCGCACCAGGACGCACCGGATACCGTCCGAAATGGGGATGGACACCACGTCGGGCGGGTCGAGGGCGCGCGTGAGCACGAGCCCGCCGTACAGGCTCGGCGCCACGTTGTCGCCGTGCAGGGCGCCACTCGCCACGGCTTCGCCCTGTAGGGCGTAGCGAAACATCTCGTCGCGTGCGAGCGGGACGTCCAGGAGTTGGCTGGCCGCGCGGATGGCCGCCACGGCCGACGCTGCCGACCCGCCCATGCCAGATCCGAGCGGGACGCCCTTCTCGATGGCGAGCGCAAACCCAAACGACAGCGCCCGATCTTCAATCAACTGGAGCAACCCCTTGGTCGCCGTATTCTGCGCTGGATCGGCCGGCAGATCGGTCACGACGCCGGTGATGGACTCGATGCGAACCGTCGGCGCAGACGTGCGGCGAATGTGGACGCGATCGCCCACGGCCGGAAAGACGCAGCCCAGCGCGTCGTAGCCCACCGCCACGTTACCGATGGAGGCCGGCGCAAACGCGGAGGCTGCGTTGGCTTCGGCCACCTCACGGTCGCCATCCAAACGGTCGGGAGAAAGATCCATGCGGGTCGATTCGGTGAAACGCGGGACTACGACGGCACGCGCAGCAGGTCCGCAAATACGCCGGCCGCCGTGACTTCCGGACCGGCACCCGGGCCCTGCACCACCAGGGGGTTCGTGTTGTAGCGCTGCGTGCGGAACTGCACGATGTTGTCCGTGTGGTTGATCCGCGCGAAGGAGTGCCCGGCATCGTAACGGCGTAATTTCACGGATGCTTCCCCGCTGCGATCCACCGAGCCGACGAAGCGTAAGACTTGATTGTGCTCGCGCGCCTCGCGCAAGATGGCCGTCATACGATCGTCGTAGTCGACCAGCCGATCCAGGAAATCCTCGACCGATCCGGCGTCCAGCCCCTCTGGTACGAGACTCTCCACGGTCACGTCGTCGAGCGACAGGTCCAGCCCGATTTCTCGGCCCAGGATGACGATCTTGCGGGCGACGTCCATCCCGGACAGGTCATCGCGCGGGTCGGGCTCGGTAAAGCCGTTGGCCTTGGCCTCGCGCAGGATGTCGGAAAACGCGCGCTCCCCGTCGAACGCGTTGAACAGGTACGACAGCGTGCCCGAGAGGATGCCCTCGATGTGCTGCACGCGGTCGCCCGTCTCGATCAGGTTGCGCAGCGTTTGGATGATGGGCAGGCCGGCGCCCACCGTCGTCTCGTAGAGGTACTGCGGTCCGGGGCCGCGGCTCGCCCGGCGCAGCGCCTGGTAGACGTCGCGCTCGCTCGTGTTGGCCTTCTTGTTCGGCGTGATGACGTGGATGCCCCGCTCCAGCCACGCGTGGTAGTGGTTGGCCACCTCCTGGCTGGACGTGCAGTCGATCAGGACGGCGTGCGGGTGGTAGTCCGTGCGAATGTGGTCGACGAGCGCGTCGAGGTCCGGCGCGTGCGAGGCCTCCTGGAGCGCGCTCCGCCAGTTGCGCAAGTTGATGTGCTGCTCGTCCAGCAGCATCCGCTGGGTGTTCACGATCCCACGCACCCGAATGTCGATCCCGTTCTCCTCCTGCAGATGATCGCGCTGGGCCGCAATCTGGTCGAGCAGCACCGTGCCCACATTGCCCGGCCCGATGATGCCCACGCTGAGCGTGTGATTGGACAGATAGAAGCCCGCATGCGCCGCCCGCAGCGCACGGGTGGCGTCTTTTCCACTCACCACCACCGAGATGTTGCGCTCGGACGAGCCCTGCGCGATCGCGCGGATGTTCACGTTTGCGGCGCCGAGCGCGCGGAAGAACGTCGAGGCCACACCGGGCGTCCCCGCCATCCGGTCGCCGACGACGGCCAGGATGCTGCAGTTCGTGGCCACTTCGACCGACTGGATCTGGCTCTGCTGAATTTCGGTGCGGAAGGCAGCGTGGGCGACGTCCTGCGCGCGCTGAGCGTGGTGCGCTGGCACGGCGAAGCAGATCGAGTGCTCCGAACTCCCCTGCGAAATCATGATCACCGACACGCCCGCGCTTTCGAGCGCATCGAAGAGTCGGCGCGCGACGCCCGGCACGCCAATCATGCCCGATCCCTCGATGTTGATGAGCGCAATGTCATCAATGGTAGCGAAGCCCTTCACGATGCGATCTTTCGAGCTGTCCAGGTGGATGCGGGTGCCGGGGCGGTCGGGGTGAAACGTGTTGCGGATGTAGATCGGAATTTGCCGCTCGAAGGCGGGCGCCAGCGTGCTGGGATGGATCACCTTGGCCCCGAAGTACGCTAGCTCCATCGCCTCGTGGTACGAGAGCGTCTCCAACCGACGCGCGTCGGGAACGTGGCGCGGATCCGCACTCATCACGCCATCGACGTCGGTCCAGATGTGGAGCGCGTCGGCCTCCAGCATGGAGGCGAAGATGGACGCGGAAAAGTCGCTCCCGTTTCGGCCGAGCGTGGTGGGCGCGCCATCGGGCGTCGCCGCCACGAAGCCCGTAATCACGAAGACGTCGGCGTCTTGCTCACACCGCCAGTGGTTGAATCGCTCGCGCGCGGTCTCCCACTGGACGGCCGGCCCCATGGGTCCGGCGTCTGCCACCAAGACGTCCCGCGCGTCGAGCACCGCGACATCGAGGCCTCGGGTTCGGAGATGCGCTCCGAGCAGTCGCGCCGACCAGAGCTCACCGTAACCGGCAATGAGGTCCTGCGCCGTGTCGGGCACGGTGCGAAGCAGCCGCATCGCCCGCATGAGATCATCGATCTCCTGGACGCCCCGGTCGATACGCTGGCGGAGCGCGTCGGACGTTCCGTCTGTCACCAACGCGTCGGCGAGCGTGTGCTGATGCTCCTGCAGCGCGTGAAGCGTCGGCTGATAATCGGCGTCCGGCGTCCGCACCGATGCGACCAGATCCATCAATTGATCGGTGAGGTCGCCCATCGCAGAGACGACGACAGCGCACGAGGGCGCACATGCCTCCACGATGTCGCCTGCGTGATGAACCCGCTCGGCCGAAGCCAAACTGGTCCCACCAAACTTGTAAACCGTCCAGGATTGACTCACAATAATTCGGGTTGCACGCAGTGCGGGACCAATGGTCTTGTCGCACTACGAATCGAGACACAAACGATGTGAAGGGGTCAAGAGGCCACAGACGTTGTGGCTCCAATGCGCTCAACGACGCCAGCCATCACCGTCGTCAGATACGGCTCGGCCTTGTCGGCGGCGGCCAACACCGCGTCGAGCGAGACCGGCGCGAGGGCGTCGGGAAAGCACTCGTCGGTGATGACCGACAGGGCCAGGACGCGCAGGCCCATGTGGCGCGCGACGATCACCTCGGGCACAGTGCTCATGCCCACGGCGTCAGCCCCAAACCGGCGGAGCATCCGATACTCCGCTTTCGTCTCAAGGTTCGGCCCCAGCACGGCCACGTAGATGCCCTGCTGCAGCTTGATCTCGTGCTCCAGGGCGACCTCTTCGGCCCACGTGCGCAGTGTGGGATCGTACGGCTCGCTCATGTCCGGGAAGCGCGGTCCCCAGTCGTCCACGTTCGGCCCGACGAGCGGGTTGGCCCCTTGCAGATTGATGTGGTCGGTGATGAGCATGACGTCGCTTTCCGCGAAGTGGGGATTCATCCCGCCCGCGGCGTTCGAGATGAGGAGCGTGTCGATGCCCAGCGTGCCCATCACGCGCACCGGGAGCGTCACCTCCCGCGGCGAGTAGCCCTCGTACAGATGGAAGCGCCCCTGCATGGCCAGCACCGGGACGCCGCGCAGCGTCCCGGCAAGGAAGCGGCCGTCGTGCGACTCCACCGTCGAGACCGGAAACTGCGGGATCTCGTCGTACGAAAGCGTGGTGTCCACCGTGATTTGATCGGCCAGTCGGCCCAGGCCCGTGCCCAGGATGAGGCCGAGCCGCGGCGTGGTCTCCAGATGGTCCCGGACGATGGCGGTCGCCTGCTCGACCTGTTGGCGGTACGCCGCGATTTCCATTGGTTCGCCCGAGGCCGGCGCGTCCTTCATGAATCTCTATCTGATGCAATTGAACGGTTGAGCAGGGGTGGATCACTCCATGTCTTTCAAGATGCGCCGAATCCGCTCGATTTCTTCGCTGGGGTCGGACCGCGGGCCCTCATCGCCCGGTGACTCCTCTTCATCGGTTGGCTCTTCAGCGGGTTCGGCGTCGCCAGTCGGCTCCCGGTCGTCGTCCTCCTTGGCAGCCCGCCCTTCCGACCCGGGTGGTTCAGAGACCCCATCCGAGGGCTCCGCGTCGCTCGACGCAGCGTCTTCCGACGCAGACGCTGGCGCATCTGCGTCGGTCGCTGAAAAGATTGAGTTGACCCGGAAATCGCGGCTGCGCTCGGACGGCGACTCGGGTTCGGAGGGCGCCGCGTCGGGGTCTGAAGGCGGAGACGACTCCTCGGCCCGCGGCTCGTCCGCATCCGTGGGCTCCTCGGCCGATGGCGCGGAGACGGGCGGCTCGACGTCCTCATCGGTCGAGGGGGCATCCGCGGAGACCGGCTCGTCTTCGGCTTCCGGCACAGGGGCTTCCGTGTCGTCGGCCGACGGCTCCGTTGCCTCTTCCTCCCCGCGGGGCGCCTCGCCCCATCCTTCGCCGAACACCGGCTCCGACGGGAACAGCGTGTCGGACCCGGCTTCATCCGAGGGCTCGGTGTCAACCGGCTCGGTTTCCGGCGCCTCCGGCGGGGCGAACTCGGAGCGGGGCTCAGCCGGCGGCTCGGCCTCGTCGAGCGGCTCCGCCGTGTCTTCTGTTTCCTCCCTCGTCTCCCGCGGCCCCGAAAAGCCGTCCACCGCCTCGGTCGTGTCCTCTTCGAGCCGCGATCCTGGGGCCTCCTCTTCGCTCGGCGCTGGAGTCGGCTCCGGCGCAGTCGCTGCCAAATCGTCGTCCCGAGCACGCTCCTCGGCAGCCGGTTCGTCGTCCTGCTCCTCCCCGACCGGCTCGGTCTCGTCGGGTTCGGCCTCATCAGGTTCATCAGACGCAAAGTCTTCGAAGAACGCGGAGAGCTCGTCTTCCTCCTCCGCAGTCATTCGGTCCTCGCCGTGATCTTCGGCGGACGCGGCCTCGCTGGATGCTTCGCCGAAGAGCTCTTCATCGAGCGCGGCCTCGGCGTCGTCTTCCGCCTCCGACTCGGACTCGCCGATCTCTTCGAAGTGGGGGGAGATCTCTTCCAGATCCATGCCCGCCTCACGGAGCTTCTTTCGCTCTTCGGCGGGGAGCAGCTTGATGAAGCCGATCGGATCGTCGCCCTCGAAGCGCGCGAGCAGTTCCATTTCGGCCATCAGGAACGACCGGAGACGAGCCACGATCTCGCCGCGCCGATCGTCGATCTTCTGCGTGTGGCGCTTCAAGCTATCGCGATCCTCTTTCGCCTGCTGACGGATTTCGCGCGCCTCGGCCTTGGCCTCCTCGACGATGATCTCGGCCTCCCGCTCGGCGTTTTTAATTTTGTCCTCGGCGCTCTCGCGCGCCGTCTGGAGTGCTTCCTGGAGCGCCTCCTCCACGCGCTCGTAGTGCTCCAGCTTGTTCTCCAGGCCCGACACCTTGTCCTTCAGACGCCGGCGCTCGTCCGTGATCTCTTCCCACTGCGTCGCCACGATGTCGAGAAAGTTGCGCACCTCGGCGGTATCGAAGCCGCGCAAACTTTTCTCAAACTCTTGCTTCCGGATGTCGAGTGGCGTCAGCTTCATAGCGTTGGGACCTGCCCGCACAGCCGTGGATGCTGCACGTGCGTTTGTTCCTGGAGTGCATTCAGATTATTATACAGAAAAATCAACTTCAGGCGCAACGGGGACGTGTCGCGAGAATGCGCGCCCTGGCGGTATCAATCATCGTAGTCACGCGGTCCGAAGATGGCGCTGCCGAGGCGGACCATCGTGCTGCCCTCCTCGATGGCAACCTCGAAGTCGTTGCTCATCCCCAGCGACAGGGTGTCCATGGCGACGGTGCGGTTGCCCGTCGCGGTGTACGTCTCGAACAGCTCACGCATCTGCCGGAACTGCGGGCGCACGTCCTCCGGGTCTTCCGCGAACGACGCCATCGCCATAAGGCCGCGCACGTCGAGGTGCTCATACTGCGCCAGGTGGTCGAGGTAGTCGTGCGTCTCGTCCGGAGGGATTCCGTACTTCTGATCGGCGCCCGAGACGTTAACCTGCACGAGGCAGGGCATCACGCGGTCATTCTTGGCCGCGCGCTTGTCGAGCTCCTTGGCCAGGCGGGGGCTGTCCAGACACTCGAAGAAGTCCGCGTGGCGCGCAACGAACTTGGCCTTATTGCGCTGGAGATGGCCGATCATGTGCCAGTCCAGGTCGCCCCCGTTGAAGCGCCCCGGGTGCTGCTTCGCCTTGTCGCGCAACTCGCGGGCGCGGTTTTCGCCGAAGGTGCGCAGGCCCACTTCGTGGCCGGCCTCGATGACCTCCAGCGGAAACGTCTTCGACACGGCCACGAGCGTAATCTCGTCCGACGAGCGGCCGGCGCGCTGGCAGGCCTGCTCGATCCGCTCGCGCACCGATTCGAGGCGCTCGGCAATGGCACGAACATCAACAGGCTTCGTCTCTTCCATGGATGGGAAATTGACCAACAGAGTACACAGGGTTCATCCTGATCCTATGGCAGGCCCGGCGGATTGATCCCGAGCGCTACTGCACCGGCGTGGCGTCGAAGGTCGTGAGCGCATCCCGTTTGACGGCATAATGGATTTGGATGGGCCGGCAGCACACCTCGCAATCTTCAATGTACGTCTGCTCGGACACCGACAGGTCGAGCAGCATGGAGATGGGCTCCCAGCAGTGCGGGCAGGTAAACACGTGCTCGTGCAGCCGCCCCCCCGCATCGTGTCGCGTTTCGAATGGATACATCGGAGTGAGCGTGTTCGAGTGTGGGATGTTTGAGTGTTCTGGGAAAGCAGCGTGCTCCCCGTTGAAGCGGCGACGTTCAACCTGCCCAGCAGAACGCCCAACCTGCAACGCGCCATCACACCTCAGCGCGCAACACCTCCAGGGGCGGGCGGCTGTAGATGCCCCGCGAGTTGAGCAATCCGACCAAGATGGTGAGCCCGGTCACGACGGCCAGCGCGATGAGTAGTGGGACCGGGGCCGCCACGAAAGGCCCCTCAAACACGAAGTACGAGAGCGCCCAACTCCCCCCCAACGACAGCACGAGCCCTGTCAGCGCCGCGAACACGCCGAGGAAGAGGTATTCGATCGTCATGATCTTCATCACCGTGTGCCGCGACGCGCCGAGCGTCTTGAGCAGCACGCTCTCCTCGATGCGCTGGTAGCGGCTCACCACTACGGCGCCCACCAGCACGATGAGGCCCGTCAGGATGCTAAAGAGTGCCATGAAACGAATCACGTACGAGAGCCGGCTGAAGAGCGCGTCGAAGGTCGATAGGACGAGCGACAGGTCGATGGCCGCCACGTTCGGGAACTGCTGCACGATCTGACTCTGCACGCGGGCCGACGCCTCTTCCGTCTCGGCGCGGCTGAGCACGACGTGCGTCTGCGGCGCATCCTCCAGCACGCCGTTGGGGAAGACGACAAAGAAATTCGTCTGGATACGCTGCCAATCCACCTGGCGCAGGCTGGCGATGCGCGCCTGCAGCGGCACGCCCTGCACGTTGAACGTCAGCGTGTCGCCGATGCCCACGCGGAGCTCTCCGGCGATCTCTTGCTCAAGCGAGATGGGAACCGCCGCGTCGTCTGCAAAGGCATCGCCCTCGTACTCGGCCACGAACTCTCCCTCCATGAGCGTCTCGGAGTCGATCAGCGAATCGCGGTACGTGGAGCGGTACTCGCGGCGATGGGCCCACGTCGCCCGGGTCGTCGAGTCCTCACGGATGGCGTCGATGGTGCGGCCTTTCACGCTGCGCAGCCGCATCGTTACGATGGGCACCTGCTGCATGATGGGAAGCCCGGCCTCTTGCACGATGTCCGTCATGCCCGCCAGCTGGTCGGACTGCACATCGAAGAACACAATGTTGGGACGGTCCTCGCCGCCGGAGATCTGGATCTGCTCCAGCACCGTGCGCTGGACGAGGAAGAGCGTCATGATGAGAAACGTGCCGAGCCCGAGCGCCAGCATGAGCACGGTGGTCTGGTTGTGCGGCCGGTACAGGTTGGCGAGTCCCTGCCGCCACGGGTAGCTCCACGTGGTCGGGAAGTACTGGCGGGCCGCCCACATGATGCCTTTCGCGACGAGCGCGAGCAGCCCAAACACGGCCGCGACGCCTCCTGCGTAGCCCAGCCCGAACTCGACCGCGGGTGCCTGGGCAATGGCGAAGCCGGTGACGCCCGCCGCGAGGCACGCCGCCACGAGCCAGCGCAGCGGGTCGCGCCATGGACTGGTACCCGATTCCACGTCGGAGCGCAGCGCGAGCAGCGGCGAGATGTTACGCACCCGCAGCAGCGGCAGCAGCGCAAAGAGCAGCGTCACCCCCAGCCCGATGCCCAGTCCTAAGCCAACGGCACGCCACGAGAACCGGAAGTCTACCGACACCGGCAGGAAATCAGCCAGGAGGTATGGCACGGTCATCTGTACCCCGACGCCCAGCAGGCAGCCTACGGTTGCTCCAAAGAGGCCCATCAGGCCGGCCTGTATGAGGTAGATCCGAAACGTGCGGCCCGATTTGGCGCCCAGGCACCGGAGCACGGCGATCGTTTCGACGCGCTGCCGCACGTACACGTGCACGGCGCTCGCCACGCCGAGGCTGCCCAGCAGCAGCGCGATGAATCCGACGAGGCTCAGGAAGCGGTACAGGTTGGTCAGCCCCTCCTCCCAGTCTTCCGCCTCTTCTTCGACAGTCTCGATGCGGATGTCCTGCGCCCGCGCGTGATCTACGATGCTGCTTCCGATCGCCTCGGCATCGGCGCTTTCGGGGAACTTGAAGAAGACCTGGTACTCGACGCGGCTCCCGCGCTGGAAGAGTGTCGTGTCGACGTGCGCCCGGGGAATGTAGACGCGCGGGTTGATGGCGCTCATGAGCGACGACTCGCGCGGGGTCTGGAGCACCTCACCCGCCACGCGATAGCGGCGCGTTCCGATACGCACCGAGTCGCCGACCTGCGTGTCATACTGCTGCATGAGGGAGCCGTCGAGCAGCGCGTTGGGCCCGTCGCGGTACGTCTGCGCCGCCGCCTCGGGCCGCGTCTGGATGGCGCCGTAGAACGGATAGCCGCCTTCCGTAGCGCGCACGCTCACGAGCCGCGTGCCGTCCGACGACGGAAAGTATGCCATCGACGAAAACTCGATACGGCGGGACTGTTCGCCGCCGAGCGTGTCGAGCATCGCCTCGGTTTCGTCCGAGAACGGCTCCTCGCGCTCAATCATGAGGTCCGCCCCGAGCAGCGTCTTCGCCTCGTTGTCGACGGTGCGCTCCAGGTTGTCGCCAAAGCCGTTGATGGCGACGAGCGCCGCCACGCCGAGTGCCATGGACGACAGGTACAGGGCCAGCCGCTTGCGGCTGCCGCGGCTGTCGCGCCAGGCCATCTTCAGGGTCCAGAGAAATTGGGTCATGAGTTACGAGTCAGGGACTGCGTTCGCGTTGAGTGCGCCTGCGATGTGTCAGGGATGGTCATAAGCTTGTTGGTGCTCGCGGTCAAGTGTTTGCCTTCAGCTCGCGTCACGGGTTCGCCTTCGCTCCCGTCACTCGTTGTCCACTCCATGACTATCCATGACGGCGAGCATAGTGAGGCCCCCTGACACAATCGAAGGGCGCATATTTCCTTAAGACGCCCGAGCAACACCGGCCGTCGCCGCTTCGTCTGCTTCTACGCGGCCGCCGCGGAGCCGGATGACACGACCCGTTTTCTGCGCCAGCTCCAGGTTGTGCGTCACGAGCACGAGCGTGGTGCCCGCCGTCCGATTCAGATCGAAGAGCAGATCCTCGATCGTTGCGGCGGTCTCCACGTCGAGGTTGCCCGTCGGCTCGTCGGCGAAGAGGATGCGCGGCTCGTTGATAAACGCCCGGGCGAGCGACACGCGCTGCCGTTCGCCGCCCGAGAGCTGCACCGGATAGTGGTCGAGCCGGTCGCCCAATCCCACGCGTTCCAGCAGATCGATGGCACGGGCCTCCACCTGTCCCGTGCCGCGAAGCTCCGCCGGCACCATCACGTTCTCCATCGCCGTGAGCGTTGGGATGAGGCGGAACGTCTGGAAGACAAAACCGACGTGCTGGTTGCGCACCTCGGCGCGCTCGTCTTCGCTGAGCGGATTGAGGTCGATGCCGCAGAGCTGAACGGAGCCGTCGCTGGGCCGATCGAGGCCGGCACACAGGCCGAGGAGGGTCGTTTTTCCGCTGCCTGACGGGCCCACGACGGCGCAGGTTTCTCCTCCCTGCACGGTGAACGATACGTCGTCGAGCACGGTGAGCATGCGCGATCCGCTTTCGAAGCGCTTGGTGAGGTGGTCGACCGCGAGAACCGGCTGATGCTGATCCATGAAGTGAGAAGGCGAAACCTGGAATTCTATTGAGGGTTGAGCACCGCACCGATGATCGTTGATCAAAGCCCCTCGCGATGCGCACGCGTCTCCTGTACCCCCTTCTCCTCGGCTGTGTTCTCCTCCTGGCCGGATGTGGAACGGAATCTTCAAACTCCACCCCGTCCTCGAACGCCTCCTCCCCGCAAGCAACGGCCTCTGACTCGGCCACAGCGGCGGCCTCTTCATCGACGTCCGAGGCGCCCATCCGCGTGTTGGTGCTGGGCAACAGCATCGCGGCCGGGAGCGGCGTGGCGCCCGAGGAGGCCTTCCCCGCCCGGCTCCAACAGCGGGTCGATTCGCTCGGTTGGAACGTGGAGGTCATCAACGGGGGCGTGAGCGGCGAGACGACGGCCGGCGGCCTGCGGCGCCTCGACTGGCTCCTGCGCCGACCCACCGACGTGCTGATCGTGGAACTGGGCGGCAACGACGGTCTGCGCGGCACCGACCTCTCGGCCACACGCGAGAACCTGCAGGCTATCATCGATAAGGCGCGGGCCCAGTACCCCGACGTTCGCATCCTGCTCGCCGGCATGCAGCTTCCCCCTAACCTCGGCCCCGACTACACGCAACGGTTTCGGGCGCTCTACCCGGAGCTCGCCGAAGCCAATGAGGTCGGCCTTATTCCGTTCTTGCTAGAGGACGTCGGCGGCGTAGACAGCCTCATGCAGTCCGATGGCATCCACCCCACGGCCGAGGGGCAACGCATCGTCGCCCAAAACGTGTGGACATCCCTCAAGCCCACGCTGCAATCGCTCCGGCAGGAAGCGTAGACGGTGCCTCTCCAAGCTCGGATTCATGCGCGATGATAACCTTCTCCTGACTGCTTCGAACGGCTCCAACTTCGCTGGCCCCTCGCTCCAAGCTTTTTTCGCCTCGGTCTGCTCCCCTCCCAGAACCGTCGCGCGGTTCGTTCCCGCCCCGCTCCTTACTCAATTGGCGACCGCCCGGGATCGCCGCAGCTCTGCCTTGTCCATCATTCCTTTTTTCACCATCTTAAGGTGAGTTCCTTTCTCTTCGCAACGTCTCCCGCTCCGTGAAACCTGCGGAACTGCCCAGCTACGACTCGGCCTTCCGTGCCCTTGCGCGGCTGATCGATATCGGCGTGCTCATCGTCACGCCCGAGCGCACCCTGGAGTTTATCAGCGACCGCGCACAGCAACTGCTTCGGTGCCCGCAAGAGGGCGACCGGGCAGCATGCTGGGCGCACGCGCGGTCGACCATCGAACCGGTGCTGGAGCGCGCCGAGGCGTCCGCCGACTCCCCGGTCAACGCGACGGTCGAGCTCAGCGATGAACTTGCCGACCACCAATTGGAACTGGAGGTGCATCGTCTCCAGGACGCCGACCGGCAATCGGCCGGCTACCTCGCGATGGTCAAAGACTATGGGAACTACCAGCGTGTGGAGCAGAGCCTGCGCCTCGCCATGCAGATGCATCATACCGGACGGCTATACGAAGCGCTGGCCCACGACCTCCGCCAACCGATCGGGGCTGTGCTCATCCACCTCCGCATCCTGGATGAGATTAAAAGCAAGCTGGGCGACGAGACGCCCCACCGCGCTCAATTCCATGAGTCCGTGGCCACCATCCGGGGTGAGATCAAAGAGCTGGACGACTCCCTCCGGCTGCTGCTCCGCGAGCTCGCTCCCTCCGACACCGAAGAGCAAGTCCCCCTGCGCGAGATCATGGCGAGCGTCGTCCGTCTCATCAAGCCTCAAGTCGACAAGGCGGGGCTCACGCTGGAGACCGACTTCCCCGACGAGGACGTGATCATCCGCGGGCGCCGCTTTCGTATCAAGCAGGCCGTCCTCAACTTAGCGACCAATGCCCTGGAGGCGATGACGTCGGGCACGCTCACGCTGCGCCTTCGAGCGGACGACGCTGAGGCGTGCATTGAAGTGCGAGACGAAGGGCCGGGCATTCCCGAGAGCGTTCAATCCCGCATGTATGAGCGGCACTTCACCACCAAGGAGAACGGAACGGGGCTAGGGTTGCACATCGTGAAGCAGACGGCCGCGGCGCACGGCGGACAGGTCACGATGGAGAGCGTGATAGGCGACGGCACGACGTTCCACCTGTGCCTGCCCATCGCTGAAGAAGCTGCACCAGCGGACGACGCCCCTGCAGCGGCCGACCTGCAGCAATCCGGCTGATCCACACCTGCTTTCTGCGGGCGGTTCTGCCTGCCAAAGAATTTAGCCGCGGGCCTTCACTTCGTCGACAATCTCGTTGACCGCATCCTTCGCGTCAGAAAACAGCATCCGCGTGTTGGACCGATAGAACAGGTCGTTGGGCACGCCGGAGTAGCCCGGGCTGAGGCTACGCTTGATGATAAATACGGTGTCGGAGTTATCCACGTCGAGGATGGGCATGCCGTAAATCGAACTCGACTCGTCTTCGCGCGCCGCCGGGTTGACCACGTCGTTCGCGCCGATGACGAGCGCCACGTCGGTCGTGTCGAACTCGCTGTTGATCTCGTCCATCTCGAAGAGCTGGTCGTACGGCACGTTGGCCTCGGCGAGCAGCACATTCATGTGCCCGGGCATGCGGCCGGCCACCGGGTGGATGGCGTATTTCACGGTCGTCCCGCGCTCCTCCAGCAGGTCGGCGAGCTCGCGGACGGCGTGCTGGGCCTGCGCCACGGCGAGCCCATAGCCCGGCACCACGATCACCTGATCGGCGTAGCTGAGCTGGATGGCCGTGTCGTCGGGCGAGGTCTCGTTGACGGTCTTTCCTTCCGGCACGTCGGCCGCGGGGCCCGCGTCCGCATCGCCGCCGAAGCCGCCGAGCATGACGTTGGCCAGCGAGCGGTTCATCGCCTCGCACATGATGACGGTTAGGATGAAGCCGGCTGCGCCCACGAGCGTGCCGCTCACGATAAGCGCCGTGTTGTTGATGACGAAGCCCGTCGCCGCCGCGGCGAGGCCCGAGTACGAGTTGAGCAGCGCCACGACGACCGGCATATCGGCTCCGCCGATGGGGATCACGAGCAGCACGCCCAGCACGAGCGCCGCGAAGGCGAGCCCGGACACGGCGTACACCATGCGGAAGGTGACGTCGGGGAAGACGGGCGCCTCCACGATCATGAACGCGATGCCGGCCACACTGCCCAGCAAGAGCAGCCCCGTCACCGCGCGCATCCCCAGGAAGGAGACGGGATTGCCCGACAGCGTCCCGCTCAATTTCCCATATGCGATGAAGCTCCCCGAGAACGTCACCGTGCCGATCAGGATGCTGAGCGCAATCGTGATGGCGGAGACGCTATCGAACGGTCCCACCGGAATGGCCGAGCCCTCGACGTAACGCGCCACCTCGGCGCTAGCGACCAAGGCCGAGGCCAGCCCCCCAAATCCGTTGAACGCCGCCACGAGTTCGGGCATGGCCGTCATCTCCCCCTGCCGCGCCAGGATGGCCCCGATGCCACCGCCCAACACCAAACCGGCCACGATCATCCACGGGTCGAGAATGTCGTACAGAAAGAGCGTGGCAACGACGGCAACGAGCATCCCCAGCGACGACAGCACGTTGCCCGTGCGCGCGGTGGCCGGTGACTGCTGCCGCTTGAGGCCAAAGATGAAGAGGATGGCGGACACGAGGTACGCCAGGTTGATGACAGCTTGCATTACGGATTCCGGCTGAGGATGGAACGGATGGGTGAATGGTGAAATGAGGTGCCGAGGAATCAAGGCGACGAGGACTCAAACGGAGCGACTGGCAGAGAAATTGATTATCTCATCGCCTCGCCGTCTCTTCGTCTCCCGAGCTCAACAGTGCACTTTCGCGCGCTCTCCGACTCACTTGAACGGCGTCGCTTTCTCGGAGCGGGCGCCCGCGCGGGCTCGCCCGTCCGTGGGCGGCATCGCCTCGCGGTCCGCCCCCCCTTCGACGGCGCGCGGCTCCTTCTTAGTGAACATCTGCAGCATGCGATCAGTGACCAGAAAGCCGCCGACCACGTTGATGGTGGCTACCACGAGCGCCGCGAAGCCGAGCCCTGTCCCCCACAGACCGCCGCCTGTGCCCGCCATGCCGGTCGCCACGAGCGCGCCGACAATCGTGATGCCGCTGATCGCGTTGGCGCCGGACATCAGGGGCGTGTGAAGCGTCTGCGGCACCTTGCTCAGCACCTCAGTGCCCACAAAGGCCGACAGGACGAAGATGATTACGTTGTTGAGCATTTCTCTTCGAGGTCTGGAAGGATGAAAGGATGGACGTGTGGAAGAGAAAGAACCTCCATCCCTCCACACGTCAGTACGTACATATACGAGCTACGTCGCGAGCAAGCTTTGCACGCGGTCGTGGACGACCTGACCGTCGTGGGTCACACAGGCACCGCTGAAGATGTCGTCGTCGAAGTCAATCTGGAATGCGCCGTCGGCCACAAACTCTTCGACGAAGGCGGCGAGCGTCTTCGCGTACAGCTGGCTGGCGTGGACGGGCATCTCCGCCGGCAGGTTGAGCGGGCCGATGATGGTGACGTCGTGCGGGGTCACGGTGGCGCCCGGTTCGGTCAGGACGCAGTTTCCCCCGTTCGGCGCGGCGAGGTCGACGATGACAGAGCCCGGCGTCATGCCTTCGACCGCCGCCTCGCTGATAAGCTGCGGCGCCGGTCGGCCGGGAATCAGCGCGGTGCTGATCAGCACGTCGGCGCGTCCGATGTGAGGCGCGAGCAGTTCGGGCTGCCGCTCCGCGATCTCGTCCTGCAACTCCTTCGCGTAGCCGCCTTCCGTCTGGGTGTCTTCGGTGTCGATCTCCAGTTCCAAGAAGCCGGCCCCCAGGCTCTGCACCTCTTCTTTCACGGCCGGGCGAATGTCATACCCGGCCACCCGGGCGCCGAGCCGCTTGGCTGTCGCGATGGCTTGCAGTCCAGCCACACCGGCCCCCAGCACGAGCACATTCGCCGGCTTGATGGTACCGGCCGCCGTGGTGAGGAGCGGAAAGAAGCGCGGCAGCGTGTATGCGGCCGTCAGAACGGCGCGGTAGCCTCCGAGCGAGCTCATGGCGGAGAGCGCGTCCATCTTCTGGGCGCGTGAGATGCGCGGCACGAGCTCCATGCTAAGTGCCGTGACGCCCCGCTCAGCCAACCCTTGCGACATGCCGGGCTCGTCGAGCGGGCTCAGAAAGCCGATTACGACCTGCCCCGGTTGGAGCTGCTGAATGTCTTCGTCGACCGGCGGCTGCACGAACAACACCACCCTGGCCCCCAGCGCCTCGCCGCGTTCCACGATGCGGGCGCCGCGCGCCTCATAGTCCCTGTCGCCGTGCAGGGCCTTCGCTCCGGCCCCCGACTCGACGAGCACCTCGACGTCATGTTGGTCGATGAGTTGTTCAGCAACCTCCGGTACGAGGGCTACGCGTGTCTCGTCCGCCCTCGTCTCGGCCGGCACACCAATGCTTAATGCCATACGACTTGTTTCCGCTAAGCGTGGACAGTTTTCTGCGCCTCATAAACAACACAAAAGGGACGCCGGATGCAACGCCCCCTCTGCTTGATGAACTTGTGAAGAAACAGACGCCTTCTACCAGGCGCATCCGTGGCCCGGACACGATCAGCACTCACGGCCCCTGAGCTGCACAAGCAGTCGCCCTCGTCAGCCGTACTGCTGCTCGAACGCATCCATAAAGTCGACGAGCGCGTCGACGGCGGCTTCGGGGAGCGCGTTGTAGAGTGAGGCGCGGATGCCCCCCACGGAGCGGTGCCCCTTCAGCGAGAGCAAGCCGCGGTGCTCGGCTTCCTTCACGAACTTCGTCTCCAACTCCTCGCTTGGCAGGCGGAACGTGACGTTCATCGTCGAGCGATCCTTCGGGTCAACGGTGCCGCGGTAGAAGTCGGTCCCGTCGATCGCGTTGTAGACCTTCTTCGCCTTGCGCTGGTTGATCGTGTGGATGGCCTCGACACCGCCCAGCTCGTCGAGCCAGCGGCACACCTTCTCGACCATGTAGATCGGGAAGACGGGCGGCGTGTTGAACCGCCGCTCCGCGTGCGTGCCATAGTCAAGCATCGTCGGGAGCGGCTGCTTGCGCTGCTGCAGGAACGACTCGCGCACGAGCACGACGGTAACGCCCGCTGGGCCGACGTTCTTCTGCGCCCCGACGTAGATGAGCCCGTACCCCTCCAGGTCCATCGGGCGGCTAAGGAACTCGCTCGACGCGTCGGTCACGACGGGCACGTCGAGGTTCGGGTCCCACGAAAACTGATTGCCGTTCACCGTCTCGTTCGCGGTGATGTGCACGTACGCAGCGTCCGGGTCGAGGTCCCACGTGTGCTCGGGCGGGATGTGCGCGAAGTGGTCCGCTTCGCTGGAGGCAGCTACCCGGGCGTTGCCGATGAGCTGCGCCTCCTTGATGGCCTTGCTCCCCCAGCGCCCGGTGATCACATAGTCGGCCGTGCCGTCTTCCGGCAAAAAGTTGAGCGGCACCTGATGGAACTGCATCGAGGCGCCGCCTTGCAGGAAGAGCACGTGCCAGTCGTCGTCCAGCCCGAGCAGCTTCTTGATGAGCCGCCGCGCCGACTCCTCAACCTCGTCGTACGCCGCCGAGCGGTGGCTGATTTCCATGATGGAGGCGCCGACGTGGTCGTAGACAGGCAGCTCGTCGCGGGCTTCGAGCAGGGCCTGCTCGGGCAGCACCGCCGGCCCGGCCGAGAAGTTATACAGCCGCCGCGTGCGGTCGGCGGGCGCGGTGGACGTGTCAGGATCAGCTACTTGCATGGCTCTTCTCGCGGTCTGCGTGATTGATGACGGGCCAGCCAGAAAACTTCTAGCTCAGCGAGGTATGCTCACGAATGAATGGGGTTCAGGTTCGCGGTTGCGGGTTGAAGGGGTACTAACCGGGTAACATAGGTAACAAAACTGGCTACCGGACCGGTTTCAGAAGTGAGGTTTCAGGTTGGAAGGTGGCAGGTTGGAATCGGTCCAGACGGCGCAGTGGTGGCGCATTGGGTAGCAGCCAAACCCCAACTTTGCTCTTGACTGCACTTAAGATCACACAGGCTCCGAGTACGCGCAGGCTCCGAGTCCGTGAGAGCCGCGAGTGACCGTGATTGCGGTCCAGCCCACTGCACAACAAGCTATCCGGTCCCACGCAGAACCCCCTCGCACAAGGGAGAGCTCATAGGGCAAACCGGTACCCGACGCTCAACGTGAGGGCGCCATTTCTGAACTCTGCTTCTTTGCCCTTCCGCGCCGCGGCGGCGTCATTCATGATGACCTGATTGATACCGAGGTCGTAATGGGCGCCGAGCGTGGCCACCCCTGCCTCTCCCATGCGGTACCCGAACTCGAATCCGGTCGTGAACCCTACCTCGACGGCGTGCACCTCGCTTTCCGGAATGGCTTCGGTCACCACGTCCTCGTTGCGGTCGATGTTTGCCTGGAGGTTGGCGCCGATCGAGGGTCCGAGTACGAGATGCGACTGGAAGGAGCGTCCGGTGGGGATCCGCACTTCAAGGAGCAGCGGCAGCTGGAGGTATGAGAACCGGTAGTCCTCGCGAACGTCCACCGGTCCATCGGTACTCGTGCCGAATGCACGCGTGTCGTTCACGGACGCGCCTTTCTGCACGTACATCAACTCCGGGCGAAGCGCAAAGATGTCGTTGAGGGGGATGGACACGAACCCGGATACGTGGAGTCCCTGTCGGCTCTCCGCGTCAAGCGCTCCCCCGCGGGTGATCGCTCCGGTGTTGCCCTGAAACGTCGACACGGTGGTGCCTGCCCGGAGCCCGATGTCCACAGGCTGCGCCTGCGCGTTCGCAAGAACCGCGAACCATAGGAGGATGCACAGGACGGGAAGGCGGCGTATCATCAAGGCGATCATGGTATCTGAGGTGCAACGGTTCACGGGCTGTCGGCTTCGTCGGTGTGACAATCTACTGATCGGGATCGGTATTCCAGGTGACGGTGGCGACCACAGCCCGATGGTCGGATGGATATCCCGGCACTGCCACGTCGGTTGGCGGCTCGGGGCGTAGCCCTACCGTGTAGGCTTCGACGACATCCACGTCGGCGCCGGCCACGTAGATCATGTCGATGCGGTCGTGCACCTCGCTCGGATCGCCCTGCAGCGTGGTCCACGTTTGGCCGGGCCGCTCCGCCTCATCCGGGTGCACAGTCCGGTACGCATCGCGAAATCCATGGCGCACCACTTCTTGCGAGATGGGCCAGCCGATTTCTATCTCCAGGTGGAGCCCCGCCGCCGCAGCGTCGGCCGTCCAGTCAAGGTGCGAGGGCTCATTGAAGTCGCCCATCAGAACGACCGGGTCGCCGCGCTGGAGGGGCTCGTTGAGGCTGGCCAGGACCGGCTTGAGCTGGGGAAGGCGCGTGTATCGAGCCTGTGCGACCGCCTCATCAGGGCCAATCTCTCCATCCCGAAGCTCATAGGGCTCGTACGGATACGGGGCCAGGTGCACGTTAGCCACGTGGATCGGATCGTTCACCGTGAGGTAAATGGTGGCCCCGTAGCGGCTCACGAGTGAGATGGGATACCGGCTCAGGAGGCCCGTATCGTTTGCACCGCTGGCCTCATGCTCGCCATGATGGTGAAAGTAGTAGCCGAGTTCACGCGCGATGTACCGGATTCGCGGCTCGCTGACCTCCTGGAGCGCGACAATATCGGGATCCACCGACTGGATGGCGCGGATCGTGCCCGCATCGGGCGTGGCGTAGAGCACGTTGTAGGTCATGACCGTCAGCGAGTCGGGCCGATCACGCTCCAGGGCTGGGGACTGCTGCGCCCCGCTAGGTGCCGCTTGACCGATCAGGAGAAAGATTAGTACAGCGACAAACCGGCTCGCGACCAGCCTCGTGCTCGGATGATTCATATTGGGTGGGGTAGTGGTAAAGACGGATGTCCAATAAGCGCGGGTAAGGGCGCCCCAAGAGAAGCCTCTGCCCGGCAGGTTGCGGGACGGCCATTCACTCGATCAGCCACATCGTCGTGTTGATGTCATCCGGCCCCTGCGCGTCGACGGCTTTCTGATAGTTCTCGGCGTTCAAGGACTGCTCCGACTCCGGGTACCGAAACCGAACCGGGATGCGGTCGCTATTCACATTGCTCACGGAAGGCTCGAGGTCGGGCACCCCGGTGCGCCGCCAGTTGAACCATCCTTCCATGCCCGTAAAGAACAGGGCGATCCATTTCTGCGTGTTGATCTGGGCGATGGCGCGCTCCGCATCGTTTGCGGCGTACCTTACCTCCTCCTGCTCAAGATATCCGCTCGGGACCGACTGCCCGTACTGGGTCATCGATGCCGCAATGCCGCTTTCGTAGAGTGCTTGCGCATCTTCTGACGTCCAGCCCCGCGCGGCCGCCTCGGCGCGCAGGAAGAGAACTTCCGTGTAGGTCATGATCAGTCCTCGGGCGGCATTGGGAGACTCAAAGTACCGGGTCGTGTTGAGGCTCGACTGGAAGTCTCTTCCGCCGTTGTATTCGTTGGAGGCGTCGTCGGTGAGTCCATTTGGCACGCCTTCAAACGCCGGTGTGCCGGCGTCGACGGAAGCGACCGTCGGATCGGCAAACATCGACAGCCGCGGATCGTCCAGCGCCTTGAGGCGGCTCGTAAGCGTCTGGCTCATCCGGTAGGTGCGAAACGACCCCACACGAATCGTGTGGACCGGCCATTCATTCGGGCGCGAGGTCAAGTACGTCAGGGCGGCGTTGTCCGCGGTCGACGTGAACACCGGACGCTGCGACGGGTCGGCCACGATAGACTGGAAGGTGGCGGCCACGTCCACGCCCTCGATGGCACCTTGCTTCTCGGACAGGCGCATGAGGAGGCGAAGGCGGAGCGCGTTCGCCAGCTTCTTCCACTTCAGCACGTCCCCATCGTACAGGATGTCCCCCTGGACCGGCTGCGTGCGGCTCGGATCGAGAAGGGTATTGGCCGTCTCCAGATCAGCCAGCAGGCCCCGGTAGATGTCTTCCTGGGCGTCGTACGCGGGCGTGTTTTCTCCGTCCTCCAGCACGCTCAACGATTCCGAATACGGCACATCGCCATAAGCATCGGTGAGCATCGAAAAAATCCAGGATTTCAGCACCAGGCCAATCCCCTCCACGTTCGGGCGGTCCTGCGTCTGGGCAATGCGGATCATCTCCTCCACGTTGCGCAGGTCGTCGTAGTAGGCGTTCCAGTAGCCGACGCCGCTCCAGTCGTACCGGTCGATGTCGGTCGCAAAAGACACCTTCGCGGTGTACTGCACCACCAGATTGCCCGTGCTAAAACTCTGATTCACGGAGGTATTTACTGCGCTGCGAATGATGTTCGGCAGGAGCAGGCCGGGCGGCACCTCTTCCGGCTCGTTGGGATTGGCGTTGACGTCTTCGAAGCGGGAGTCGCATCCCCCGACGAGCACGGCCAGGGTCACCAGCGTCGCAAGAAGCAGACGCCCGATGACGCGCTTGGGACGATGTCGAGGCGAGAGCGAACGCGCAGCAGATAGCATGTAAACTAAACCGATTGGGATGAGGTGTATTCGATCACGACGCGACGCATGAGCTAGAACGCCACCTGGAGGTCCACGCCGAAGCTTCGTCGTGAAGGCAGCTGTTGCAGTTCAAAGCCTGGGATCCGCTGCGTCCCATTCTTCACGGTCGTCTCCGGATCGATGTGAGGCACGTCCGTCCAGAGGAGCAGGTTGCGCCCCACCAACGAGATGCCCACATTTTGGACGCCGGCGCCGGCCAACCAGGCGGGCGCGAAGTTGTATTGGAGCGTGACCTCGCGCAGCTTGGCATACGAGGCGTCGAAGGAGTTCGACTCGATATTGGGCCGGTCGTAGTAGGTGCGGAGCCACGTGACAAACGGGACTGCCGTCGTGTTCGGCGAGAAGGAGCCGTCTTCATTGCGCACGACGCCGTCCCCCACCACGGTCTCGTTGCGGCAACACGTCGTGCCCTCCAGCGTGCCGCCCTCGATGCCCGTCGCGTGCGTGTACGAGTAGATGCGCCCGCCTTGCCGGATGTCGAGCAGGGCACGCAGCCGAACGTTTTTGTAGCTCAACGTGGTGCCCAGTCCGCCTTGCCAATCGTGGTTGTAATTGCCAACCTTTCGCACCTCATCGGTCAGCTGCGGGAACCCAGATTCATAGATGATCTTCCCCGCATGCGGACTGCTCGGGTCGTCCACGCGCTCGAAGACGCGTCCGTACAGGTCCCCCATGCGCCCTCCTTCCCGGGCTTGCACGCTGCCACCCCCCGGCCCGGATCCGATGACAAAGGCGTCGATCCCTTCAGCCAGTTCCACCACTGTACTCCGGTTGCGGGTCCAGTTCAGATAGAGGTCCCACCCGAACCCGGCCAGGTCCTGCACGGGCGTCAGACGCAGGCTGGTTTCGACGCCCTGATTGCGGACCTCGCCGGCATTGACGAGGCGGCTGTCGAAGCCCGTCGACCGGGCAAGCGGAACCCGCAGGATCTGATCGCGCGTCGTATTGCGGTAGTAGGTCGCATCCAGTTGCACGCGGGCGTCGAAGAACCGCAGGTTGGTACCCGCTTCGTAGGATGTGGTGATCTCCGGTTGGAGATCAGGATTCGCGAGGTCGCCTTCCGAACTGACAGCTTGTGTGCTCCCCCAGGCCGGCTGAAAGCTGAAGGTGTTCCGGAGGCGAAACGGCTCCGTGTCGTTGCCCACCTGCGCCCAGCTCAGGCGAAGCTTGGCAAACGAGAGCGGCAGGCCGTCGGGCACCTCAAACAGATCCGAGGCAATAACGCTGAGCGACGCCGACGGATAAAAGTACGAGTTGTTGTCCAGCGGCAGGGTGCTCGACCAGTCGTTTCGCGCCGTGACGTCGAGGAAGACGACGTCCTGGTAGCTAATCGTGCCCGAGCCAAACACGCCTAAGATCTCCTCCGCCTCGTTCACGTCGTTCGTTTGGATCGTCGTCCGGGAATTGCCAATGTTATAGACGCCGGGGACGCTCAGCGCAGGGGCTGTCAGCTGGAGGTTGCGCCGCGTCTGGCGCATGTAGTTGGCGCCCACCGACGGTTCAATCTTGACGTTCTCGCCGAGCGCGAACGCGTAATTGACCAGAAGATTCGAGTTCCACTCTACGAAATTTCGCTCGGTCTCCTGCAACCATCCGTTCGCGGCCGTGATGGTGCTGAATGCCTTCCGCTGCTCGGTGGTCTGGTCGCTGTAGTCCAGGCCCGTCCGCGCCCGAATGTTGAGATTCTCGGAGACTTCAAGGCGCGCGGACACGTTGCCAAACAACCGGTCGCGGTTTAGGATATTCGTATTCTCACGGACTTGGAAGTATGGATTGTTCGTCCAGTTCAGGTCATTGTGGGCCTGCCGGGCCCCCTGTTCCCCGTCGGCCCAGTAGTCTCGGAGGCGCTCTTCGTAGTCCATGTGACGGGCGCCCCACGTGAAGAAGTACATGGTGGATTCCGAGCCGTAGCCACTCGTGGGCAGGTTGTCGCTCGTCGACTTGGAGTAGGTGGCGTTCACGTCGACCGTGAGCGCACGGGTCGCCTCATAGCTCGCTCCAAGCGCCACACTCGTTTGACCAAGCTCGGTGTTGGGCATGATGCCTGTGCGATCGCTTCGCGAGATGGAGGCCCGGAAGGATCCGTCTTCGCCGCCTCCTCGAATCGCCACATCCGTCGTCCAACTCACCCCGGTCTCGAAGAAGTCACGGACGTTGCCCGGCGCGGACGTAACCGGCGTAGGGATGAGATTTCCGTTCGCGTCGCGCGGCCCGCGAAACTGGGTGCGCTCGATGCCTTCATCCAGCGGGACCCCCCAATTCCAGCCCGGCGCCTCGGTGCCGTCTACATACTGGAACGCTCCGCCATTGCCGTAACTGTACTCATTCTGATAGTCCGGAAAACGAAGGGCATTGCTCGCTTGGAAGCGCGTGCTGACGGTGGCACCGATGCCCTCTTCGCCGGAGCCATCCTTCGTCTCGATCAGAATGACGCCATCGGATGCACGCGATCCGTATAGGGCGGCGGCGCTCGGGCCCTTCAATACGCTGACCTCTTTGATATTTTGGGGATTGATCTGACTCAGTCCATTTCCAAAATCGACCTGGGTCGATTGGGAGGCCGCGAACTGCGTGTTCGGCGTGTTGTCGACCGGTATGCCATCGATCACGTAGAGCGGACGGTTGTCGCCGGAGAGGGACGATTCGCCTCGAATGGTCACCGTCGGCGTGCTCGCCAACCCCGCGGACCCGCCAATCACGTTCAGCCCGGCTACCTTCCCGGCTAAACTATTCACGACGTTGACCTCGCCCGTCTGCGCCAGTTCGGCGCCGTCTACGTCTTCGACCGCGTACCCGAGCGACCGCCGTTCACGATCGATGCCGAGGGCCGTAACGACTACGTCCCGAAGGGCAACCGCGCTCGCCCCCAGCTGGAAGTTGACCGTACGGACCGCGCCCGCGTCGAGGCGCACCGTGCGCCGAGCCGTCTCGTACCCGACAAACGACGCGACGACCGTCACCTCCCCGGGCTGAACGGACGCGATTCGGTACCTGCCGTTTGCATCTGTCGACACGCCCTGCTGCGTATCCTCGATGCGGACGTTCGCGCCGGGGAGCGGGGCCCCGGTACCGTCGACAACCGTGCCCTCGACGGCTGCTGTTGACGCCTCTTGTGCGAACGCCGTCGACAGAAAGGCCCCTGCCAGGAGCATGGTCCCACATGCAGCGCCGATCTTTTGTAGCCAGGACATAGGTTCAGTTCGTTTGGATTGATTTGAACACCACTTCTCATGGTATCCTCTGTAGAAATGGTCCCTGTAAACTTAGTGCTATCCGTCTGTAACCTAAAGATTAAGTAACCGTAATGATACATTCAGACATTGCGTCACGCTCATGGCCGAGGGTCAGTGCGGCCCAGGCGTTGCGCAGGCACTGCTCGTTACGACGGGGCTCTTGCCGTCCCGCCCCATCGACCGAGTCGATGGAGAGCGCTTCTGGCATGCTTTCAACGCATCGAACCGCTGGACGTCGGCCGATTTCGTGCAACCGTCTCGTTTCAGGAATGGGTGCTCGCGCCGACACGTGCACGGTTTTCGCCCGGGCGATCTCTCCGGCGGAGGCCAATCGCCTCAACAGTGCGATCGAATCTGACCAGAGCAAGATGGCAACCACGGACGGATTCCGGGATCAGAAGAGTGCACGTGCTGCAAACCACGCTTGGGCCCATCTGCCATATCCCTGCATCTCCACGGCCCTCGCTGCACAAGAAACGGGGTACGGCTCTGCGGGTAGGGGACATGCACGTCATCCGCTACATTTCATCCAGCCACGCCACGATAGCCCTAATTTCCTATGGACGCGAATAATCCACGTACCGAATATATCGTTGCCCTTGAAGGAGCGGCCCCATTTCTCGATGTCGCGTTCGAAACCATCGAGGCGCACATCAGCCGCACCGGCGAAGAATACGCTGAGATCATTACCGGCGTGGATGCCCTTGAGGCGGGGGACGTCGACCACGACGAGGAGGCCGCTTTGCACCTGTACGTGCTCGGCACCGTGCCGCCGGATGAAGCCGTCGAACTGATCGATCTGGCGCTCAACCGGATCGCGGACGAGCATGACATGGTCCTAGCGCGACAAAGTGTGCAGATTGAGGTGCCGGAGACCCCGTCGGGCACCGCCGAAGAAGAAGTAGAGGAGTGAACCGGCCATCTAGGCCTCAGCCGGAGCCTGCACGCGCCGTTTAATATACGCGTCGAATACAAACGCACCGAACGGGAGGATCGAGGCGACGAACGCGGCCACGCACTGCATGAACGTCATTGCCTGGCGGAGGTAGACGGCGAGCAGGAGTGCCATGAACACAATGAAGAGACCACCGTGGATGGCGCCTACCAGGCGCACTGCTTCGGGCAAACCGTACATGTACTTGAGCGGCATGGCAATGAGTAGGAGCAGGAGGTACGAGATGCCCTCGGTGATGGCACTGACACGCCAGGCGACGAAAAGACGCATGGAACTGAGCGGGTGGGTCGAAGAGCGGGGGGCGAGGCGGAGCTAGAGGAAGGCTTCACATCGAAGCCCGTGGGCTAGTTCCTTGGTTCAGGAGCGTCGGAGCGGGTTTCACAAATTCTCGAACCCGGTTGACGAGTGCGCTCTCCCTTTCGTCTTCTTGGCTCCAACCGATCTGCGCGGTGCACGATATGACCTGTCGCCCCTCCTGCTCCCGCACGGTTAGATTGATTCCGTCAAGGCTTACTCCACCGTCACGCTCTTGGCCAGGTTGCGCGGCTGGTCGACGTCGCACCCGCGCATGACGGCGATGTGGTACGACAGGAGCTGCAGCGGCACCACGGTGAGCAGCGGCGACAGGAACTCTTCGGTCTCCGGGATGCGCAGGACGTACTCGCACAGTTCATCGAGCTCGCCGTTGCCTTCGTCCGTGATGGCGATGACACAGCCCTCGCGCGCGGCGACCTCTTCGATGTTGGACACCACCTTGTCGTACGTCGAGTCCTTCATCGCCATGAACACGACGGGCATGAACCGGTCGATAAGCGCGATCGGCCCGTGCTTCATCTCGGCAGCCGGATAGCCCTCGGCGTGGATGTACGAGATCTCCTTTAGCTTGAGCGCGCCTTCGAGTGCGACGGGGAAGTTGTACCCGCGACCGAGGTACAGGAAGTTGGAGGCATAACGGTACACGTTGGCCATCTCGCGGAGCTCGTCGTTCATGGCGAGCACCTGCCGCACCTTGTCGGGCACGGCGGCGAGCGCCTGCAGGTTGTGCGCCAGCTCGGCCCGGCTCAGCGTGCGGCCCTCGGCCAGCTTGAGCGCGATCATCGCGAGCACGGTGACCTGCGCGGTGAACGCTTTCGTGGAGGCCACGCCGATCTCGGGGCCGGCGTGCAGGTACACGCCCGCGTCCGTCTCGCGCGCGATCGTGGAGCCGACGACGTTGCAAATGCCGAGGCACAGCACGCCGGCCTGCTTCGCTTCACGCACCGCAGCCAGCGTGTCGGCCGTCTCGCCGCTCTGCGAGATGACGAGCACCACGTCGCCCTCGTTCAGGATGGGCTTGCGGTAGCGGAACTCGCTCGCGTACTCGACCTCGACGGGGATCCGCGCAAAGTGCTCGATCAGGTATTCGCCGACGAGCCCCGAGTGCCACGATGTCCCGCACGCGCAGATCACGATGCGCTCAGCCGCCCGAAGCGGGTCCATCACGTCGAGCAGCCCGCCGAGGACGATGGTGTTGTCGTCCAGGTCGACGCGGCCGCGCATGCAATCTTCGAGCGCCGTGGGCTGCTCCATGATTTCCTTGAGCATGAAGTGCTCGTACCCGCCCTTCTCGATCTCGCCGAGGCTCCACTCCAGCTCGTGCACCTCTTTTTCGAGCGTCACGTTGTCGATCGTCTTCACCTCGTAGCCGGAGCGGCGCAGGACGGCCATCTCGCCGTCGTTGAGGTACACCACCTGCCGCGTGTGCTCGACGAGCGGCGCGGCGTCGGAGCCGATGAAGTACTCACTGTCGCCGATGCCCAAGATGAGCGGACTCCCCTTCCGCGCGGCGATGAGCAGGTCCGGGTCGTCGGCCGAGACGATGGCGATGCCGTACGTGCCCACGACCTGCGTGAGCGCCTGGCGGACGGCCTCTTCGAGCGGAAGGCCCGTTTCCTTCCGCACGTCGTCGATCAGGTGGACGAGCGCCTCGGTGTCCGTCTGGCTCTGGAAGACGTAGCCCTTCTGCTTGAGCCGGTCGCGGATCGCGCCGTAGTTCTCGATGATACCGTTGTGGACGAGCGCAAAGTCGGCGTTCGCGTTCGCGTGCGGGTGGGCGTTAGCGTCGCTCGGCGGCCCGTGTGTGGCCCACCGCGTGTGGCCGATGCCCAGCGTGCCCTCGATGGGACTGTTGCCGAGCGCCGAATCCAGCGCGTCGACCTTGCCCTCCGTCTTCTGGATTTGAAGCCCGTCCTCCCCCACGATCGCAACGCCCGCCGAGTCGTATCCGCGGTATTCCAGCCGATGCAGTCCGGTGGTGAGTAACGATTCAACGGGCTGCGTCCCGATGTATCCGACAATTCCGCACATGATATTCTAAGCCGTGATCTGCGTGGTGTGCTCGCTCGATGGATTGGAAAAGCAGTGACACGATACAACCGCTTGCGCTTGGCACAATGGCGAAGTGGATGATTCGACGACCGCCTGGCGCGCGCCTTCCCGCCGGCCCGCAATGTGTGCAATGAACGCGCCAACTGGTGGCGCCGGTTATCCGTCACGCGCCATCGGTCGGATGAAACGTGGCACGGGTCCCCCTCGACCGATG
>CAYFRX010000001.1:29889-58856 GCA_964345515.1 uncultured Rhodothermales bacterium
TCCGTCACGCGCCATCGGTCGGATGAAACGTGGCACGGGTCCCCCTCGACCGATGACGTATGACGTGTCAGTACCGCTCCAGCGAGAACTTCTCGCCCAGGTACCGGCGGCGCACCTCAGCGTCGGCCGCCAGGTCCTCGGCCGTGCCCTGCTTCAGGATGCGCCCCTCGTACAAGAGATAAGCCCGGTCCGTGATGGCGAGCGTCTCGTGCACGTTATGATCCGTGATCAGGACACCGATGTCGCGTTCTTTAAGCCCCGCCACGATGGACTGGATGTCCTCGACGGCGATGGGATCGACGCCGGCGAACGGCTCGTCAAGCAGGAAGAACTTGGGCCGCGTGGCCAACGCGCGGGCGATCTCGGTGCGCCGCCGCTCCCCGCCCGACAGCGTGTACGCTTTCGATTTACGCACGCGCTCCAGCCCAAACTCGCGCAGGAGCGACTCGACGCGCACCTTGCGCTCGGCCTTGTCGATCGGCTGGAATTCGAGGACGGCGTGCAGGTTGCCCTCCACGGTCAGCTCGCGAAAGACGGACGTTTCCTGGGCGAGGTAGCCGATCCCACGCCGGGCCCGCTTGTACATCGGAAGCCGTGTGACGTCGTTTTCGCCCAAGAGGATGCGCCCTTCGTTGGGCCGAATCATGCCCACGATCATGTGAAACGTCGTCGTCTTTCCGGCGCCGTTGGGGCCAAGCAGCCCGACGACCTCGCCCTGCCGCACGTGCAAGCTCACGTCCTGCACCACCGCGCGCTTCTTGTAGCGCTTCGTGAGATGCTCAGCCGCCAGCGTGAGCGACGCAGGCGACGGCGAGACGTCGTCCGATGTGGGCGCTGCGATCTCAGATTCAGACATGGCACTCACTGATTCGTGGCGCGACGTGGTGGAGCCCCTCCCGGTTCAGACACGGGGCGCAGGACGAGCACGTTCCCGCGCAGGCGCTCCTGTACCCGCTCGTCCTGCAACAAGCTGGCCTTCGTGGGTTGCTGCTCCGGTACCCAGCGGAAACCCTCCAACTGGAAGGGGTCCGGGATTGGCCCCAGCTCCCGGCCGTACACCTCGCTCTCTATGCCGCGATACACGCCCGCTCGCCGGATCGCCCCCGACCGAAACCACATAACGATCTGATCGCCCGACCCCTTCCATGCACCGTCCAACTCGCCCTCGTCGTTTTCCAAAAAGCGAATGGCCTGGGCGTTTGGCGCGGCGTTGATGCGCCGCAGTGAGTCGTCGCGAAAGTAGGCGGTGATCGACCGGCCCTTCAGTTGATTGATCTTGTCGAGCGCCGTGTCGCGCTGCGCGGCGAAGGCATTGCCGTACACGTGCACCGTGTCCACAGAGCGGCCCCGCGCCTTCACGCGAATGGTGTCGCCCGACACCTGCGAGCCCTCAAACCAGGTGATGGGGCTTTTGTAGAGGCGCGTCTCCTCGCGCTGGAGCGTGTCGCCCTGTGCGATGCGGTCATACACCACCGAGTCGGCCGTCGCGGCGATGTCCTGCTGCCAGATGCGCACCGAGTCAATGGCAATGAGCCGGCGCAGCGAGTCCGCCTCCGAGGAGCGCAGCCGATGGGCCCGTACGAGCAGCGTGTCTTCGGGCGCCCCCACCGAGTCGGCGCGGATCTGGATGAGGAACGCATTCCCGCGGACCCGGCTCTCGTTCTCGGTCTTCTCGTTCCGCGCAAAGTCGCCGAACAGAACCGTGCGCGTCAATGTGTCCGCGGACGCCGCCGAGGCGTCGCCACCTTTGCGACGGATGAAGACGCGCCCCCGCGCAATGGTGTTACCGGTCGAGCGGAAGTACGTGACCGAGTCGGCCTCCAGATACGTGTTGGCATCCTCGAAGCGCACGTCGCCGTAGAACTCCGCGCGTTCAGCGTCGGAAAAATATTCCCCCTCGTTGCTCGTGAGCGTGCTGGCGCTGTCCACAAGCGTGACGCCCTCGCGGAAGACCGAGCGCTTCTCCTCGGTGAAGTACCGCCCGGACGGCGCCCGCACCTGCAGGTCGCCGTCGGTCAGCCGCACGTTGCCGCGGGCCGTCCCCACCTTGCGGGTTTCATCGTACCGGACCGAGTCGGCATTGAGCGTGTCGCCGCGCTCAAAGACGACGACGTCACCGGTGAAGAGGTACTCGCGGGCTTGGAGGAAGCGCACGGCGCGCTGTGAGCGAATGCGCGTGCTGTCCTGATCGACCTGCACGTTGCGGAAGAGCCGCTGCACGCGCATGCTGTCGATCATCGTAGCCACGAGGGAGTCGGCGGCCACGTCGGCGCGTCGCTCCGTGGTGTCGTCCGGGGCCCCGGTATCCACCGTGTCAGCCTCGGTCGTGTCGGTCACCGCACTGCGCTGTATGGTCGAAGCCGAGGTCGGCGGCACGGGCCCGCGCGCCACGCCGAGGAGTCCCGCGCTCGTAACGAGTGCGACAAACGCGCCGACGATGGTATGGCGAACAAGTCCGCGCATGCATTCAGGACTGCGTGGTGTCCGGAGGAGCGTCTTCGTCGTCGATGGTGACTTGGGCGGTAAACCGGCCGATCTGGTACGTGTCGAGGTTCTCGTCGGCCACTAATCCGTAGCCTTCTACGCGCTCCGAGGGCGTCGTGATCTGAACGAACCGATCGGTGCGAATCTTACGGTCGGCCTCGTCCCACGTCAGGTATTCGCTGCGCAGTTCCTTCCCCGTCTGCGTGATGACCTCCACGTCGCCGAATGCCTCGAACTGCCCGCGCACATCGAAGTAGAGGAGGCTGTCGGCGGTGAGCGTGGCCGACGAGTCGCCCTCGGCGTCGAAGAGCCAGGCCGTAACGCGTTTCGGCGCGCGCACCTGCATGGTGTCTGGAGCGCCCAGCAGCGCCGAGAACGTGCTGTCGCCCCGGCTGTACTGCTCCATGCGCCCGGCGGCGATGGTAGCGCGCCGCCGCTCCCCCTGGTTCAGAGCGAACCGGGCGTCGTAACTGACCTGCCGGGGCCCCGCCTTGTCCGGCTCATCCGTCGACGTGGGCGTGGAGGCGCGACGCCCGCACCCCAGATTTAAGGCGAAGCCTATGAGTCCGATGATCAGTGCCCAGCGTTGCATACCGTTGCCAACGATTCGGGGGCTACTCGGTTCTGTGGGCAGGGGCCGCGCCAGGCGCACAGGCTTCTACAGACGGCACATCCTCCCCGGTTCGCGAGGCTTGGTTTCCGCATGCGATTTGCCTCTTGGAAGCCAGGCATTGATTTTGTTCTCCCATGCGTAGTCCTTGACTCCGCTCATCCCGCGGTTGGCCTGCTCCATCACTCCCAGTCAACATCCCAGCGCGTTACGATGAGCGGCTTCATCCCCCCTGGACGAATGTCGCTGGGGTTGGGCCGCCCCACACGCTTCGGCAGTTCTTTCCGCTCTCCGAAAATTTTTCCGCGCCGGGCACGTGCGCACTCCAGCCGGCGGAGGCTTCCGGAGACGCAGCCGCGGCTCTATGGCTTTCCGGGATCCGGTTCCCTTACCCGCGCGAAACCGACTCCGCTCGCAACCGCTTACGCTTGTCCCTGACGTTTACCCATGAGCTTTGACGTAGATACGCACACCGACACCACCGTCGTGGTCAACATTGGCGAAGCCCTCGACTTTCGCAATGCCGACGACTTCAAGACGACGTTCCAATCCCACGTCGATAACGGCGTGCGCAATTTCATCCTTGACTTTTCGGACACCGGCATCCTAGACTCTACTGGGCTGGGATCTATCTTTTCGCTGTACCGCCAAATCTCGCCCGAGGACGGTCAGGTCGTCTTTGCCGACGTGTCGCGTCCTGTTCAGGTCGTCGTACAGCTCACACGCACCTACAAAGTCTTCCGCCAGTTTCCATCGGTCGATGCCGCACGAAAAGCTCTTTCGTAGGCGGCCCCCTGTGAGCAGACCGGCTCCTACGTTGTCCTGGCATTGGCGCTTTGCCCTCTGCATCGGTGCTCTCCCCCCTCCATGGACCCCATCACACAGCGATTCAGTGACTTAGGACGGGCTCTCAACACGACCCATTCGTTCTTCGAGGAGTGGCTGGACACCTCGGAGCAGACGCCCCCGTGTCCTGCGAGCGACACGCCCCCGCTGCACCACGCGCGCTTGGTGCTTCACGAGTGGCTGGCGAACCTCGTCCAGCATGCCGACTTCCAGGAGCGCACCCCGGACGTGCTCATTCGCGTGCAACCCGAAGAAAATAAGGTCTGCGGCGTAGTCGTCGATAACTCAGACGGATTCCCCTTCGAGCGGCGGTTGGAAACGCAAACCACCAGCGCGCTGCCGTTCCCGGAACGCGCCATGGGCTTGCGGTTCATCGACGCTTGTACCGACTCCGTTTCGTACAGCCGCACCGACGACGGTCGTTATCAGTTTAAATTCTCCATCTCGACAGATCACACTCCATGGCTAAGCAATCTATTCTAGTGGTCGAGGATGAGAAAATGCTCCGGAAGCTGCTGGAGTACCGCCTCGGGAAACACTACGAGGTAGCCACCGCAGCCAATGGAGAAGAGGCGCTCGATCGCATGGATTCCTACACGCCGGACCTCATCATCTCGGACATCATGATGCCGAAGATGGACGGGTTTGCGCTGCAGTCGGCCCTCCAGTCCGACAAGAACAAACGGGTTATCCCCTTCATCTTCTTGACCGCGCGCTCCGATGAACCCACGCGCAAGGAAGGCGCCCGCACGGGCGTTGACGACTTCATCACGAAACCGTTCGACATTGACCAGCTTCTCTCCCGCATCGACCGCCTGCTGGAGCGGACCAAGGTCTTCCAGAAAAACCTGGACGCGGAGATCGGCGAGGACTTCTCCCGCCGGCTGATGCCGAAGCAGATGCCCTCGGTGCCGGGCTACCGGGTTCGCTTCCACAACCAGGCGCACGACCAAGGCGGCGGCGACCTCTTCGACTGGACGGAAACCGCCGACGACAACTACTTCATTACCGTGGGCGACGTGATGGGCAAGGGCGTGCGCGCGAAGTTTTACGCCTTCAGCTTTTTGAGCTACGTGCGCGGCACGCTCCACGCCATGCTCCGGGAGTCCGACTCGCCGTCCGAGCTACTGCGGCGCGTCAACCAGATGCTCATCGAGGATGAGGTGATGGAAGAGACCTTCGCATCGCTGCTGCTGCTCAATTGGAACCCCGACGAGCACACGATTACTTACGCGAACGCGGGGCACTGCCGCCCCGTCCTCGTCCGGCCCAATGGCGCTGAAATCGTAGCGCACAGCGACCTCATTCTCGGCCTGGAGCCTGGAACGCAGTTCACCGATACGACCTTCGACCTTCCGCCCGACAGTGCGCTGGTGCTATACACAGATGGTCTCATGGAACAGCGGCTGCCTTCCGGCGACACGCTGGGCGAGGACGGCGTCATTGAGGCCGCTGCCACCGCCCTCAACGACGACGAACCGGTCCGCTCGATGCTTGAGACCGCGCTGCAACAAAGCGGTACCGATGAGTTCGAGGACGACATCCTCGTCTTCTGGCTGCAGCGCGAGGCGTAGTCCTCTCCCGTCCTGCCGATGGGTCACGCCGGCGAGCGGCACGATCTGCTGAGTCAGGAGACCCATTCGAGCCAGTGGATCGCCTCCTTCCTCCGTCGCCACGGCCTCATGTCGTAAAGCCGGCTGCAGCACGAAGCTACAGCCGGCTTGTCTCGGGCGCTCCGTCGTGTGCTTCACCAAGGAAGCATCAGGTCGTCATCTCGACGGTGCGGGCCCGATACTCGTGCTCCAGAAGCGCGTAATTTTCCTTGTCCCAGTACGTGCCGTCGCGGTAGAGATACTCCCGAGCCGTGCCCTCGCGCTGGAAGCCGGCTTCCCGAACGAGTTTTTTCCACGCCTCGTTGTATTCGAACGTCTCGGCGCTGATGCGGTGCAGATCGAGCGTGTCGAAGCAGTAGTGGAGCAAGAGCTCCAGCGACTCGCGCCCGTAGCCATGCCCCCAGTACGAGCGGTCGCCGATGGTCACGCCGATCACCCCGTGCCGGTTGTGCTCGCTGATGTCCGCCACGTAGGCCACGCCGATGAGCACGTCATCCTCTGCGTGAATCTCAAAGTCTTGGTTCACCGGCGAGGGGTTGAAGCACATCTTCTCGAACCGCTGCTTAAACTCGCCGAACGTTTCTTCTTCGTAGGGCACCTCGCTGTCGAGGCGGTTCAGCTCGGGGTCGTTGTTCCAGCGAAAGTGTTTGTAGATGTTGTCGAGTTGAAGAGGCGTGAATTGTACGCGGTCGCCGTCCAAATGGAGGTCGCGGGCATCGTCGAGTATAAACATATTTGGAAGCGCTTCCGGGAGGGAGTAAAAAATTTTGCGAGGGGGAGACCATTGCTTCAGTCTCTGCACGTGAATCTTACTCGATAGTTCCTGTCTCATCGCCCTTTAAACTAGGGTTCAACCGTGCTGTCACGTACGGGTCTTGGTGCGTGTTTGGGGGCACGATTGGCGCACCACGGTTCTACTTTTGACAGATCATTGCCACAACCATTTACCGGTTAGCGCAAGCGATTCTTCTTCTGCCGCCGACGCGCTTCGTCGCGGAACGCGGTGCGGCGCACCTTCGTCCCGCCGGCATGATCGGCACCAGCCGGCCACGAGTAAAATTTGACCGGGATCATAAAGCGCGGCAGCGTCGCTTCCAGTTGGCGGACCAACTGCGATGGGGACGTCGCGGCTGCCGCGTCCACGAACGCAGCCGGCCGCTGGCCGAACTCGTCATCCGGGACGGGCACCACCACGGCCCGCCGGACGGCGTCCAGTTGCACGAGGGCGCGTTCGATTTCTTCCGGTTGGATATTCTCCCCCCCCGAGACGAACTGATTGTCTGCGCGCCCGCGCACGTGCAAGTAGCCGTCGTCGTCGATGCGCCCTCGATCGCCGGTGTGCAACCATCCGTCCGCGTCCCGCGGATCCTGGAGCGTACCGTCCGTCACGTACCCGCGAAAGAGGACGTTCCCGCGCACCAAGATTTCCTGGTCCGCGCCGATGCGCAGTTCGCGATGCGGCAGCCGTTGACCGGCCGTCTTGAGGCGGTGGAGCGGCGCGCCGGGCGGGGTGGTCGTCACCTGCGAGCTCGTCTCCGTCATCCCGTACGTCGTGTGCAACGGATAGCCCCGCGCATGGGCGGCTTCGAGGAGGGCCTCGGGCAACGGTCCACCGCCCACGAGGAGGGCCGACAGCATGCTCGCCGCGGCATCGTCCTCGGCGGCCTCCAGGTGGCGCCGGAGTTGGGTGGGCACCATCGACCCGTGCGTGATGCGATGCGCCGCGAGGGCCTCCGATAGATCCGCCTCCGGGCTGGCGATCACCGCAGCGGCACCAGCCAGCCAGCAGCGAAACAGAATGGCCAGGCCACCCACGTGGTACAACGGCAGCGAGAGCAGCCACCGATCGCCCGGCCGCAACGGAATGTTGCGGTTCGATCCCTCGGCGCTAAAATAGTGATTCCCCATCGTGTGGAGCGCAGCCTTCGGCGTGCCGCTGCTTCCGGAGGTAAACACAATCGTCGCTGGCTGGTCGACCGCGAGGGGCCACGGCTCGGTACGGCGCTCGGAGCGCCCGGTCAGCAGCACGGTCGAGGGCGTGAGCACCGCCGTCTCGTTCTCCGCCGCCGCCGTGACGGCATGGTCGTCGGTGATGAGCAGTACGCTCTGGATCTGCTTCAGCCGCTCGGCAACCCGCTCCGGCGGCCACCGCGTGCTGAGCGGACTCGCGATGGCCCCGGCACGCAGGATCGCCATCAGCACGACGACCGTCTGCCACGTGCGTGGCAGGTAGAGCGTCACGACCATGCCGGGCTCCACGCCGATCGCCCGGAGGTGCGCCGCCGTCGCCGTCACCACACGGTCGAGCGTCCGGTAATTGAGCGTGCGGCTAGGCGTGATCAGGGCTGGATCGTTGGGGCGTCGGATCGCCGTGTCACGAAGCGGATCGGCAATCTGCATGGACACGCGCTATGGGATGAGTGAACAGTCCTTCTGAATGACAGCGGAATTCAGCGTCTCCGTCGTCGAAAACAAATCGGCCACGGTCACGGTCGGACCCGCCAGCGGAAGCCGCGGCTGCAGCACGTCGGCGTGCAACCGGCCGTACGTATCTAACCCCATGGGGACGTCGTTCGTGCCGAGGCCGGCGGCCAGCGCAACGAGGCCGCGCAGTCCCACACCCGACTCGAACGACGCGCTCAGCACCGGTTGCACACAAGCGCGGAGGGCCTCAGCGGCCAGTCGCCGTGCGGCCTGGAGGCCGCCGACCAACGTGGGTTTGAGGAGGACGGCTGCCGCGTACGGATGATCGCCGGGTGCGGCGCCGGCCTGGATGGTTTCGTCCAGCGCAACCGGCATGCCCGTCTCCGCTGCGAACCGTGGCAGCGCGTCCGGATCGGCCAGCGGCTCTTCGATGTAATCGACAGCCCCGGCGGGCACCGCGTCCGCAAACCGGCGTGCCGACTCGAACGACCACGCGCGGTTCGCATCGAGCCGCAGCGCCATGCCGCCACGCTGCGCGAGCACGGTTCGGACGCGCCCCACGTCCTCGTCGACCGTCCCCCGCCCCACCTTGAGCTTGACGGCCCGGTAGCCCGCGGCGCGGAGCCGTTTGGTCTTTGCGGCGAGCCCCTCCTCTCCCGCTGTGACCAGCGCGTTGAAGGACACCACCGAGCGCGGTGCCGTACTCAGCGCGTGCGGGAGCGTAGTGCCCGTAGCCCGCGCCTGCGCGTCGAACAGCGCCATCTCCATCCCGCACCGCGCCGACGACGGACCGTCCCACGCGGCCAGTTCGTCGAGTGCGGCCGAGGCCGGCCGCTCTCTCAGCGTCGGCGCCACCGTACGCAACGCCTGGGAAGCGTCCTCGATCGACTCAGCGCTGAACCCGGGCAATGGCGCCACGTCGCCCCATCCGGCGTTGCCCGCTGCGCCCTCCACGCGCACGAGGAGCCCATCCCGCGCCTTGATGGTTTGGGGACCGAGCGCGAGCGGCGCCGTCAGGGGCAGGCGGTACCGGAATCCAGTGATCGATGCGATGCGCATGCCGCCTACACCACCCATCCAACTGCAAAGAGCAGGCTGTACACCATAAGCAGGCGTCCCGTCGCGCCGAGCAGTGGATTCAACCGCTCCGGCTGCGACGCGCGGGCGAGCGTCCGCGTCGGCGCGGCGGCGAGTGGGAGCACGACGGCCGCCCCGAGCGCCCATGGATGCGCCCCCGTGAGGCCGTACAGCACGGCCGGGATCAGCGCCGCCCCTACGATACAAGCCCCATACAGCAGCACCCCGCTCCGTCGTCCAAACCGGACGGGCAGCGTCCGCTTCCCGGTCTCTCGATCCCCTTCCATATCGCGAATGTTGTTGACGAGCAGGATGCCCTCGGACAAGAGACCCGGCCCGAGTCCGGCGACGACCACCGGCCAGGTGATGTCGAGCGTCTGCACGTAGTACGTGCCGCCCACAGCCACCGGACCGAAAAAGACCAGCACAAAGAGATCGGCGAGCCCGGTGTCCGCTAGCGCGTAGGGGCCTGCGGTGTAGAGCACGGCCGACGCGATCGAGAGCACGCCGATGACGAGAATGGGCCAACCGCCGCGCAGGATGAGATAGACGCCCGCCAGCACGGCCAGTCCGAAGACGCCCCAGGTGGCGCGGCGCATGGTGGCCGGCTTCACGTAGCCTGCTTGCGTAACCCGCGTGGGCCCCACCCGATCGTCCGTGTCGGTGCCCTGGACAAAGTCGGCGTAGTCGTTGTGATAATTGACGCCCACCTGAATGAGGATGGCGCCGAGCAGGGCCAGCGCCGCAGACGGAAGGTGGAGCGCACCGGCTTCGTACGCCATCGCCGTGCCGAGCAGCACCGGCGCGATGGCGGCGCCCAGCGTCTTCGGCCGGGCAGCCATCGTCCACACTTTGATCGGAGAAGGCGCTGTGGGATTCATGCAGCAGCGTCAGTTGATGAAGCGACAGAGATGATTGACGAAGGCGTCAGGACGCTCGGCGTGGACGTTGTGGCCGGCTCCTGGAACGATGACCGATCGGATGCGCGGTGCTCGCGCCGTCACACGTTGCGTGACGCCTACGTACTTGTCGTCGAGCGCGCCCGTTAGGGCTAGCGTAGGAATCCGCAGGGCATGCAACCGTTCCCAGAGCGACGCCTGCGCGCCCGTCCCCATCCCCCGCAATGACTTCGCCAGTTCGGCGGGCTGGTTGTGGCGTCGCCGCTCCACCATGGCCTCAACCAGGTTGTGCTGGGCCAATGAGCCGAAGAGCGGCATCCGATACCAGTCGTACAAGAACGCCTCGAAGTCGTCCATCATCCGTTGCGCGCGTGTCCGGTCGATGCGGCGTCGGGCTGCGCGCTCGGCCTCCGCGTCCAACCCCGGCGAGGCCGACTCCAGCAACAGGCGGCGGCACCGGCCCGGATGCTGCAGCGCCAGGTGGAGGGCCGTGCGGCCGCCCATCGAGTAGCCGACCACGGCACAGCGGTCGATGTCCTCAGCATCCAACACCGCGACGAGTTGCTGCACCGCAGCGTCCATCGCGTACGCTTCCTCGGGCCGGTCCACGGACGCGCCGTGCCCCGGCAGATCTATGGCGAGGGCATACGCGCGGTCCTGAACGGACTCGAGGGTGGGCTGCCAATCGGCGCCGCGCCCCATAAATCCATGGAGGAGGAGTACGGGCGGCTGGGCACGCGAGCCGGTGGTATCATAGTGAAGCATGGGACAGTATCTGACGAAGCACGTGACTTCGTGTCTCCGGCGCGCGGCCGTTCGTTACATATTGGTTGCGGCGTGACAGGGCCTGCCGTGTTATTTATGTTGCGTTTCCAGACGCGATCCCATTCGTCAGCTGTACGTGTTCATGCTTTCCCGTCGCCACTTCCTTCGCCTCACGGGCACGGCCCTGGCCGCTTCGCCCTGGCTCCCCCAACACCTCGCATCGCGCCGTGCCGCGCCCTTCCAAACGGTCCGCCGGAACGTGGGCGTGTTCACCGAGCGGGGCGGCACGATCGGCTGGCTCGCCAACAGCGACGCGCTCGTCGTGGTCGACACGCAGTACCCCGACTCGGCCGAGACGTGCTGGAACGGCCTCCAGGAACGCACGAGCCGCCCCGCCGACCTCGTCATCAACACGCACCACCACGGCGATCACACCGGCGGCAACCCGTTCTTCGAGGCCCACACCGACCGGATCCTGGCGCACGAAAACGTGCCCGGCTTGCAACGCCAATCGGCCGAGCAGCGGGGGAATGCCGATACGCAGGTCTACCCGACCGAAACGTTTGCGTCGGACTGGAGCGAGGCGTTCGGTGATGAGACCGTGCGGCTGCGATACTATGGCCCGGCGCACACCGGCGGCGATGCCGTCATCCACTTCGAGCAGGCCAACGTCGTGCACATGGGCGATCTCATCTTCAACCGCGTCTATCCGTTCATCGACATCGACGGCGGCGCCTCGACGCAGGGCTGGATCGATGTCCTGGAACAGGTCTACAGCGACTTCGACGACGACACGCGATTCATCTTTGGGCACGGCAATCCCGAATACGGCATCACGGGCGACCGCGCCGACCTGCTGGCGATGCGCGACTTCCTCAGCGGGCTCGTCGAGTACGTGCAGGATAGCATCGACGACGGACAGCCGGTGGAGGCGCTCGCCGACCGCCAGGTGCTCCCCGGCTTTGAGGCGCACAACATGGACGGGTGGCCGCTGGATTTGAGCGCGTGCATCCAGGCCGTCCACCGCGATCTGACGGGCGCGAACTGATGGCGCTTGATCAGCACGTGGCCGTGACGGCGCAGGCGATGCGCTGCTCCAGTTCCTCGTGCAGCGCCCGATTCTCCGCGCGGTCCGTCGTCACCTCGATAATCACCGCCCGCCCTTGGTCGCACGCCGCGCGGTACGCCTCGACGAAGGCGTCGTCCGTGGCCGGATGGGCATAGTCCAGGTCGAACATCGCGGCGGCGTGTTCGAACGACCGGTGGTGAGGGGTTGTGAAGTAGGGCTCGAAAACGTCCTCGTGCTCCGCGATGGGGAGAAAGTGAAAAATGCCGCCGCCATCGTTGTTGAGCACGATGACGATGACAGGGCGATCCTGAAGTAGCGCGAGCGCATTCAGGTCGTGAAGCAGCGCCAGGTCCCCAATTACCAGTGTAACGGGCGCCTCCCGCCCCACGGCCACGCCGGCCGCCGTGGCCACGGTCCCGTCGATGCCGCTCGCGCCGCGGTTCGCAAACGCCGGCACCAATGCACCCTCCGCGCATCCGTACCGGTTCACGTCGCGCACGGGCATGCTGCTCGCGAGCACCAGGGCGTGACTTGATGGGATGTGCTGCGTCGTCCGATACGCCACGAGCGGCTCGCTGAGCGCATCGGCCGCCTCCGCAAACTGGTCGATTTCCGCCCGGGCGGCCTGCTCCGCCGCTGCCCACGCCAGCAGCCACGAACCGGCCTCGCCCGCCGGCGGCGTCTGGTCCACGAGCGCGTTGCAGAACCGCGTCACGTCGCGTTCGATGTGATGCGTCACACGATGATCCGGGTCGATGCGCGATGGATCTGGCCGGACGACGATGCGGTGCCCCGGGTTGGCGGCCTCCACGTACTGCCGGAGCTGCTTGGAGACGAACCGCCCCCCCACGTGCATCACCGCGTCCGGCGCATGCGCCTCGCGGAAGGCCGGGCTCGTAAGCACCTGATCGGCGTGGGCGATGCGCGCATCGGGAGCGCCCAAGCGCAGCCCGGAGGTGACGTCCGGCAGCAGCGGCCAGCCGAGATGCGCGGCGAGCGCCTGGACGGCGGCCCGCTCGTCCTCGGTGTCCAGCCGTCCCACGATCAACACCCCCCGCGCTGCGCCGCTCACCGCCTCAGCAACCGATTCGGTTTCTGACGCGTCGGACGCAAGACGTGCGGATGGATAGCGGGTGTGCGGCGCGCGCTGCTCAGCCCAAGAGGTGAGCGCCTTCGTGTACGCTCCGTGATCGATGCCATCGGGGCGCGGTTCCAGCGGCTTGCGAAACATGCAGTTCAGGTGGACCGGTCCAGGCGGCGGCCGGATCGCGCGGTGCACGGCCTGATCGGCGGTCGACAGCACCATGCGCGGGGTGATGTCTGTCGTGGGCGTGGGGAGGTCGACCTGCCACCGGACGTAGTCGCCAAATATCTTGACCTGGTCGATCGTCTGGTTAGCGCCCGTGTCGCGCAACTCGGGCGGGCGGTCAGCCGTGAGGAGAAGCAAGGGCACGCCGTCGGTCGAGGCCTCCACGACGGCCGGGAAGCCGTTCGCCACGGCCGTGCCCGAGGTGGTGATCCACCCGGCCGGTCGGCCCGTCGCGCGGCCGTAGCCCAGTGCGGCGAATGCAGTTCCCCGCTCGTCGAAGTGAATTACGGGACGCGCCGTCGGGTGCCGCGCCACCGCCGTCGTGAGCGGCGTCGAACGCGATCCGGGGGCGAGGAAAAACGTGTCGACGCCGCTGCGCACGAGTTCTTCAACCAGCAGCTGTGCCCACAGGTGGTTCAGGTTGGCCGCGTCAAGCGGCGAGCGCGAAGCGGACGAGTCGGCCACGGCATGCGGGGGATGCGTACAGCGCGAGCGGGGAGTTACGACGTCAGATCCAGCACGGCCGCAAAGTCACTGATCTTCTGCTCGATCTCTTCCCACTCTCGGTCCGGCACCGAGCCGTCGACGATACCTGCCCCGGAGTAGAGCGCCAGCGTATTGTCGCGGACGAGGCCGGAGCGAATGGCGACGGCAAACTCGGCGGCGTCGGGGCCGATCCATCCGACCGGGCCGGCGTACCATCCGCGTGCGAACGGCTCTTGCGCGCGGATCGCCCGGAGCGCATCATCGGTAGGGACGCCACCGATGGCCGGCGTGGGATGCAGCGCGTGCACGACGTCGAGCGTCGTGACGCCGTCCCGGAGTTCGCCTATGAACTGGGATCGGAGGTGGCGGCCGCGCGCCAGGCGGAGCTCAGAGACCGAGGCATCTTGCTGCACGGCCATGCACAACGTCGCAAGCCGGTCGCGGATGGCCTGCACCACGAACGCGTGCTCGCGGCGGTCCTTCTCGCTCTCCAGCAGCTCGGTGCGCAGCGCCGCGTCGGCCTGGGCCGAATCGCCCCGCGACCGCGTGCCGGCGATGGCCTCCGTCTCGATGCGCTGCCCGGTGCGGCGAAAGAGCTGCTCGGGGGACGCGCCCACGAAGGCCACGGTGTCTTCTGGCTGGATCAGGAAGTGGAAGCAGTTCGGCGTCGCATCGTGGAGGCGGCGAAGCAGTTTCACGGGCGGCAGCATATCCAGAAAGTCAAACACGGACTGACGCGCCAGCACCACCTTCTGGAGGCGATTAGCGGCGATGGCCTCCAGCGCCCAGTCGACCATGCGCTGCCACGTGGCCGGGCCGGGCCGGTCGGTGCGGGCCACGGCCGACGGCAACCCCCCCTCAGGACGCGCAGCCGGCCAGACGAGCTGCTCAATCTGCGCGCGGAGGGCATCCATCCGGTCCCAGTCGTGAGGCCGCACCAGGTTGCAGATGAGGACGGTTCGGTCCGCTGCCACGCGCAGCTCGAAACGGGGCAGCACGAAGCGATGCGTCCCAAAAGCCTCCCACGCGTCGTCAAGTGGCTGCGCAGGGTCGAAAGCCCAGCCGCCGTAGTAACGCAGGCGGGGCTCTTCATTCACCTGCGCAAACCGCTTCCGAAAGCGCTGCTCCAGTTCCGTTCCGTTACCGGCCGTGGCCGTAAGCACCTCGGCAGCGCCTACGGCGGCGACGGCAGCGGTCTCGCTGCGCCCGCTCCAGTACAGCCGCTCGGCTTCCGTCTGGGCTTGCAGCCAGGCAAACGGGTCGACGGCGTCCATTTCAATGACCACGCGGCTGACCTCGGGCGAAGCGCCCTTGCCACGCGCGGTCAGCGCTCGCTCGACCCGCGCGGTCAGCGCCCGGCGAAGGGCCGGCGCGGCGTCGACCTCATCTATTGCAATGGCGTCTTCGTACTCTAGCATAAAAGCAGGCAATTCCGTGCACACGCGACGTCGGGCCCAACGTCAATTGTCGTCGAGGTGCGCGGTGCAGTTCAGGAGGTCGGCTTTGAACGTATCGCCGCGACAGACGAGGCGGTTCACTGCGGTGTTCGAGTGCGGTAGCTCGTGCATCCGTTCGAGCCCGTACTCGTCGAGGAGCGAGGCCAGCACGATGCGCAAGAATCGGCCGTGCGTGACGACCAGCACGGTGCGACCACGCTCGTGGTCCAGGATGTGATCCACGGCGCGTAGCGCCCGGCGCTGTACGTCCAGCACCGACTCGCCGCCCTCAATGGCTTCGTCGAACGCGCCGTGCCGCCACCGCCGCTTGATGGTGCGCAGCTCCTCCTCGCGGTCGTCCGATGGAGGAGCCCCTTCGTACACGCCCCAGGCCATCTCTTCCAAGTCCTCCAAAAACGCCACCGGCACGTCCTGGTGCGATTGTGCCAGGATCTGCGTCGTCTGGCGCGCGCGGCGGAGCGTGCTGGTGTAAATCGAGTCGAAGGGCACGGCGGACAGACGGCACGCCAGCGCACGCGCCTGCACCTGACCAGTCTCGTTCAGCACACTGTCGATGCCACGTCCCTGTACGATGCGCTTGCGATTGTATTCGGTTTCGCCGTGGCGGACGAAGTAGAACAGCGTTTTCGTGCGGTCGGCGACGGCGTCGTGCGTAGCGTTCTGCATGCGATGCGTTACGTTTGGTCGTGGCGGTAATTCCAGGTGTCGAGGATGTCTTGCTGCATGGCGTCGAGTTGCGGCAATGGCAGCCGCCGGTTGAGCGCCATGCGGATGATGAAGGCGCGCAGGATCTGATCGGGAAGCGGAAGCGTGTAGAGCGCATCGATCAGCGGCTGGACGAGGGGCTTGAGCGCCCGCTCGATGAGCCCCCACCGCAGCAGCACGAACCCGACGAGTCCCACGGCCAAGGCTGTATATCGCGCCTGCGCCGCCAGGGCGCTCAACACAAACACGTAGAACAGCCCCTGCACTACGGCGATGTCGAGCCAGTCTGCAACGCGAGCGGCGGTTTCACTCACGACGGAGGGGCTAAGCACTCGCCATGTCATGAAGAGCCCCGGCACGAGCAGGGCCGCCGCCACCGGCGGAAGAAACCACAGGGCTGCCGGCAATATCCACAGTGTGATGATCTGCGGCGAGCGCATCCACAGGGCCGCCCGCTGGAGCAACAGCTCCAGCGTGATGTCGTCGAGCAGCGCAGCGGCGTAGGTGCGCAGCCCCTCTTCTCGGATGTGGAACCAGATGCCCTCAGCCGTGAAGATGCCGTACGGCGTATCCACGTACGTGGCATCTTCATTTTGAAGGCGAGACGGCTCCATGTTGTCGGTCATGGGTGAATCGGCGTGAGCGTATGAACGTCCACGCGCCGTGTTGGCGCGGGACAACGGCCGAAGTGCAAAACCCGCTCCACGGCGGGAAAGGGACTATTTCAGCCAGAAAGCTAACAAACCATAAAACGCGTAGTTTCAGAAATATATGAAAGCGCTTTTTCTTCGAAGGTCTGTAACCAGATCGTTCGTCCCCGGCAGGAACCGGAGCCCGTCGCTTCTCCTTAAGCTTGATCCTATCTCGTCTATTTATAACAGCCCGCGCTCTCATCCGCATGAAACGCCCGATCTCTGAGTTGCTCCGCCACCACGGCGTCATCGTCCACACGAGCCCCGAATCCACCGTGTCGCAGGCCGTCGACATCATGGCCCGGCACGGCATCGGCTCGGTCCTCATATTTCGCAACAACACGGAGCTGCTGGGCATCTTCACCGAGCGCGACCTGCTGCACCGTGTGGTCCACGAGGGCCGCGACCCGGTCACGACGCCCGTCCGCGACGTGATGACCGAGAACGTAGTCGTCGTCTCGGCCGACACGCCACGCGACGACGTGGTCGACCTCATGAACGACCGGCACTTCCGCCACCTCCCCATTGCCCAGGACGATCAGCTCGTGGGTGTCGTCTCGCTGCGCGACGTGCTGCGCTTCGAGAACCGGCAGCAGGCCTTCGAGATCGAACAGCTACGCGAGTACGTCCTGGAGAAGCCTTATCCGACGTATCCGGGCTAACCGCGCGGCTCGGGCTGCATCACGAGTTCGTTGCCTATCTCGAAGCGAAACCGCGGGTTCGGGGTGCCGGCCGCCACGAGCACCGGCCGTAGCAGCTTCTCCAACGCCTGGGCGGTGTTGACGCGCGGCTGCGTCGCCGTGTTGAGGCGCGTCTGCCCCTGCCGTCGGAGCGCATCGCGCACGCCGCCGAGAGCTTCGCGCTCAGCCGCTTTCTCCTGGCTCCCGAAGAGCTGCATCCACCCCGTCGCTTCGGTCTTCACCTCCAGCTGGCGCAGGTAGGGCTCGGCGGAGTACACGTCCAGGGCCGGCAGCGACACCTCCACGAGCCCATCCGGCTGCACGCGGATCTGCTCAGGGCTGAGCTGCGACACGTCGAACCCGTACGAGACGCGCCCAGGCACGCGGACGATGGCGCGGGCGGTGGCCTGGTTGATGCCGGGCCAGCTCGGCTGCGCCTCCCGCAGCAGCGCAAACAGCGTGGGGAACAGCTGCTCGGTGCGCTCCACCTCCTCGGTAACGATGATGTCGAGCGTGCCCGTCACGTAAAAGGACGCCGGCGCCTCGCGCTGGATCGTCGTGATGACGGTGCGTTGCACCTCGGCTGCATCGTAACGCGGCCGCAGCAGCCAGAGGAGCGCAAGCGCCAATGCCACGAAGACGAGAGCCGTCGCGCCCCCAATCGCTCCGATGCGCCGCATGAGAGCCATGGTTGAAATCAGAACCTGAGGAAACGAGAAATCGAGGAGTCAAAGGAAGGCGCGGAAACGCACAACCCACAACCCACGCGTCACAGATTGAGCAACAACAGGGCCACGACGGCCAGGCCGAGCCCGATGCGGTTGAGGCGCGTGAGCTGCTCGCCCCACACGACCACGCCGAGCACGGCCGCCAGGAGCACGATGGCGATGTTGTTGACGGGAAACACAAACGTGCCGGGCAGCTGCTCGATGGCGCGCAGAATGAATTCGAGCGACCCGTAGTTGATGACGCCCAGCACTACGCCCCCCCCGCCCGTGGCGGACGTCGGCCACTGGCCGGGGCGCCCGCCCCGCCACAGCACGACGGCGAGACCGATCAGGAACGCGATACCGAATGCCAGCAGCAGAAAGAGCACCCGGCTGTTCTGGGCCCCGAACGATTCTTCGAAGGCCTTCATGGACAGGTCGACGGCACCGCCCGCCAGGAAGACGAGCGCCAGCACGCCAAAGGCCCGCACGCTGACTTCGGACGCTGCCCCTCCTGGCTCTACGCCCGGCCGCCCGTGCGCCGCCGTTGCCGCCGCGCCCGACGCCGTGGCGAGCTCGGGGCGCGACTCCGGAGCCGGACGCTTCCGGCGGGCAATCAGGAAGAAGGCGACGCCGGCCACGACTAACCCCACCATTTGCGCCACGGAAGGCACCTCGTTCCAGATGATCCAGGACATCAAAAACGGGATGACGACCGACACGCGCATCACACCAATGGCGAGCGACATGCCGGCCACATCCGTGGCCAGCGAAAGCACGAAGAACCCGAAGATGAGCAGCGCTCCGGTCACCACGCTCAAGGCCATCAACGCGGGGTCGGCCGTGAGCCCGCCGGCCACCTCGCGGGTGCCCAGGGTGAGCAGCATGGCCGCAACGGCGACGGCCGCCGCGTAGTTTACGGTAAGCAGCGCTGTGCGATCGAGGCGCTGCCGGCCGGTGTGCTTGAAGATCATGCCGATGGCCAGGCTGCAACAGACGGCCAGTACGAGAGCGAGCATCGGGGGCGTTAAGGCAGGTGTGCGGATGCGCGTGCGAGGCGGATCGCTGACCAGACGCTGCGGGTCGCTGACCAGACGCTCTCCCCTCCCCCAAGCTCCTGAGCGCCCACACGCTGGATCCTATTCGCCGGCAACGAAGGTGTAGTACTGAAGCCGCGACGGAATCATCTCCGGGTCGCGGATGATGAGGTCCGACGGCAGATGGAGGTCAGGACTCACGTAGCCCGTCGTGTCCTCACGAATCTGGTCGTACGAAACGGTGGCGAAGAAGTCGGGCGCGCGCTTCGACGCGAACAGCTGATCGAACAGGATGCGGTACCGGACGCGGATGGACGACGGCTCCAGCGTGACGACGTTCTGCCCAGAGGGTACGCCCGTGACCTCGACTTCGATCTCGCGGGTCGCCTCGGCAAACTTTCCGACCCGGGCGATGAAGGTAACGAGGCGCGGCGTGTGCGACACGAGTTGACCGAGCGTGTCGGCCAGCGGCACGCGCGTTCGAATGGAGTCCCGCGCGCTGTTGATGCTGACCGCCATCGAGTCGGTAGGCCAGTACGTGAGTCTCTCGACGATCGAGCGCGCCCCGGACACGCGCACCGAGTCCGGGCGCAGGCGCGGCGGCTCGATGAGCTCAAAGGCGGGTGGCGCCTCTACCTGCACGCGCGACCGAATTGGAGTGGGGCGCGTGAGACGCGGTTCTTTCTCCAGCGTGACCTGGCGCGGCGCGATGCTCTGCAGCCGGACGTTGTCCGGCAGATTGATCGCATCGGCCAGATTCACGGTCTGATCGGTCGCATCGAGGGGAATAGACGGCGTGTTGTAATACATCCACAGCAGTTGCACGCCTTCGCCTTCGACCTGCACGCTGGCGGACGGCGAGGGCAACTCGGCCAGCGCCTCGTCCGACGGCACGTTGACCACCGTCGTCGGGAACTCGATCGTGACGATCTTCACTTCTTGCAGCGTGAACGTAAACCACAGCACGAAGGAAATCGCCACGCAGACCGTGATGACTAAGCCGCGATTTTGAGGCTGTTCGCCAGCCGACAGTTCGTCCTCGGGGCTCGACGTGAACAGGCCGCGCAGCCGCTCCCAAAAGATGGGCCCCTGCGAGTCAGCGTCAGAAGATGCCACGGCGTGAAAGGCTTGGAATGGAGATCACGGAATGGCGTGTTGCACGGCTGAGGAAAAGATTTTGTTCGCCGCGTCCTGCGCAAAAAGATGGATTATGCCGGTGCGTCGTCCCGGTAAGCTGTGAAGCCCCGTTGCTCCAAGTAGTCGTACGTCGGCGCGAACTCGCGGCACAGCTCGGCGCGCAGGTCGGGCGACAGGGCGTCGCCCGCGGCGGTGCCCAACACGTGCAGAAGCTGCTGCTTGGTCCACTGGACGACCGGACTTTCCAGCATTCGCTCGTACAGGCCCGGGTATCGCTGCTTGATGGGATGCACGGTGCTGCGGTACAATCGTCGAAACGCCGCGCCACCCGTCGGATTCTTCGGCCGCGCATCCAGGTCGGGCAGCGGCACGGCGTTCACGGCGAGAAACGCCTGCAGATCGATCCAGAACGCCTCCGGCTCGGCGGCGGCCTCCTCCAGGCTCACCACGCGGAACTGCGCATCGCCGAAGACGGCACGGTACGCCGGCAGCGTCTCTTCATAGTGGCTGTCCTCCAGGAGTTGGAAGGCCTCGTCGGCGAACACGTCGCGGAGCGCAGCGTCCTCGGGCAGCACGCCGAGCTGTTTGTGATACCGGAACTGCGAGAGCAACCGCTCGATGGGATCGCGGACGATGGCCAGGATTTTTGCGTCGGGCGCATAGTCCTTGATCTCTCGGGCGATCCGCTCGTGCCGAAAGTACGTCACCGTGGCCTCGCCGAAATACGTGAACGACGCCTCGAAGGGAAAGTGGCGATGGTAGTCATCGAGCCGCTCCGGATAATGTTCGCCAAAAAAGTACAGCTCTTTGACGCGCGACATGAAGATGTCGGGGTGCTGGTCCAGCAGGTAGTACAGCCAACTCGTCCCGGCCTTCTTCACGCCAATGACAAAGAGGTTGACGACGTTCATTCTGGATGGGAGTGGGTCGATGACTCGGCGTGCCGGGTGGCCGCGCGGTACACGGCGGCGTGCTGCTGAATGATGCGGGGGAGCGACAATTTCTCGCGGAGTTGTGCCCGCGCCCGGCGCGAAGCAGAGGACGTACTCTTGGGGTGCGCTTTGCGTCCGTCCTCGGCGTTGCGATTGAGCTGAACACGGGCGGCCTCGGCGAGCGCGGCGGGCGTGTACGGCGCGAACGTCGCGATGGCGCCTGCCGCCATCGCGTTGTACTCCGCGATCTGCGGCTGGTCGGACGCCAGGATGGGCCGCCCGGCCGCGATCCACGTAGAGAGCGATCCGGACGCCGACACCTGCTCGAACGGGCACAGCGCCACATCCGTCGCGGCCAAGTACCGGTCGAGCGTGTCCTCATCCAGATAGCCGGTGACGCGCAGCCGATCCGCGACGCCGAGCGCCTCGGCGCGTTGCTGTAGCTTTTGGGCAAAGCCCTCGCTCCCCACTGCCGGGCGTCCGGCGAACACGACGTGCACGTCGTCCGGCCAGGCCGGCATCGCCTCCACAACGAGCGCATGGCCTTTCGCGCGGTGGATGAAGCCGAGCACGGTGCCCACGCGGCGGCCAGCCAGATCCAGTTCCTCTTTGGCGTCCAGTGGCGCGATGTCGATGGACCGGTCCTCCACAAAGTGTGGGATGACGGTGCGCTGCTCCGGCGCCACGATCCCGCGCAGCCGCCGCACCTCTTCGCGGGTGCACACGAGAACCTGCGCGGCGTGTTGAGCGAGTTGCTTCGTGGCGCGCGTGTTCTGCCACTCCTTCCACACGTACTGGCCGGCCCGCCGTATCGAGACCCAGAGACCAGTTTCTCGATTCGCGCCGGCATCTCCTCCCCTTCCGTCTCCGGAAGTGACCCCTGGCACATCGGCCGTCCGCTGGGCCCACGTGCGCCGCCCAATGCCGTGCCACCCGTAGCCCTCCCGAACGTCGTGCAGCGTGGCCACAATGGGCGCTGTGCACGCTGTGATGACGGTGCGCACGTGGGCAGCGGCCTGCGCATTGCCCCACACACGCTCGTTGTACTGGAGATGGACGACATCAGCCTCCAACAGGCGTTGGGCCGCCGCTCGAAGCCGCTGCTCATCGTCTGCTGGGCGGCCCTGCAGCTCGGCCCCCGCCTCGATGACATCATCGGGGAGGTGCTCATGGGCGGCACGAGCCAGAATCGTCCCGTAGCGCGTGACGCCGTGCGTCGCCGACCCGATATGGAGATATCCGATCGTCATGCCGCCCCCCGCCATTCGTCGAGTACTCGTTCCATCTTCCACCCAAGCCGGCGTGCGGGCAGGGTCGCCTGCATGACAGCCCGGCGCCACCCCGGTTGCTCCGGCATATAGCCCCAGTGCGGCATCTCGTCCGCGGCCACAGCCTCGACCTCAGCCACCTGCCGCGGCGTAAGCGCCGACCGCCACTGCTCGGCCACCGACGGATCGATGGGCTGCGTCGTGTTCGCCTTCCACGGCTCGCGCTCTACGTTCACGGTCTGCGGTGTACGCTCGTGAAACGCCAGCATAGCCGGGTCGTAGTCCAGTGCGAGGTGCGCGCAGACACCGCGGAGCGTCTGTTCGGGGGCACGAACGAGCGTCTCGAAATGGACGACTTGGAGCGCTTCACCGAGGAGTGAGGCGGCGGCTCGGCCGGCCGCAACGTACTCGCCCCAGATCTCAGCGTCCCGCCACACCCGGCCTGACGACCACGGCACCGATTGCCACGAGTTGACGACGGCCCGCGGATCCCGCACCAGGTGGATAAATCGCGCCTCGGGGAAGAAGTCATGCAGCGTCGGGAGGTACAGCACGTGGTTGGGCGTTTTCTCCCCCACGACCTGCGCCGCGCGCTGCTCGGCAAACTGGCGGAGCAGCAGCCGGAAGAGCGCCGCGTACGAGCGCTCCGCGTCCTGCGCCGCAGCAGTAAACGCCTCGGCGTCGAGCCCCATCTCCTCGAACGCCGGTATCGCCGTGACGTCGCGAAGCAGCTGATCAAACGCCGCATCGCGCCGGAGGTCGCCATACGCGGCGCGGCGCGTCCAGAAGCGACGGATAAAAAACGTCTCCGGCGCGACGGCCACAGCCGGATGCGCGTCGAGCATGCGCTGCAGGAGCGTGGTTCCCGAGCGCGGGCACCCCACAATGAAGACCGGTCCCGTGTCCGAATCGGTGAAGGGGCGATGTGGCGCGTTGGTGGCCATCATGGCGTGGGATCATAGCCCATGTCCTGCAGCATGGCTTCGGCGATGCGCTTCGTCTGCATGCGCCGGAACCAGGATAGCTCTTCCTTCCAGCGAAACACAGCCGATGTGTCGATGGTCCGCCGGTCGAAGAACGACTGGACGCCTTCCCCCTCCGGGTCGATGATGTCATGCTCCGCGGCATAGGGCTGCAACACGGCGTCGGCCCACTCCAGATCGAGGAAGTCGAGCAGGTTGCAGATCGTAGCCTCCGGCTGCTGGACCAGTTGCTCGTACCGCACCTCGGTCCAGGCCACATCCAGAACGCGTACGTGCTTGTGGAACGTATCGACCCAGCGTGCCCAGCGGCGCAGCGCATTGGCGTACGTGTTGCGCACCTTCCGGCGCTCGTAGACGATCTTAGCCCACTCCCCCCGTTGCGTGGACAGCGCCACGTCGCGCCCGTCGCGGAGCACATGCACGAACCGGGCCGACGGAAACATCCGCCGGATCGTGGGCACCGCGACAATGTTTTCGGGCGTCTTGTCGGCCCATCGCTGCTTGCCCTCGCGGCGCGTAGCGGCCTGCAAGAGCTCGTGGATGGCCGTGCCCATCGCACGATACACGTCGTCCTCGTCGAGCTCCGAAAAGCCTTTCACAGCGCCCCACTCGTCGTACGCCATAAACTCGGCGAGTTGCCGGAAGTTAGAAGGGTGGTCCCAGCCGCGGCCCGCAATCCAGGGCGCTTCCGGCCCGCACATCACGACCGGGTGCGAGTCTAAAATCATGCGCAGGAGCGTCGTCCCGGACCGGGGCACGCCGACAATGAAAATGGGGGAGGGCTCCATGAAATCGATTACACCGTGAGGGCGACCTACGAATTACGCGACGTGGGAAGGACGAGATACAGAAGCTCGCGGACTTTTTCGAATAGCGCGGCACTCACGAGGCGGATGAGCCCGACATACACCATGGCTCCCAGCAGCACGCCGCCGCCGACCGTCCCGACGAGCCCGACGCGCCCGGCGGCGAGGTGCACGGCGCCCGCCACGAGGCCGGCCATCGCCAGTGCGCACAGCAGCGCCGGCAGCAGACGTCGCACGTACGTGCGCACCCGAAACCGCAGCAGCTTCTGCACCACCCAGATTTGCAGCGGAGCCAGCACGTATCCGCGCACCGTGTAGGCGGCCGCCACCGCAACGATGCCCCACTGCACCACAGCGAGGACGACCGCGACGTTCGCCACGGCATTCAGCGCATTCAGTCCGAGTCGCCAGTGCGGCTTCCCCAGAGCCAGCATCACCGGCCCGTTGAAGTAGAACACGGCGTGCAGAACGCCCAGGGCGGCAAGCACCTGGAAGACCTGAGCGCTCTGGGGCAGCCACTTGGCACCAAACAGCACCTCGATCAGCTGCGGAGCGAGAGCCAACGCGCCCAGAAACAAGGGGAAAGCGACCACACTCGCCACCTGGGTCGTCGTGTAAAAGGCCCGGCGCAAGCGGGCGACGTCCCCCTGAATCCGCGAGAAGGTGGAGAAGGCTACTGAGGACACCGACTGCGCGACGAGCTGCGTCCCATTCGTGAAGAGGCGGTAGGCGATCTCGTAAAACCCGAGCGCTGTGGGCCCGAGCACGTACAGGATGATGAGATCGTCGGAGCGGTTGTTCAGGTAGTCGAGCAGGTTCGTGCCGACGATGTTGATCCCAAAGCTGAACAGGTCACGGAAGTGACGTGCTGTGACGGCAAATCCGGGCCGCCAGGCCGTCGCGGCCCACAGCACCGCCACCGAAGCCGTCCGCTCGCTGAGCTGCCACCCCACGAGACTCCATACGCCGTAGCCCTGCACGGCCATTACGATGCCCACCACGCCCCCGACGGCGACCGCGACAAACTCGCGAACGGCTAGCAGCCGGTAATCCAGTGCGCGCTCAAAGAGGGCCTGCGGCATGCCTGCGAGTGCAGCCAGCACCAGGGCCGGCGCCATCCAGGCAATGATAGGGCCCAATTGCGGCTGGTCGAAGAAGCGCGCCACGAGCGGCGCGGCAGCTACGCTGGCGCCTGCCAGCACCACTCCTAGTGCCATGCTCGTCCAGAAGGCTGTATCGAGGTGCCCATCCTCGACGTCCTCACGCTGAATGATGGCGCTCACGAAGCCCTGCTCGACAAAGACGTTGACGAGCGCCACGTAGGCCGTCGCCGCAGCGATCAGCCCGAAAGCCTCTTGCGAGAGGATGCGGGCCAACACGATCCACACGGCAAGCGTGACGATGCGGCTACCCCAGTTGCGCAGCGCGGACCATGCCACGCCGCGCACGGCGCGGTCGCGGAGCCCATCGCCGGTGTTTGCTTCTTCCTCCATTACGCGCTCTGCACCGCTTCGTACGCTTCGCGCGTCTGCCTTGCGAGCACAGGCCACTCCAGCGCATCCAGCGGTGCCGTGTCCGGCCGGTTCGTTTCCGCGGCCCACCGGAGCCCGTCTTCCAGGTGATCTGGCGACAGCGGGCCTTCGTACGTCCGCACCCAGTCCGAACCCACCTGCGCCTGGAGCTCCGTCATGGCGCCGCGATTGGGCACGAGCACAGGGCGGTTGAACGAGAGCGCCAGGAGCGCGCTGCCCGAGTGCAGAATGTCTTCGTACGGCAGCACGACGAGGTCCGTTGCCTTCAAGAACCCCTGCATGGCCTCATCGGGCACGAACTCCAGCGTGAGCCGGATGTGCGGGTCCTTGCCAGCCGCCGTCCGGATGGCGCGCCGCAGCGTCCGCGACGCGGGGTTGCCGACCACGAAGAGCCGCGCAGCCTCGTCTTCCAACATCCGAAAGATGCGCACGAGATGCGGCACATTCTTGTACCGACGGATGCGCCCGACGTAGAGCAGCACCGGCGCATCCGGATCCACATCCAGTGCCCTGCGCGCGTCGTCTTTCGCGATGGTATCGGCGTAGGCCGTCCGGTAATGGCCGTGCGGCACGACGAAGCCGGGCACGTTCTGCAGCGGGGGGAACACGCGCTCTGCCATCCGCTTGCCATGCTGGCTCAGGCTGATGAAGCCGTCGATCTGTGGCAGGAAGAAGCGCCAGAACCACCGCTCCAGTACCGGATGATACGACTCGTGCGGGCCGAGGTCGTGGACTGTCCACACGATGCGCGTGCCCCGGAGGCGCATCCATGCCATGAGCACGATGAGTCCCACGACACGCAGGAGCGCCGCTCGCTTGTCGCGGATGCTCAGCAGGTCATCCGGCCAGTGCATGTGCCAGATGTCGTAGACCCCGAGCACGGCGCGGCGCGGCGTGAACTCGTCGACCTGGAGGCCTTGATCCTCCATCGCCTCGTACAGCAGGCGGTTGTACGGATTACCTGTGGTGTTGTCGAACGCGGGCCAGGCGAGGACGCGAAGCGCGGAGACGTCAGCGGTCATGCGGAGGCAGATTCGGTGGAGGGAGCGAGCCATGCGGACAGGTCGCGGTCGATCAGCTTCTGCAGGCGCAGGATATCATCGCGATACGCCGCCATGAGGCGTTCGCGCACGTCAGGTTCCAGCGGAGGTTTCTCCAGGTTCACGTTTTTCATCCGAATCAAAAGCCGTTCGCGGAGGGCTTCCGGCATCAGATACCGCGCGAGGCGCCGCACCCAATGATCCGGGTTCAGCAAAAACCGCTGGAAGCGATCGCTCTTGGGCACGCCGGACTTTTCGTAGCGCATCGAGGTGTCGGGCACGAACGCAGCGTCCACCCCGAGCACGCGGAAGAGGTCCTGCGTGAGCGCCACGGGGTCCGCCTTGAATTCGTCAAACAGGTACACCGTGAGCTGATCGCGGTCGAAGTGCTCTAGGTAGCGCGCCAGTTGCTCGCCGTAGTAGCCCATCCGGTGGTAGTGCCACGACCACTCCCACCCCGCCGCGATGCGCTCGGGCTCGGCGTCGAGGGCCGCCCCAAAGTCGCGTAGCGGCTCTCGTCCGCTCCGCACGAGATGGAGAAAGTGCGAGTAGGCCCGTTCGACGGGGTGGCGCAGGATGGCGATGAGCTGCACCTCGGGCAGGTGCTCGCGGATCAGCCGCGGAGCCGCTGCGCTGTACAGATAGTTCGGCGACGCTTCGCCTACCGCCGTCTCGGTCGTGGCCTCCGCGAAGAGCTGCCGGTAGGCGTCGAGCGTGTACACGGCGCCGGCCGCCTCGTTGGTGCGCACATCGCCGGGTCCCTCCATCGCCGGTGAATCCTCGGCGTACGCGAAAAAACGCGGCTCCTTCACGACCGGCATGAATACATCCGGATGCTGCCGCAGGTAGTTGTACAGCGAGGTCGTCCCTGACTTCGCTGCACCGATGATCAGAAAGTTAGGAAGCCGTCCCATGCGGATCGTCACGATGCTGCGTCATGGTGCTGCAGGTGAAGGCGTACGTGCCGTAAGCTCATCAAAGAGCTGCGCGAGCCGTTTCGCCTGATGTTTTCGGTTGTGCTCCTGGATGGCGTCGAACGACGCGCCCGAGCGGGGTGTGCCCTCAGCCCACGCGTCGTAATGCGCTTGGATCAGATCGCAGGCGGCCTGCGCATCGCTCCACGAAACGACCCGTCCTGCCTCGGCAGACCGCAACAGCTTGTCCGCATCGCCACCCACCGGGCCGATGCCCAGCACCGGTCGCCCGGAGGCCAGGTACTCGTATAGCTTGCTCGTGATCATCCCCCTGGCCTGCGCGAACGGCTCGATGACGAGCAGCAGGAGCGTGCTGCGCGCCATCTGCCGGATGGCCTCCTCGTGCGGCACGAACGGCTCGATGGTCACGACTGGCTCCAGCCCGCGCTCGGCGATGGCGCGGCGCACGACCGGATCGACCGTGCCGACGAGCCGCACGCGCAGCTCGGGAATGGCGTCCTCCGCACGCAGCGTCGCGAGCGCGTCCCAGAGGGCCGTCGGGTTGCGGCTGGCGTACAGCTTCCCGATGTGGGCGAGCACGAAGGGGTCGTCCAGCGGCTCCTCCACGGCAGCAAACGTGTCGGCGTCGAACCCATTTTCGACGACGGCATAGCGATTGGGCGCCTTCCGCACGAACAGGTCGGCCCAGGACGGACTGACCGTCGTCACCGCCGAGGCTTCGGACAGTACCGACCGCTCCAGTCGCGCGTCGAGCTGGCGCGCCCAGCGCGTGTGCGGAAACTCGTCGTAGTAGCTGATGTCGGTCCACGGGTCGTGCAGGTCCGCTACCCACGGAACACCCGTGCGTCGGTGCAAGCTCCGGCCGATGAGGTGCACCGAATGCGGCGCGCCGCTGGACAGGATCATGTCAAACGCATGCTCGTCGAGGAGACGCCGGCCCGCGGCGACAGCAAACGGCCACCATCCGATGCGCGCGTCCGGGATGAACACGTTGGCCCGCACCCACCGTGCGATATGCTCCAGCCACGAGGTGCGATCGGCCCCCAGAGAGCCCGCTGGCAGTGTGCTTCCGTCCTCGCCGTTGCCCGAACCGGCAAGCCGCGCGTACAACGCGAGCGGATCGAGCGACGCCGTGCGGTGCACGTCCACCGACGCTGGCACCACGTCGAGGAGCGACGGGTCGCGGTTCGGATAGGCCCCTTGCCGGACCGTCAGCACGGTGGGCTGCCAGCCGTAATCGGCCAGGTGCTCCACGAACTGGAGGATGCGCTGCACGGCCGGCCCACCCGCCGGCGGAACGTAGTAAGCGACGAGCAACACGTGTTGCCGGTTATCCGGGTGGTTTTCAACGTCTGAACGAGACGGGTCCGCCATATCCGGAGGGCGCGGGAGTGTGAAAGTTTGGGTGTGTGGGAGCGTTGAGAAGACGAAGAAGCAAGGGGATGAAGAAGGAGCACGGTCCTTCCAATGCCCC
>CAYFRX010000002.1:0-41902 GCA_964345515.1 uncultured Rhodothermales bacterium
GGATCCGGACTGACGAAATGATCCAGCTGCAACAGATCCTTTTGCCACCGGAAGATGATCTTATCAAGCCCGCAACTGATTCCGCCTTGATGTTCACATCTTTTTTTTCCAATGTTCATACCCTTCCGAAGGAGCGCCGGCATGCCTGGGGCGCCCCGCGTTGGGGCTCAATCTATTCGGTATCCCTGCATGGATCGGCTGATGGACGTTCAAGCGAATGTTTGCAGTGCCCCCCTGGGCGCTTCAACCTCTTATCCGAATGCACAGGGCTAGACTCACCGTCCCCCAAACCTGAACCAGAACCTAATCTGCGCCACCGAGAAAACCCACCTATAGTAATGTCGAGCTCCTCACACTGCGGAGCGCTACGCCACATGCTGCCTCATTCATTCTACACCTTGGATATCCCTCTGTCATGAACTGCAACTTTCCCCTGTGGACCGGACTGATCCGCTCGCGTGCCCTGCCTGCCGCCATTATACTCGTCGTCGCGGCAAGCTGCTTATTTGCCGCGCCATCTTTTTCCCAGGCACAGCGCCCTTTAAATGTGGTCTTCATCCTCAGTGACGACCATCGTTATGACTATATGGGTTTTCACGAGAACGCGCCGGAGTTTCTGGAGACTCCGGCGATGGATCGTATGGCGCGCGAAGGCGCCCATCTGGCCAACGCGTTCGTGAGTACGTCGCTGTGCTCGCCCTCCCGCGCATCTATTCTAACGGGGCAGTATGCCTTCCGCCACGGAGTGGTTGACAACCAGCGCCGCGTTCCGGAAAACACGCGATTTTTTCCGCAGGATCTGCAAGAGGCTGGCTACCAAACGGCCTACATTGGCAAGTGGCACATGGGGCGGGCGAGCGACGAGCCGCGCCCGGGATTCAGCCGGTGGGTCAGCTTTCGTGGCCAGGGCGTCTACTACAATCCCACGTTCAACATCGACGGCGAACGTCAGCAGATGGAGGGCTACGTAACAGACCTACTTACCGATTACGCGCTCGATTGGCTGAACCAACGAAATCAGGACGAACCGTTCTTTCTGTACTTGTCTCACAAAGCCGTTCATGCGGAATTTGAGCCGGCCCAGCGCCATGAAGGTATGTACGCGGACGTCCGCATCCCTAAGCCCCAGTCCATGAAAAACGTAACGCAAAACTACGAGGGGAAACCCCGATGGGTTCAGGAGCAGCGGTACAGTTGGCACGGCGTGGACCACATGTATCACGGCCGCGATGACCATCCGCAGGGCCTGGATGAGATCATTGTTCGCTACAGCGAGTCGCTGATGGCCGTCGACGAAAGCATCGGGCGGGTGCTGAATTACCTTGAGGAGAACGGTCTGGCCGACAACACGCTGGTGGTTTACATGGGCGACAACGGCTTCATGCTGGGCGAACATGGACTCATCGACAAGCGCCAAGCCTATGAGGAGTCGATGCGCGTGCCGATGCTCGCCTGGGGACCGGGGACGATCGAACCGGGTCGCACCATTCAAGAGAATATCCTCAATACCGACGTCGCGCCGACGTTTCTCGAGATTGCAGGAACAAGCATGCCCGATGATCACGCGGTAGATGGGCGCTCATTCCTTCCGCTACTGGAGGGACGCTCCGTGCCGGACTGGCGCTCTTCATTCGTCTATCAATACTTCTGGGAGCATTCGTTTCCGCACACGCCCACCGTGTATGCGATTCGTGGAGACCGGTACAAGTACATCTACTATCACGGCGTATGGGACAAACACGAACTGTACGATCTGCAGACCGATCCGCGCGAAATGTACAACCTCATTGACGCGCCTGAACACCAAGACCGCGTGCAGTCGATGCGTAATGAACTGTTCGACGTTCTCGAAGCCAACGGGGCGACCGACGTCCGCTTCCGACGTCCTACGGGTGGACAAAACGACGAGCGCCTCATTCATAAGTGAGCACGTTTGGCACCTCCAGCAGGCTGGGGAAAGCAGGCTGGGGAAAGAGGGCCCGGGTATCTTTTGCACCGGGCCTCGCCTCTTGTCACTCGGTGAGTGCCGTCCGTGTTGCTCACAAGATGAGGCAAAGTCAACTTCGGCTCCGCACGCCTTGATTAACAGAACTTTAATATTTACGTTGCCTCGCAGTAACATCTACGCACGTTCTGCGGTCGGCCGGTCCCATCCATCCCCGGGTGATTCGGCTTCGTTGAGACAGATCTCGAGTCCGTGCTGCCTGCGTAATACACTGAAGTGATACACTGAAAGTAGAAGTTTACCGGCACCCGGCGTGATGCAAACCATCTTGCTCGCGCTCGTGCTCGACCACTCACAACTGGCATCGCCTTTCTTAAATCCAGAGGGGAAACTATGACAAAACGATTTTTACTACTGCTCGTAGGGTGGTGTCTGGTTGGGCACGTTTCTTCGAAGGCATGGGATGTGGATCGATCCTCCGCCCTGCTCCTCGAGAAACCCATGCCGACCGTTCTGATGCAGGATGCCACTTCCCAAGAAACCGTGCGCGGGCAAGTCACCGAGGCCGGTACCGAGGAACCGCTTGTCGGGGCCAACGTGGTGGTGAAAGGAACCACGATCGGCACCTCGACCGATGCAGACGGAGACTATGAACTCCAGGTAGAAAGCTTACGCGATACGCTGGTGTTCTCGTTTGTCGGATACCAACCTCAAGAGGTGGCGATCAACGGGCGAACCGAAGTCGATGTAGCTCTCCAGGTACAAGCGGTCGCTGGCGAGGAGCTGGTCGTTGTCGGGTACGGAACGGTCCAAAAGAGCGACTTGACGGGATCGGTGAGCTCCTTGCCCGCCGACCAGTTGAATACTGGCCCCCAGACCTCCGTCGACCAAGCCATTCAGGGCCGGGTTCCTGGCGTCCAGGTCACGCAGACCAACGCTGAACCCGGTGGAGGGTATTCCATCCGAATTCGGGGCACCAACTCCATTACCGCCGGCAACGAGCCGTTGTACGTCGTGGACGGGCTCCCGGGCGCGAACCCGCTGAACTCGCTAAATCCTGCTGACATCCAGTCGATCGAGGTCCTCAAGGATGCCTCGGCGACCGCTATTTACGGGGCGCGGGGGTCGAACGGGGTCATCTTGATCACCACCAAGCAAGGACGAGGAGGCGCTCCTCTATCGGTCAATTACAACGGTTCGGTCGGCTATCAGCACACCGCCGAGAAGCTGGATATCATGAATGCTCAGGAGTACATGTCGTTTTACAACTCACTGAGCGAATCTCGGGGGGAGGAGCCGCCCTTTAGCCAGGAAGAGATGAATGCGATCGGATCGGGCACGGACTGGCTCGATGAAGTGCTACGCGGGGCTCCGCTTCAGCAGCATCAGCTCTCGTTTTCAGGAGGTTCCGAAGACACGCAGTATTACCTGTCGCTTAATTACTTGAAGCGCGATGGCATCGTCATCAACACAAACTTCGAGCGGTATGGCGGCCGGGTCAACCTCCAACATTCGCTGAGCGACCGGCTCCAGGTTGGCTTCAATCTTAACAACAGCCTGGAGCAGGACGTGACGGTTCCGCTGGGCACCGGCGTGAATGCGGGAGCCGGCGTCATCGCTACAGCCATCCAACTGCCTCCCACGATGCCGGTCCGAAACGAAGACGGCAGCTTTGCCCAGAGCTCTCAGGACCTGAGCAATGCCGTCGCGCAAGCACGGACCATCGAAAACAATGGAGAAATCAAGCGGACCTTCGGGAATGGATTTGCCGAGTATCAGATCCTCAACAGCCTGAGTGCAAGGGTCAATGTAGGCTTTAACCAGCGGACTGCTGAGCGGGATATCTTCCTGAACACGGTCACGCAGCGGGGCCAGCTGAACGAAGGGCAAGCAACCAAAAATCAGAATGAAGACACCAATCTTCTATTCGAGTTTACCACCGAGTACGACCAGGCGTTTAGCGCCGGCCACAACCTGAATGTGCTCGGTGGCTACTCCTTCCAGCGGTTTACGGACACCGGTTTTAATGCCGCGGCACAGAATTTCCCAACTACGTCATTCGGCTTCAACAATCTGGGAGCTGGCGAAAAAGTTAAAAACGAGGTCGGCTCCTTTAAACAGCAAAACACACTGCTCTCTGGATTTGGCCGGTTGAACTACAATTACGACGGCAAATATCTCTTGACCTCGACGGTCAGGTTAGATGGCTCCTCCCGATTCGGTGAAAATAATGAATACGCCGTCTTTCCTTCGGGCGCGCTCGCCTGGCGCATTTCGGATGAGCCGTTTTTTCCCGGAAGCGGTTTTCTGGGTGCCGTCTCCAATCTGAAGCTTCGCGCCAGTTTCGGCATCAGCGGAAACCAGGAGATTGGTAACGCCCGCTCTCTCGTCCTACTGGGCACCGGGCCCGTCGCGGTGTTCGACGGCGAGGAGTTCACATCGATCGCTCCTATTCAATTGGCCAACCCCGATCTGCGTTGGGAAACGACCCGCCAGCTGGACGTGGGACTGGACTTCGAACTGCTGGACGGTCGGATTGCGGGCTCGCTCGACTACTTTGTGAGCAACACGAACGACCTGCTACTCGAGTTGCCGATCCCCACTACCAGTGGATTCGCCAGCTCACTGCAAAACGTCGGAGACACAAAGAACTCCGGGTTCGAATTCGCGATCGACACCCGGAATGTCGTTGGGGATTTCAACTGGACCACCAACTTCAACTTTGCAACGCTGAACAATGAGGTCACCAACCTCGGCGAGCTGCCGCGCATTCTGCAGGGAGGAACGCGTTTCATCCAGGACTTTACGATCCTCCGAGAAGGCGACCCGGTGAATGCGTACTTTGGGTACGTCGTGGAGGGCGTGTTCCAATCGCAGGAGGAGATCGATAACAACCCCTCCCATCCCACTGCTCAACCCGGAAGTCGCCGATTCAAGGACGTAAACGGAGACGGGATGATCGACGAGGAAGACCGCACCATCCTCGGGAATCCGCATCCCGATTTCACGCTCGGGCTGAACAACTCGCTCGGGTATAAAGGGCTTAGCGTGGACCTATTTCTTGAAGGACGGTTCGGCTTTGAACTGGCTAACTTTACTCGGATCGATTCCGAGAATCCGATCGACAATTTGAGGAATCGCGAGGATTACGTACTCGACCGTTGGACGCCAGAAAACCGGGACAGCGAGAATCCCTCCTTTGTGGACCCACCCCGCACCTTCGATTTCAACAGCCGAATCGTTCGGGACGCATCGTTTCTGCGGCTCAAAAATGTCAGGGTAAGCTACACGTTCCCCGACTTGGACGTGGGTGGCATTTCGTCCCTTTCAATCTATGCCACGGGTCAAAACCTGATCACCATCACGGGCTACGATGGATTCAACCCTGATGTGAATGTACTGGGCTCGTCGAACGTCAGGATTGATTACAACGCCTATCCGCTCGCGAGAGTCTACTCATTGGGCATTGACCTGCGAATTTAACTACAAGAGGTAGAAGCGATGAGAATCTCACTCAGAATTGCTGCTGCGTTTATCTTACTGGCTCTCACGGCGTGTGACGAAAACCCCCTCCAGGAAGAAACATTCACTACGCTGAGTCCAGGTAACTTCTTCAATACGGCCGAGGACGCTGAGGTGGTGCTGAACTCCGTATATGGCGAATTACGGTACAGCGACATCACGCGCGATGCCGTCACGTTGCAAGAGGTCTGCACGGATATCCACATTGAGCGCTTTGGAGGCATTTTCACCTTCAATCAACCCATCGAGGACTTCGTTTGGACACCCTCCCATAACTGGCTACAAAACTGGTGGGAACGCCGCTATCGGGGCATCTACAAAGCCAACACGGTGTTGGATAACGTCCCTTCCATTGAGATGGACGAGGCTCGCAAACAGGAGATGCTGGCTGAGACCCGGTTTCTGCGAGCATTCAACTATTTTCTTTTGTACGACCTATTCGGCCCGGTGCCTCTCATCGTCACCAGCGAAACGCGGGTCGGGGATCGTCCGGCTCGCGCCACCGATGAGGAGATCGTTTCGTTCATTGAAGATGAGTTGCGTGCAGCCAGTCAGGTCCTTCCTGTGAGCGACCCCCCGCGGCAGCAGTACGGCCGGCCCACTCGGGGAGCGGCATTGGGCATCCTGTCCAAATTTTATCTCATGAATAAGAAATGGGAGGAAGCAGCTTCAACCGCGCAGGAAGTCATTGACTTGAACGTCTATGACCTCTTCACAGAAGGGAATCGAACGGAGCTCTTCAGCCACCTGAATCAGCGCGACAACGAATTTATATTCGTGGCCGACATGTCGGACACGCCGACGAACGTGACCGGCGATGGCTGGCTCAGCCACGTGGCCCCCGACGATTACCAGTGGCAGTATCCCCCCCGAATCATTTTCGCGGCTGAGTATCGGATTCGATCTGAATTCCTAGAGCTTTTTGACCCCGAGGACGAGCGCCTGGACGCCTTCCTCTTTGAATTTGTCAATACCAGCGGTGAGACGGTCCAGCTCGGCGAGGATAACGTCCGGAGCTTCAAGTTTCCCGAATACCCGAATCAGGGCATCAGCCGGTCGGCGGATGATTTCCCGTTCCTTAGGTATGCCGATATCCTTTTGACCCGCGCGGAGGCCTTGAACGAAATCAACGGGCCCAACGATGAGTCGGTGGAGTTGCTCAACATGGTACGCGATGCGGCGGGGGTCAGCACGTTCACGGTCGGCGACTTCGCTACGGCGGCGGATTTCAGGGATTTCATTCTCGACGAGCGAGGTCGGGAGTTCCACACGGAAGCCCTGCGGCGGCAAGACCTGATCCGACATGGTAAATTCATTGAAATGGCCCAGGACCGAGGTGAGCCTGCCCAGGACTATCAGGTGCGTTATCCCATACCGCAAACGGAGGTCGAACGCAATTCTAATCTCGAGCAGAACGAGGGTTACTAGCCCCATAGCAGGGTAGCACGCAGGCTTTGGTTCCACGCCTGGCGCTCTCCTGACCTGCGTCCTCTGCATCCTTCTTGATAGCGCCCCAAACTGATGTCTTTCCACACGGCTCCGCCTTCAATCATCCGCCGTTTTGCAACGGTATTTACGCTCCTGCTGCTCCTCACTCCTCCCGCCGTTCAAGCCCAGGAGGAACGGCCGAACATCGTGTTTATCTTCTCGGACGACCACGCCACGCAGGCCGTGGGCGCGTACGGCGGGCGACTCGCCGGGCTCGACCCGACGCCCCACCTCGACCGCCTCGCCGAGCAGGGCATGCTCTTCCGCAACGCCTCCGTGACCAACTCGATTTGTGCGCCGAGCCGGGCCGTGATTCTAACCGGCAAGCACAGCCACCTGAACGGCGTCGAAACCAACCGCGGCGGCGACAGTCTCGACGCAACGCAGCAGACGTTCCCGCAGTTGCTTCGCGAGAGCGGCTATCAGACGGCCATGATCGGCAAATGGCACCTCAAGAGCGCGCCCACGGGATTCGACTACTGGGAAGTACTGCCCGGCCAGGGCACCTACTACAACCCCGACTTTCGCACCGAGGATGGGACCACGCGATACACGGGCTATACCACGGACATCATCACCGATCGGGCACTCAACTGGCTCGATAACGGACGCAGCGGCGACGAGCCGTTCCTGCTGATGTACCAGCACAAAGCCCCCCACCGCAGCTGGCAGCCCGGCCCAGATCACCTGACGACCTACGATGATCAGGAGATTCCGATGCCGCGCTCGCTCTTCTACAACTACACCCACCTCTCGCGTGCAGCCGTCATGCAAGAGATGGAGATCTCCACCGACCTGTGGTGGGGATGGGACCTCAAGCTGCCCGTCAACCCGGACCACCCCGCCGATTCCATGGACGGCTACCAGCGCTTCTATCAGCGCCTAACCTCGACCCAAAAGCGAGCCTGGGAAGGTGCCTATCGCCCCAAGAACGAGCAGTTCTACCAGCAGTACCGCAACGGCTCACTGCAGGAACGGGACCTCGTCCGCTGGAAATACCAGCGCTACCTGAAGGACTATCTCCGCACCATCGCCTCGCTCGACGATAATATCGGGCGGCTCATGCAGTACCTGGATGAACGTGGACTCGCCGACAATACGATTGTCATCTACAGCTCGGACCAAGGGTTCTTTTTGGGCGAGAAGGGCTGGTTCGACAAGCGCTGGATGTACGAGGAATCGATGCGCATGCCGCTCATCGTGCGGTGGCCCGGGGTCGTGGAACCAGGGTCCGAGAGCGACGCGCTCGTGCAAAACCTCGACTTTGCGCAAACCTTGCTCGACGTCGCCGGTGCGGAGGCCCCCGATGCCATGCAAGGCCGCAGCCTGGTGCCCCTGCTCCGCGGACCGGCCCCCAGCGACTGGCGCGAGGCCGTGTACTACCATTACTACGAATTTCCGCGCCCCCACCACGTTGTCCCGCACGAAGGCATCCGCACGCAGCGCTACAAGCTCATCCACTACTACACGATCGACCAGTGGGAGCTGATCGATCTGCAGCTCGACCCGGACGAACTGATGAACCGGTACGGCCACCCCGACTATGCCGACGTCACCCAGCAACTGGAACAGCAGCTCGACGCGCTCCGCACCCAGTACGGCGTCACCGATGCGGACTACGGCGCACGCTAGCGGGCTCGCGCTGGACGGGACCTCCTGCCCTCACGGAGTCTGGGCGGTTCCGGGGCCGGCGACGTCTTCCTGAAGCTCCTTGAGCTCCTCCGTGCTGAGGCCCAAATCGACCTCCAGTTCCTCGAGGGTCTTTCCTTTCGTCTCCGGCATGAGCAGCCAGACGAACACGAGCTGCAGCACCATCATGCCAGCAAAGAAGGCAAAGATCTGCGCGCCGGAAAAGGCCCCCAGGACCGTCGGCGTGAGGAGCGTAATGATTGCCGCGCCCACCCAGTGGGTCCCCGCTCCAAGCGACATCCCGTAGTCTCGCACGGAGTTGGGAAAGATCTCCGAGATGAAGACCCAGATCACTGCCCCCTGCCCCACGGCGTGCGACGCGATGAAGGCGCACACGAAGGCGACGACGATCGTGCCTTCCGCCCCCGTCATGAACGCCCAAGACACACCGCTCAACGAGGCAATGTACCCAAACGAGCCGGCGTACATCAACTTGGTGCGGCCCGCTCGGTCGATGAGATACATGCCCAGTAGGGTGAACACGAGATTCACCACACCTAGCGGGACCGACGCGCTGAGCACCTCACTCGCGGCAACCCCCGCCTGCTCGAAGATGCGCGGCGCGTAGTAGAGGACAAAGTTGATCCCCGAGAATTGGTTGAAGAACGCGATCAGAAAGGCTAGGAAGATGGGAAACCGGAAGGTGGTCGAAAAAAACTCAGAGAGGGGAATCTCCCGCGACACTGAGTTTCGAATGGCCGCGATCAACGCATCGACGTCCTCCTTCGGATTCAGCTTCTCCAGTAGGCTGCGCGCCGTCGGTTCGTCGCTTTTCCGGAGCAGCAGCCACCGCGGGCTCTCAGGCACACCCAGGACGGACAGCGCGTAGATCGCCGCCGGGATCGCTTCGACCCCGAGCATCCACCGCCAGGCGTTTTCGCCAAAGGACACGCCAATCGCGTAGTTGGAGAGATAGGCGATGAGAATACCGAACACGATGTTGAACTGGTACAGCGCTACCAGCTTCCCACGGCTACGGGCCGGGGTGATCTCAGAGATGTAGATGGGCGCGGCCACCGAGGAGGCGCCGACGCCCAATCCGCCGATAAACCGGGAGACCGAAAAGATGTACGGGTTCGGAGCCAGCGCCGAGCCGAGCGCTGACGCCAGATACAATACGCCGATCCAAAACAGCGTGCGGCGGCGCCCATATCGGTCGCACGGAATCCCACCGAAGAGCGCGCCGATGACGGTGCCCCACAGCGCCATCGACATGATGAACGTCCCGTGGAAGAGATCGCTCATCTGCCAGACCTCTTGAATCGGCCGGTCGGCTCCTGAAATTACAATGGTATCAAACCCAAACAGGAAGCCGGCCAGCGAGGCCACGATTGCACTGAAGAGAACCGACCGATGCGTGTTCATGACGTTGGATGGGTCGTCTGAATGAAACGGTAAGCGTCCGTGCGGAAGGCCGTCGGGGGGCTGGATGAACACACGGCCTCAGGGCAGCTCCGAAGCAGTCGATGAGGCCGAATCGGGGGCTTCGGGATTGCGCGTCGGCTGCGGGAGCGCGTCGAGACCCGGGTAGCTGGGCGTCGGTCCCATCTGGGTGGCGACGTACGCGCCCAACCGGGACGCGTCGTCTAGGATGGCGGCATCATCTCGACCGGCGAGGTAGCCAGCGAGCAGTCCAGCCAGAAACGCATCGCCGGCCCCCACCGTGTCGGCGACCGTGACCGCGTGACCAGGGTGCTCGGTCCACTGGCCGTCGTTCCACAGCATGGCGCCGTGCTTCCCGCGCGTCACGCAAACGGCCGCGATGTCGAATTGCGTTGCCAGTGCTTCCACGGCCGCCCGGGGCGCAGCAGCGACGTCGAACCATTCCATCATCTGCGCCAACTCCTCATCGTTCATTTTGACGAGATTCGCGGCGCGCAACGATTGCCCGACGATCGCGCGATCCACGAACGGTGGGCGCAGGTTCACGTCGAACACCGCGTGCGCCGTGGAGGCCCACAGCGCCTGGATCGTTTCGCGGGAGGGGCTCCGGCGCTGGGCCAGACTGCCAAACACCAACGCGTCGGCCTGCTGAGCCGCGGCGTGAAGCGCTTTCGTAGACTCGATTTCATCCCACGCGGCCGGCTCCACGATCGTGTAATCGGGCGTGCCCTCTGCATCGAGCGCCACTTCCACAAATCCCGTCTGGAAGGTGGTATCCCGTTGAATCACATCGTCTCGCATCCCGCGATGCCGGATTCGGCGAAGCGCTTCGTGGCCGAGCACGTCATCCCCCACGCGGCTCGCCATAGTCACCTCTCCGCCGAGTTGGTGCAGGTGGCACGCCACATTGAAGGGCGCCCCGCCCAAAAAGAGACCCATGGGCAGCGCATCCCACAGCACCTCACCTACACAAAGGATCGAGTGCGCCATGATGGATCGAATCAGAAAGTTGGAAGCAAATGCCACATACCGTGAGGGCTAACTTAGCGCTCACGCCAGATAGAGCGCAAGTTCCACACGTCCATTGCCACGAGGCGCGCGTCGCCACCCTCGACGTACAGTGCCACGTCCTGGCTTTCCGGTTCGGGGAAGATGCGGTCGGTGATGACCGTATACCCGTCGTTGGCGAACAGCTCCACCGAGGACCAGTCGACGAAAAGATGAAGCTTCACGCGACCGTCTTTCAGCGGCAGGGGACCGTCGTGGCGACCGGCAAAGTCGGCACTGAAGTCGTCGATGCCGGAACGGGAGCGATCGATGTAGACTTCTTCAGCGTGTACATCGTACGCGACGAGGGTTTCCTCCGTCCCGCCCATGCGCACCTTGAGACCCACCTCATCGGCCGTGCCCACCTCGAACTCAGCGACGATTTCCAGGGCCCGCCCACTGATGCCATCGCCCCCCAGCGAGTGGGTCCCTTCGGAAAGCGTCCGATCGGTGATGCGGTTGTGCATGTCGCGGAGCTGTTGCAACTCCTGGACGGGCTGCTGCACGAGCCGGACCCCATCGTCGGTGGAGCGCAGGGCCAGCGTGCGCGGGATGCTCTGGGCGCTCCGCCACGGATGGGTGGGAATGGCCTGCCCGTACTGCCAATTGTTCATCCACCCGACCCAGATGTGCCGCCCGTCATCGGCCGGGATGTTGGCCCAATCGATGGCCGCGTAAAAATCTTTCCCGTAATCCACCCAATTTACCTCATCGACGTCGGCCGCGTCGGTGCGGGTGAACGTGGTGCCGTCAAAGTCGCCGATGAAGTACTGCCCGCCGGAGCCGCCCGCTACCGAGCCCGGATTCAGGTCGACCTGCAGCACCCAGCGCGTGTCGTTGGGATCGCCGTCCACCGAGAGCCGAAACAGGTCGGGGCACTCCCAGATGCCGCCCGTGGCGCCGGCCGGCCCGAACGTACTCATGAACGTCCAGTCGATCAGGTTGGGCGACTCGTAGAACTGCACCTCGTAGGCGGTAGGCAGCGCGACGACCATGACCCACTTCTCGTCGGGCGCGTACCAGAACACGTTCGGGTCGCGGAAATTCTCTCGACCGATGTCGAGCACCGGATTCTCGTCGTAGAGGGTCCACGTCCGACCGCGGTCGGTGCTGTACGCAATGTGTTGCGACTGGTTGTCGGCTTGGTGCCCCGTGTAGATGGCCACCATCGGCGGGGTGTCGGCCGTGCCGAGCCCGCTCGTATTGTTGTGATCGACCACCGCGCTTCCGCTGAACGCCATGATGCCGTCCGTCTCGGGCACGGCCACCGGCAGGTGCGTCCAGTGAACCAGGTCAGTGCTCACAGCGTGGCCCCAGCTCATGTGCCCCCACTGGATGCCGTACGGGTTATACTGGTAGAAGAGGTGATACTCGCCGTCGTAGTAGACCAGCCCGTTCGGGTCGTTCATCCAATTCATCGCCGGCGAGAAGTGAAGCTGCGGCCGCTGCGGCTCGGTGTACGTCGGCCCATAGGACGCCGCCTGTTGCGCTCGCGCTCCGCCTGTGAGCAAGACGCTCCCGAGCGAGAGAACGAGCAGGATGGTCAGCAGGTGAGACGATGCTATCTTGGGTCGGTCTATAGCCATTCTTCGGAGTATCCCAAGTGGTTTCAGGTTGAACGGTTGGAAGGGTGCAGGTTGAAATCGGCTCACTATTGTCGCGCCGTCCGCAGTATTTGCCAGTTTGGAATACACGATACGCATCAGGCCTCCAAGATACACGCGTCTCGTTTCGGTTTGCATCGGAATCCCCAGTCCATCGTACGACGGCATGTAGTCGTTCGCTCTGCACTCGATGGCATTCGTGAGGATCCGTCCTACACCGGACGGCAACGATCCCCCGCTGCGGCGCTGCTCGGAAATGTGTACGTTGCCGCATCGACCAATGATACGTACGCCGCTCCTCGCATCTGGAACGCTCTTTTATATTTTACTTGAGTAATATATTACAAATGACTACATGGATGCTGGCCTTGCAATCCGAACTACATTGATTCCCATGAACGCTCTTATCCCTTTTCGTCCGCTCTCGATTGATCCATCCCTCTTTGTGAATAAACGACAAACCTCCGAAACCTATCCACTACTTCGATATATAGTAGGACGCAGTTAAGTTGTTATTACATGACCCGACATTAATACAGAGGCCAACGCCATGATCGAGATGCTCTCCCAGACCTGGCCCTGGTACGTAGCCGGGCCGCTCATTGGCCTTCTCGTTCCCCTGTTACTTCTCGTCGGCGGCAAGCAGTTTGGCATCTCGGCCAACTTGCGCCACATGTGTGCCGCCACCCTCCCCGGTCAAATCGAGTTTTTGCAGTACGATTGGAAGAAGAGCGGTATCTGGAATCTCACCTTCGTGGTGGGCGTCGTCCTTGGTGGCTTCCTGGCGGCCATGCTGCTTCCGCACCCTGACGCCGTCATCGGCATCTCGTCGGGCGCTATGGCAGAGCTCCGCGCGCTCGGCATCAGCGACTTCACGGGCCTGCTGCCCACCGAACTCTTCAACTGGAGCAGCCTGGCCACGCTGCCGGGCTTCGTGATGATCGTCGGCGGGGGCTTCCTCGTCGGCTTCGGCGCCCGCTACGCCGGCGGCTGTACGTCCGGCCATGCCATCAGCGGACTGGCCGACCTGCAGTTCCCGTCGCTGGTGGCTGTCGTCGGCTTCTTCATCGGCGGCCTGTTCGTGACGTATGTCTTGCTGCCGCTGTTGCTTTAGGATGCTGCCTGCCCCCTTTGCTTGCCCTCGTGAGATAAGATTCTTCTGACTGATTATGAGCACAACGACCCAACCATCGACCTCGACAACGCAGCAGGCCGCGACTGCCTCCGCACCGGACGCCTCGATTCGACCCGGGGGGCTGCTCATCTACTTGCTGTTCGGCATCTTCTTCGGCATCATCTTGGTCAAGAGTGAGGTCCTCTCTTGGTTTCGCATCCAAGAGATGTTCCGCTTTGAGAGCTTCCACATGTATGGCATCATAGGAAGTGCCATTGCTGTGGCCGCCGCGTCCATCCAGATCATCAAGCGGTTTGACGTGAAAACGTTCGGGGGCGAGCCGATTTCGATCAACCCCAAGGTCTGGGGCGAAGGCTACCGGTACTGGATCGGCGGCATCCTCTTCGGGCTCGGCTGGGCCTTGCTGGGCGCTTGCCCGGGGCCGATGTTCGCCCTGATTGGAGCGGGCTACCCGATCATCCTAGTGGCCCTGTTCAGTGCCTTGCTGGGCACCTGGGCCTACTCGTACCTGCGCCCCAAGCTGCCGCACTAACCGCGCAGCCTATCGGCCGGCATTACGTCGTTCGTTTTACATCCGCACTCTTTCACGCACAACGATAAATTACGAGGTACCGACCATGCTATTCCGACAAATATTCGACGAGAAGCTCGCGCAGTACGCTTACCTCATCGGCTGCCAGGAAACGGGCGAGGCGGTCGTGATCGACCCCGAGCGCGACATTGACCAGTATGTGGAAATGGCCGAGGAGGAAGGGCTCCAGATTGTGGCCGTCACGGAAACCCACATCCATGCCGACTTCCTGTCGGGCGCCCGCGAGTTCGCCGAGCGCTTCGACACCAAGCTTTACCTCTCGGACGAAGGCGATAAAGACTGGAAGTACGAGTGGGTCAAGGAGCCCAAGCAGAGCGGCGGCGCGTATGACTACACGCTGCTCCACGATGGCGACACCTTCACGGTCGGCAACATCGAAGTGCAGGCCGTCCACACACCGGGCCACACGCCCGAGCACCTCTCGTTCCTGATCACTGACAAGGGCGGCGGCGCCACCGAGCCGATGGGCATCGTGACCGGGGACTTCGCGTTCGTGAACGACCTGGGCCGCCCGGACCTCCTGGAGTCGGCCGCGAAGATGGAGGGCGTGATGGAGCCGTCCGCTCGCACGCTGTTCGATTCCGTGCAGCGCTTCCTCGACATGCCGGACTACCTGCAGGTGTGGCCGGCTCACGGCGCCGGATCAACGTGCGGCAAAGCGCTAGGCGCCGTCCCGCAGACGACGATCGGCTACGAGAAGAAGTACAATCCGATGATCGGCGCGGCCCAGGAAGGCAAAGACGCGTTCGTCGATGCCATCCTCGCGGGCCAGCCCGAGCCGCAGATGTACTTCGCCCGCATGAAGCGCGACAACAAGCTCGGCGCTCCGGTACTCGGCAAGCTCCCGCAACCGCAGAAGCTGACCGTGGCCGAGTTGCGCGAGCACGCAGACAATGAGGAGTCGCTGATCGTCGACACGCGCATCGACCGCTCCGCCTTTATGGAGCATCACATTCCGGGGAGTTTGTATGCGCCGATGAACAAGACCTTCAACATGGTGGTGGGCTCGCTCGTCGTGGATGAAACGACGCCGCTCGTGCTCATCATTGACGAGAACGACGTAGAGGAAGCCGTGCGTGACCTCATCCGGATCGGCTACGATAACGTAGCGGGCTTCGTAACGGTAGAAACCCTGCAGCGCTTCTTCGCGAAGGGCGGTCCCTCGGAGTCGATCGAAGAGATCAATTTTGAGGACCTGGAGGCGCTCCGCAGCGAGGCGAACACCGAAGTGGTGGACGTCCGCTTCCGTTCGGAGTATGACTCCGCGCACGTGCCGGATGCCCGGAACGCCTCGTACACGCGTCTGCCGGAGTACGAAGCCGACCTGCCCACGGACAAGACGCTCCTCGTCCACTGCGGCAGTGGCGCCCGGGCCGCGGCAGCCAGTGCCTTCCTCCGCCGCACCGGCCGCACGGTGAAGTACGTGAACGACGCCTTCGACAACTACGCGGCGTCCAAGCAACCGGTGACGGCCTAGCATTGAGCCTGCTGGTGATCCGAACGCCCCCGGAGGCGCTGTCCCACGCAGGGCAGCGCCTCCGGCGTGTGCGGCCGACTGGCTTGCTCTACGCGCCCATTGCTCGCGTCCCCCCAACCTGTCGAACGCGTTTGTCTTATGCACCGCCTTCGCCAATTCATTCCGCTCCTTGAACAGCTTGCTCAATACGACCGCGAGCAGCTGCAGGGTGACCTCTCGGCCGGCCTCACCGTCGGCGTCATGCTGATTCCACAGGGCATGGCGTACGCGCTCATCGCCGGCCTGCCGCCCATCTACGGGCTGTACGCAGCGCTCGTGCCGCTCGTGGCGTATGCCTTGTTCGGCACGTCGCGCCAGTTGGCGGTGGGCCCGGTGGCCATGGTGTCGCTTCTCGTGGCCGCGAGCGTGGGTCCCATCGCAGGCGGGGACACGGAGCGGTACATCGCCCTCACCCTCATGATCTCGGTGATGGTCGGTCTCTTTCAGTTCATCCTGGGCGTCGCGCGGTTCGGCTTTTTGGTCAACTTCCTCTCGCACCCCGTGCTCAGCGGATTTACCTCTGCCGCCGCGCTCATCATCGGGCTCAGCCAGCTGAAGCACCTGCTGGGCGTCGATATTCCGCGCTCCAATTACATCCACGAGATCCTGATGAACGCTTACCAGCAGGTGGGCGCCGTCGACCCGGCGACCCTGGCGCTCGGTCTCGGCAGTATAGCGCTGCTCATCGGACTCAAGCGATGGAAGAAGGCCTTTCCCGGCGCGCTCGTTGCCGTGGCAGTTACTACGGGGGCCGTCTGGGCCTTTGGGCTGCACCAGAACGGGGTGGCCATCGTAGGCGACGTGCCGCAGGGCCTGCCAGGCTTCTTTCTCCCCAGCTTTGAGCTGGACACCATCCAGTCCTTGATTCCGGCCACGCTGACCATCGCGCTCGTGGGGTTCATGGAGTCCATCGCCGTGGCCAAAGTGTACGCCTCCCGCCACCGCTACGAAGTGGATGCCAACAAGGAACTGATCGGCCTGGGCTTGGCTAACCTGCTCGGCGCCTTCTTCCGCGCCTACCCCACGACTGGCGGCTTCTCGCGGACCGCGGTGAACGACCAAGCCGGCGCACGGACCAACCTAGCCGCCATCTTCAGCGCTGGCGTCATCGCGTTGACGCTCTTACTGCTGACGCCGCTGTTCTACTACATGCCGAATGCCGTCCTCGCTGCCATCGTGATGGTGGCCGTCTCCGGGTTGGTGGATGTCGATGAGGCCCGCTACCTGTGGCGCGTGGACCGGAAGGACTTCGGGCTGATGATGCTGACGGCGGCGGCCACGCTGGCTTTGGGGATTGAGGAAGGCATCCTGGTCGGCGTCATCGTGTCGCTGATTGCGATCATCCACGAGATTTCACAACCGCACACGGCAGTCGAGGGCCGGCTGCCCGGCACGGAAACCTACCGCAACCTCCAGCGGAATCCAGACGCCCTGACACGGGCCAGTGTGGTGGTCGTACGGATGGACGCTTCGCTGTCGTTTGCCAATGCGACGACGTTCAAAGATTTGATCATGGAGCTCGACATCCAAGACCCGGAGCTCCGCGCCGTGGTGATCAACATGTACCCCGTGAACCGGGTTGACTCTACCGGAGCGCACACGCTGCACGAGATCATCGAAGACTGCCGGCGCAACGATGTGGATGTCTACTTCGCGGGGGTGAAAGGCCCTGTCAAAGACGCGCTGGAGCGCGCGGGCGTGATGGATAAAGCCGGGGCCGACCACCTCTTCCACGAGGTGCACGATGCGGTGGAAGCCGCCTCCGACGAAGCCTCAACAACCATTCGTGAGGAGCAGGTCCGTTCGCAAGAAGCCGTTCCCTCTTCCTGAATCAGGTCCCTCTGGCCGCGGACTCGCCGGCCCGATGCGCTTGCCCGAACGGTACGCTCCGTCTTCTCCTTGCCCGCTCGAATTCATGCGGGCTCTGCTAAAACCGGCCCGGGCGCGCAGGATCGCTCCTCCCCCGCCGGACGTTGGGACGCCCTCCAACGCATCACTTTTTCATTGCCCCTCCTGCACGTATGCGCCTCCGTGCCTTCCATCGCCACACGCTTCTCCTTGGCCTCCTCCTGCTGATCACCACTCCAGGCGCTCTCCGCGCTCAGTCCCCCGCCGACACGGCGTTGGTGTCGCTGCTACGCGGGACCTCGCTGGAGGTCGGCGCCCTGGTCCAGGCCGACGCGCAGGTCGGGGACGACGCCGTCCGGGATGGATTCAATTTGCTAGCGACTCGCCTTCGTCTTCGGGGTGAGGCCCCCGGACTGCAATTCTTTATCCAGACCGACTTCATCCGGCATCCCTCGGTGCTCGACGGGCGGCTCCGCGTCCCGCTCTCCTCAAATGCCTCCGTCGCGGCCGGGCTGTATAAGGCGCCGTTCAGCGCAGAACTTGTGCGATTTCGCGGTGCCCTTCGCTTTTTGGAGCGCTCCAGAGTCGTCAATGCGCTAGCCCCTCAGCGCCAGATTGGTGTGACCGTCCGCGCCGCCGTTCCCTCGTCACCGCTCCAGTTTGAAGGCGGCCTCTTCAACGGCCCTCAGGGGCTACAGACCAACGACAACAATTCGCTGCTGTACGTCGGGCGCCTGACGAGTACGGTCCCAGTCCGCGAGGGCACGCTGGACGTGGGCGTGCAGGCCGCGTTCAGCAACGACCGCAACGTGACGATCCCCTCCGTGGCGAACTCGTTTCGCGGCCAGCGGACGCTTTTCGGATTGGATGCCGAGTTTCAGAACGAGAACTGGCTGCTAGCCGCCACGTGGATCACGGCCTCCTTGGATCCGCCCAACCGCTCCAGCTACCAGCCGTGGGGGTATTATGCGACCGTTGGCTACCACGTTGCCCCCCGTCATCAGCTGCTGCTCCGCCTCGACGGGTTTTCCGACGGGCAACCCGCCACCATGGAGGACGAACGGCTCATCGCGGGCTACACCCTCTTTTGGACCACGGCGCTCAAATTTCAGGTCAACTACTCGGCCCCACTCGACGCAATCGACACGGGCGTGCTGAGGGCTCGGCTGCAGTTGGCGCTCAACTAGGCGAACCAGCGCGTGGGCGCACCTGTCAGGGCCGGCGCCCGGTCCCGCACGGCATGAGCTCCAGAACGATGCCCGACTCGCCCGCACGATGAAGCTGATTCCGCACTTGGACGTGGTACCATCGCCATGCGCCCTGACCGGTTTTTAGCTGCACGACCCACTCGGCCCGCTGACGGTGGTGACCCGCCATCTCGGCGAGTTCCCACATGACGTGTGTTTGCTGGTGCTCCCGGATGAGCTTAAAGAAACAGGGCTGAATCCGCTGTGCGGAATAGTATCCTAGCATCTGCCGGGCGAGTTTGCTGATGCGCTGGATCCGTCCGTTCGCATCGAGCACGATCTGTGCTCGGTGTTCCTTGGGTTCGACCGGAGGCAGAAATTGGAAGTCCCTTGCAACAGATTCAGAACGAGAGGTGTGCGGTGCCGTATCTTGCTCCATACAAAAACACCTGTATCATACCGAGAGGAGGGGTCGTGCTCCAGCAGCACAACGAGGATGAGAGCAGTCAGTGATCGCCGGGGCGCCACCTGCTGGGAGATATAATTTAGGCATTCGTCGGCGAGGAACTTACCAGATTTAGCCTACGCACGCCCGACTTTCGGCTGATCTCCCTGTAGCGATAGCGCTCTCCCCATAGCGCTTTTGCTCATTCCCCCAGGGCACACGCAGTGACACATGAAGATGCCGTCGTCGGGCGGGCACAGGCCGTGCCGGAAACGCTTCCACGGCTCTTAAACATGCGCAGCGGGACCAGCCCGATGCCCCACTGATCCATCATCCACCCCCTGCGGATCCATCGGGCCGGTCAATCCGTCTGCGCAACTCGGACTTGGTAACAACGTCAGCAGGATCAACCCGTCGTGAGTTGAACTGCTTTGAATCTGTTCTTATGATGTAGAACGTGGCGTCTTGAGTTTGACGGGGATTCCTTGATCCCGATGTGGCACGCACCCTGATCGTCGCGTGGGAAATTTTCTTACACCGCATGCGGCTTTTGTTCTGCGGGACTGCGATCATTCCGCCCTACATGCGGTATAGGGAACGAAACGGGAACGATTGACCAGGATCCAATCGCGCCGTTCACCCCAACGACTCGGTGGGTTCGGAGGCGCTTTTCAGGCTACCGCTCCTCGTGCCAGGCTGCCACCTTTCCCTCTGCCCCAACTGTTCTCGCGCCATCACCGCTCAGCCCGCGATGAGCCACCGAATCTTCGTCGTCGACGATCACCCTGTCATGCGGCGCGGCTACGCGTATCTCATCGATGCGGAAATGGACCTTGGGATCTGCGGGGAAGCCGAGTCGGCGCGTGAAGCCCTGGACCGGATTCCGGAAACCGACCCCGACCTGGCCATCGTTGACCTCACCCTGAAGGGCATGGGCGGGCTGGAGCTAATCAAACGCCTCCAGTCGCAGCATCCCGGCGTGCTCATCCTGGTCGTGTCCATGCACGACGAGACGCTGTACGCGGACCGGGCCTTGCGGGCCGGAGCCCGCGGGTATATCATGAAGAGCGAAGTCGAATCGGCGGTGGGGGAGGCGATTCAGCATATCTTGAAGGGCGGCGTTTACGTAAGCGAGGAGCTGAGCACCAAGATTTTGCTCCAGTATGCCGGCGGCGCCTCCGGCGAGGAAGAGTCGGCGCTGGAGCGCTTGAGCGATCGAGAGCTGGAGGTTTTCGAATATATGGGCCGGGGCTTCACCACGCGCGAGATTGCCGAAAAGCTAGCCCTCAGCCCGAAGACCATCGACTCGTACCGGTCGCGCATCAAAGACAAAATGGCCGTCGATAGCAACAATGAGCTGACCCGCCGCGCGGTCCTCTGGGTGGAGAGCCAGGACCATCAAACGCCCTAATCGACGGCCTGGACAGGCTCGACGGTGGTGTGATCGGCCAGTATTGACCGGGCGTCCGGACCGTAGTTGAACAATAAGTCCGCGGCCGACATGCCCGGTTCGAAGCCGTCGAAGTTTTGGTGGTACTCCGGCGGATCGAAGTGAAGCGCCCGTACCGCGCCGGCTTCGCCGAAAACCTCCTCGACCTGCTCCGAAAACGCCACAAGCGTGGGCGCCTCCATCGCATCGAGGATTTGCTGTGTCGTGTGGGGTGCGCCGTCGAGGGTCGAGGCGCGGACGAGCCGCGTCGTGCCTCCCATCAACTCGTGCAACAACTCGACGGAGGCGCAGGTCAGCGCGCCCAACTGGGTCCATTCACGCTTGAAGAACGGCTCGACCTGCGGTTCGAAGTACTCGAAGTAGGGCGTGGATCGGTAGTTGTACTGGAACGCCCGCCAATGCTTGCCAATCCACGGATCCTCTTCGTTGATCCGGACCGCATGGATCGGGTTGTGCTTCTGATGCGCCCGCAGCGGAACGGTGATCCACTGCCAGCCCTGCGGGTTCCGCAGCCGCGCCCGATTCTGGAACGACTGACCGCTGTACGCAAACGTGTCGGCCAACACGAATCGGTCGACGTGCTGCACGAGCGCCATGTACGGAAGGCGCGGAAAATACTCGGGCGGGAGAATGGCTATGGTATCCATACAACGACGAAATGGATGGAGACGCCGGATGTGAAAGCAGACACACAATTGACTACACGATTAGAAAAAGTGGATACTTTTACACGCCATCACCACCTGCTGTCCTGCAATTGTGCAAAGGTTCATTCATATTGAGCTTGTTATTTTCCACTGTAGTTGCCCGCCGGTGTCACGTTCGCGTGGTATTTTCCCGGCGCATCCTCCTTTCAACGCCCGACCGAATCTATGACTGTCGAACGGTACGACCGCGGCGACACGGTTTCTCCGATCCAACCCGGCTTCAAGTACACCTTCTGGCTTTTCGTCGGATCCATCGCGTTCAGCATCGCCGGCCTCTTCGTGACGAGGGTGTTTCCTTCCACGATGGCGATCTTCGGCCCCTACTACGCCGACCTGGTTAAGGCACCAACGTGGACGTACATGGCCGTGCTGCCGATCCTCCCGATCATGATGTATGCCCGAGCGTTGGGATGGCCCCGCATGATTCTGTTCCTGATTTGGGGTTGCGCCATCGGGGGCGCCAGTGAACTCGCGGGCACCATGAGCTACTGGACCGTCGGTGGATTCGCGCTCCCGTTTGGCGCCTACGAGTACACGCACTGGCTCGGCCCCAAATTCGGGGGCCACGTGCCCTACTTCATCCCGCTCTCGTGGTTCGCCATGTCGATCGTCTCGCTCGACCTGGCGTATCGCGTCGCGTCGTCGCGCTGGACGGTGATTGCTACCGCCGCGGCCTTCATGGTTCTGTGGGACGTTTCGCTCGATCCAGCAATGAATCACGTCTTCCCCTTCTGGCAGTACGGGGCCGACGGATTTTTCTACGGCATGCCCTTCTCCAACTGGGTGGGCTGGTTTGTCATCTCGTTCCTGATTATGATTAGCTACGAATTGATGGGTGGGCTCGGCGCGCTGAGCACCTGGGCGCCGTGGGTGTACATCCTGAACTGTGCCTTCCCGCTTATGATTTCGGCGCTCCACGGTGTGTTCGGAGCCGTTGCCTTCGGCGTGCTGGCGACCGCCATCCCGTTTGTCGCCATCTGGTTCCGCCAGCGTCGCCAGACCGATGAGCCTGCGTTCGCCACGCGGGCCTGACCCCGCCCTCCTGCCCTGCAGACCACCTCCTTCGTCCCCATGTCGCCCCCGACCCTAACGACTCAGGCCGACGAGGATCGATGGATCTGGCAGTCGTTTCGCTACCACTCCCGGACGTTCTCGCTGGCGGCCCGTTTACTGCCGCGGACCGTGCAGATGCCTGTGGCCACGCTGTACCTGTTTTGCCGGAAGGTGGACTCCATCGCCGACCAGCGTGTGCTGGAGGTCGGCGCCGCGCAAGCGCTCGATGAGGTGCACGCCCTCAAGCAGTGCCTCGACGCTACCCTGGCCGGCCATCCGCCCGACGACCGTGTGCTGTGGCGGCGACTCGCGGGCGTGCACGAAGCCTACACGCTGGACCGCGGGCCGCTCTACGAGCTCATCGAGGGCGCCATCTGGGACCTGGAGGACCGACCCGTCGAATCGCTGGACGACTTGGTGGATTATTCGAACCTGGTCGGCGGAAGCGTCGGGGCGATGATGCTGCCGTTCTTGGCTTCGGAGCCGTCCACGCGCTCTGACCTCGAAGCCCCCGCTCGCTCGCTGGGCATTGCCATGCAGATCACCAACATCCTGCGTGACGTGGGCGAAGATTGGCGCCGGCTCGGCCGCGTCTACCTGCCGCTCGACTGGTTATGCCAGCACGACCTGACGCCTGAGGACTTGGACGATGCCTCGCTCCCGGCCACCTATCCGTCGCTGCTGGAGGCTACCATGGAAGCGGCCGAAGTCCGGTATCGGTCAAGCGTCGCCGGGATCGATGCACTTCCCATCCAAACGCGCATTGGGATTCGAGCGGCGGCCCGAATGTACCGCGAAATCATGAACGAGGTGCGCGCCCTCGATTACAATAATATCAATCATCGCGCGTACGTCTCGCTCGGACGGAAGCTATGGCTCGTCGTGCACGACGATTATGCGCGCCGGAAAGCTCGATTGGTCGCTCGCCGCTAGTGCCTTATGATGCGACGCCTTGTGTCGGCCCTCATGCGCTACGAACTGCACCGTTCATTCCGCCGCATCTGCTGGGTAGGCGATTGGCCGGCGCTGCCCCCCGAGACCCCGCTCGTGATTTATGCGAACCACCATCACTTCTACGACGGCCACCTTCTCTGGTGGCTCATCACTCAAACCCTGGACCGGCCGGGGACCACGTGGATGGCCGACTGGGATCGGTTTCCTTTTTTTGCAGCCGCGGGCGCTCAGCCGTTTCCGCCGGAGGCGCCGGCCCGCCGCCGCGCCACGCTACGCCGCACCGCGCGCCGCTTTCGCACCAATCCTGACACGATCCTTGCCTATTTTCCAGAGGGCCAGCTCCACCCGCCCGACGACGGCATTGCCCCCTTCGATGACCATCATCTTGAGCAGCTGGGGCGCCTCTTTCCCGACGCTCAGTGGTGGCCCCTCGCGATTCACGTCACCTGGTGGGGCGATGCCTTCCCCACCGCTCTGCTGACCGGCGGCCGTCTGCACCCGCATCCGCCCTCCAACGGCCGCGCCCAACTGGAGCAGCACTGGAACGCGCTCCGCCAGAAACGGCCGCCCAGCGCCGAAACGTTGTTTGAAGGCCGCCGTAGCCCGTCGGATCGATGGAGCTTTTCTTTCGCGCGGTCTTTCTTCGAACGATACCTCACTCCCCGCTGATGATCGTTCTCTTCCTGACCCTCACGATGCTGTCCGTGGACTCAACATTTACCGCTGCCACCCAGACGCACTACGCGCAGCAGGACGCCGGCGCGCTTCAGCACCTCCTGAAGGATGCCGACACCCGCTTCGAGGAACTCCTCTGCCGGTACCGCCTGTATCCGCTCACGGAGCGTGGTTCCCTGCTCCGCGACCTACCCACCCAGTTGGAGGACGGCTCAGCTCGTGAGTTGGCGCTCCTGTCCGGGCTCTGGGGCTACCGGGCCGCCCGCGCCTCCCTCTTCGCGGCCATCCAGTACGGCCAGCGGTCCCAGCACCTCCTGGAAGCCGCGAAGGGCAACGATCCGGACGATCCTTTCGTGCTGCTCGTCGAAGGGCAGTCGCTCATCTTCAAGCCCCGGATTGCGGGTCGCGACGAAGAGGCGGCGCTCGATCGGTTCGAGCGGCTTTGTGAGATGCTGCAACGCCTCCCATCCGGCATGGGGATCTCGGTGATGGAAGCCGAGCTCTGGCGCTGGTATGCCCTGCATCGGTTGAAGATTGACCGCGCGCCGACACTCCGTGACGAACTGCTTGCCGCCGGGCCCCCGCCGCTCTATCGCCAATTCTTGCAAGATCCCCCCTGACCGGCGCTCCCCCCTTGCTGTCGTCTGTTCTGGATTGTTCTGCCCTCATGGCCTTGGATGTTCTGATTAACAGCGCCGCCTGGCTGCTAGCGCTCGTGCACGTAGGACTCTGGTGCGTGCTCGCCGGCAACCTGTGGTACCTGCACCGACACCGCCAGCGCACAGCGCTTGACGTGCCGCCCTCGTTGTCGGTGCTGATTCCGGCACGCAATGAGGCCCGCAACCTGGAGCGACTTCTGCCCTCGCTGCTCGTGCAAGAGCATCCGGCCTTCGAAGTCATCGTTTATGACGACGGTTCCGAGGATAGCACATGGGACGTGCTACAGTCCGTGGACGACCCGCGGCTGACGGCGGTGCAGGGTAGCGGGCCGCCGTCCGGTTGGGTCGGTAAGGTGCACGCGCTCTACCAAGCCACCCGCCACGCGTCGGGATCACAGTACCTGTTCCTCGACGCCGACGCCAGGCTGAACGACGCCGGCGCGCTCCACCGGCTGGCCGAGCGCTTCGCCGCCCTCCCGCCCGCCTCCGTGCTAACGGGCCTCACGCACCTGCGGGGCGGCGCTGCGCCACTCGTGAGCATGGTGCCGAACGCGATCCTGATCGGGCTGCCGTGGCCGCTCGTCAAACGCGCCCCGAGCCCCAAACTCAGCGCGCTCAATGGCCAGTGCTGGATGATTGACGCCCATGCCTACCACGAACACGAACCGCACGAAGCGCTCCCCAACGAGGTGCTGGAAGATGTCATGATTGGCCGCCACCTGAAGCGTCAGGGCTTGCTGCCGGTGCTGGTCGACGTGCAGCAGGAGGTGTCTATCCACATGTACGACAACTTCTCCGCCGCGTGGCGCGGCTTCCGGAAGAACGCCTACCTCATTTTGGGCGGGGCGCCGCTGCCCTTCATCGGATTGTTTCTCTACTTCCTGCTCGTGTTCGTGCTCGCCCCCCTGGTTGCGCCGTGGTACCTCGCTTCCATCTATGGCCTCAAGGCGGTAACCGACCGGGTTAGCGGCTTTCCGTGGTGGGTTACAGCGCTGGCCCCCCTCAGCTACCTGACCAGCAGCGCCCTGCAACTCGACTCCGCGTTCAGCCACTGGCGCGGGCGGGTCGCCTGGAAAGGGCGCCGCGTGGGCGCGTGATCCCTGGTGTGGACAGAGGGGCGGCGCGCACTTATATTGATCTAACCCAACAACGCTAGCTGGGGCTCACGTGCTTGATGATCCGAAGAGACGGCGGACGGTAGACGGAAGACCGCCTCGTTGAGGCAACCTGCTGGTCCATCGTCCGCGGTCCGTCTGGGCACCACGGAGATGCCTCGGAACTTGGGATACAATACCCTCCACCTCCCTCGCACTTGTTCGGACTCGCTCACCCGCCAAACTCATGCGCCTATCGCTCGTCTTTTCGCTCATCATCGCCGTGCTGGCGGTGGTGTTTGCCCTGCAAAATCCGCAGTCGATGGAGGTCAACCTGCTGTTTGTTGATACGCAGGGCTCCACGGCACTCGTCCTGATCGTCACCTTTGGGATCGGCGTCCTCGTAGGACTCCTCAGCACGCTGCCGGGTCGTATTCGGGATCGGCGCAAAATCAAGTCGCTCGAAAAGTCACTCCAGAAGGTGCAAGACGCGTCGTTCTCCTCTCCGTCGTCGTCCTCGTCGAGCCCCTCCTCCAGCGCAAAGTGATCGCCGCTGGTTGTCGGCTTGCTTACTCGAATCCAATGTCTACCCGTCTCTCCAAAGTTCTGCCCGGTCGGAAGCGCACCAACAAAGTGGGGTTGCCCCCCGGGGCCGTCGTCTTCGTCGGCGAAGACACCTCGCGGGCCGTTCAGCTCGCGGTCACCGATTTCAACCCGAACCGCCTGGAGGAATGGACGGCCGAGGGCGTGGAGGACCTCCTCCCGCTCCGCGACTCCGAGACGGTCAGCTGGATCCAGGCGGACGGTCTTCACGACACCGATCTGATCCGCGCGATTGGGGACGCCTTCGGCATCCACCCCCTCGTGCTCGAAGACATCGTCCACACCGGACAGCGGCCTAAGCTGGAGGAATACGACGATTACCTGTTCCTCGTCCTCAAAATGATTTACCACGACGAGGCCACCCAGCGGCTGCGCCTGGAGCACGTGAGCTTCATCGTGGGGTCGCACTTTGTGCTGAGTTTTCAGGAAGACCCAGGCGACGTGTTCGATCCCGTCCGCGAGCGCATCCGTTCGGCGCGTGGGCGGGTCCGTAAGCTCGAAGCCGACTATATGACCTACGCGCTCCTCGACGTGATCGTTGACCATTACTTCGTCGCTCTGGAGCGGTTTGGCGAGCAGGTTGAAGACCTCGAAGAACAGATCTTGGACGTTCCAACGGCCCGGATCCAAAGCGAAATCAACGACCTGCGGCGGCAGCTCATTGCAATGCGCCGGGCCGTGTGGCCGGTGCGGGAGCTGCTGGGCCGGCTGGAACGGCTCGAATCGCCGCTCGTCCACGACGTAACTCGCCCGTTTCTCCGCGACGCCTACGACCACGCCGTCCAGATCGTCGACATCGTGGAATCCCTGCGCGACCTCGTCAGCGGACTGACCGATCTGTACATGACCTCGATCAGCAACCGGATGAACGAGATCATGAAGGTGCTGACGATCATCGGCACCATCTTCATCCCGCTCACGTTTGTGGCTGGCATCTACGGGATGAACTTCGAAAACATGCCGGAGCTGTCGTGGCAGTACGGATACTTCGCCGTGTGGGGCGTCATGATCGTCGTTGCTGCGCTGCTGCTGGTCTCCTTCCGTCGCCGCGAGTGGATCTGATGCCCCATGGCTACCGTGTCCCCGCCTCCGCTGCATCCCGGCGACCGCATCCTCGTTCTGGCCCCGTCCAGTGCGCCCCGCGACGCGCTGGAACTCACCCAGGGGCTCAATCACCTGCGCGACCTGGGCTATGACGCCGACGTGGACTTCGACGCCGATGCGCAACGGGGCTATCTCGCGGCCCCGGATGCTGACCGCCTGCGCGTGCTGAACCGCGCGCTCCGCCGCACTGACGCACACGCCATGGTGTGCATTCGCGGCGGGTACGGCGCCCTGCGGCTGCTCCCGCACCTCGACTACGACGCGGCCCGGCGCCATCCGAAGCTGCTCATCGGATACAGCGACGTCACTGCGCTCCAGTGGGCCCTCCTCGCCCGCGCCGGGTGGAAGAGCCTCTCCGGCCCGGTGCTCACCGAGTGGCCAAACCTCGACCCCGCGGCGACCCAGCTCCTCCAATCCCTCTTGGAGGGCGGCCAACCGGAGGCTCTGCACCTGCCGGACGCGCCGTCGCTCCAACCAATTACGCCCGGAACGGCCGAGGGCACGCTCGTCGGTGGCAACCTCTCGGTGTGCTCCCGCCTGGTCGGGACACCGTACGTGCCCGACCTGTCCGGTGCCCTCCTCTTTTTGGAGGACGTTGAGGAGGCTCCATACCGCGTCGACCGGATGCTGGCCCACCTGGCACTGGCCGGCTGGCTCGACGATCTCGGTGGCGTCGTGCTGGGCCGGTTTACGACCGGGACGGTCAACGGTCCCAGCTTGTCTCTGGATGCGGTGTTCCGCGACTACTTCGGGGATCGGCCCTATCCGGTCGCCACGGGCCTGCCGTACGGCCACTTCATGCCACGGGCGACCGTTCCCATCGGAGCGCGTGCCCAGCTCACCGTATCCAATGATGCAACAACCCTTGCGCTATTGGAGCCCGTAACGCAGTAATCCAGCACGAGTCGTCAAGAAACGGGCAAAACTTACCCGCGCACTGGTCTTTCTCCGTCCCTACCCCCATCTTGGTGGCTCTCGTGACTCATCGGGCCACTCTCCGCCCCGTCCGCTTAATGCCTGCCTCCGCCGACGCGCCGTCCGAGTCGTTGCCTGCTCCGCTGCAGTTGGCCGTCTTCGCTAGCGGCGGGGGGACCAATTTTCAGGCGATCCTCGATGCCGTGGCCCGTGGCGACGTTGCAGCCGAGGTCGTCCTGTGCGTTAGCGACCGCTCGGCGGCTGGTGCCCTCGACCGCGCCCGCCAGCACGACATTCCGACCGCCGTGCTGGACGCCACCGACGCTGAACACGAGGCCGAGCTGCTCAATGTGCTCGACGCCCACGACGTAAACTTCGTCGGGCTTGCGGGCTACCTCCGGAAAATCCCCGCGGGCGTCGTGGATCGGTTTCGCCACCGGATGACCAACATCCACCCGGCGCTCCTGCCCGCGTTTGGCGGACAGGGCATGTACGGGATGAACGTGCACCGTGCCGTGATCGACTACGGCGCGCGCTGGTCTGGGGCAACCGTGCACTTGGTGGACGAATCGTACGACACCGGACCGATCGTGCTGCAAGAACCCGTTCCCGTCTATCCGGACGACACGGCCGAGCAGCTCGCCGCTCGCGTCCTGAAGGTCGAACACCGTTTGTACCCCGAGGCGCTGCGCCTCTTCGCCGCGGGTCGCGTGCGCTGCGAGGGCCGCACCGTTTTCATCGATCCTGTGGCCACCGAGGCTGCATCCCACTAATTTCTGTCCTGCTCACCGACTCGCCTTTTGCCGGTTCATGATTTCCACCAAAGACCTCCCGCCGCCCGATGATCAATACCCGGTGCGACGGGCCCTGCTCTCCGTATTCGACAAGACGGAGATCGTGCCTTTTGCACGGCGACTGCACGACCTGGGCGTCACCCTCCTCTCGACGGGAGGCACAGCCCGCACGCTCCGCGAGGCCGGTCTGCCGGTGGAGAACGTATCCGACGTGACGGGCTACCCCGAAGTGCTTGGCGGACGCGTCAAGTCGATGCATCCAGCTATCCACGCCGGCATCCTCGCGCGCCGCACTGATGAGGAGGATCTCGGCGAACTGGACGAGCATGACATCGTCCCCATCGACCTCGTCGTCACGAACCTGTATCCCTTCCAGGATGCGATCGCCGACGGGGCCGACGACGTGGCTCACGCCGTTGAGAACATCGACATCGGCGGCCCTACGATGGTGCGCGCCGCGGCGAAGAACCACTTTTTTGTGGGCGTGGTGACCGATCCAGCCGACTACGAGGCCGTCGCCGACGAGCTCGAAGCACAGGACGGCCAGCTCTCGATGGCCACGCGCCAGCGCCTCGCTGCCATCGCCTTTGCGCACACGGCAGCGTACGATCAAGCCATCGCGACGTATTTCGCGGATCACGTTGCGCCAGAAGATAGCGAAGATGCGCTGCCGGCCACGCTCGACGAACAGCTGCCCCGCGTTCAGACGCTGCGCTACGGGGAAAACCCACATCAGCGGGCGGCGCTTTACGGCGCGCCGGGCCGGTTCTTCGAGAAGCTGCACGGCAAGGCCCTCTCGTTCAACAACCTGATGGACCTGAGCGCGGCGCTGCTCCTGATCGACGAGTTTCGCGATCATCTGCCCACCTGTGCCATCCTGAAGCACACAAACCCGTGCGGCGTGGCGGCGGCTGACGCGCTGGAGACGGCCTACGAGCGCGCCTTCGCGACAGATCGGCAATCGCCCTACGGCGGCATCGTGGCCGTCAACCGGCCCCTCGACCGCGCGACGGCCGAGGCCATCGACGCCATCTTCACCGAGCTCATCATCGCGCCCGACTTTGAGGATGGCGTGCTCGACTTCCTGCAGCAGAAGAAAAACCGCCGCCTCATCCGCAGCCGGGAGCCGGCCCGCCAGGATCAGCGGTACGACATGCGCTCGGTGCTCGGCGGGCTGCTCGTGCAGGACCGCGATGCCGCGTTTCCGCCGCAGAAAGCAATGCAGGAGGTGTGGGACATCGTGACCGAGCGGCCGCCCACCGACGCCGAGCGGGCCGACCTTGACTTCGCGTGGCGGGTGGTCAAGCACGTGAAGAGTAACGCCATCGTGTACGCGAAGGACCGCGCCACCCTCGGCATTGGCGCCGGCCAGATGAGCCGCATCGACGCATCCGAGATTGCCGTCATGAAAGGCCAGAAATCGGAACTTGATTTCACGGGTTCCGTGGTAGCCTCGGATGCCTTCTTCCCCTTCGCCGACGGCCTCGTCGCTGCAGCCGAGCAGGGCGCCCGGGCCGCGATCCAACCCGGCGGATCGATTCGCGACGACGAAGTGATTGCCGCCGCCAACGACCACGACATGACCATGGCGTTCACCGGGCATCGTCATTTCCGGCACTAAACGAGCATCGATCCCGGTCAACAAAGATGGTATTATGTCGTAAAGAGTACGGCGTGGGGAACTTTCGCACTGTCTTTGCTCGCTAGGTTACCAGCGGGTCTCTTCGGAGCCGTCTCTCCCGATTCTAACACCGCCCTCCCCGGCGACCGGGCGAACGTTCGTAGATATTCAAGTAGCTCCTAATGAACATTTCTGTACGTTATCAGATAGATGGGTCTCTTTAACTTCTCCAATGACGTCGCAATCGATCTAGGGACGGCCAACACGCTCATCTACATCCGTGGGCGAGGCATCGTGCTGAATGAGCCTAGTATCGTCGCCGTTGACACAAATACGAATCAGGTGCGCGAGATCGGGTACGAAGCGTTGCAGATGCACGAGCGCACCCACAAAGACATCAAGACAATCCGCCCGCTGAAGGACGGCGTCATTGCAGACTTCGAGGTCGCCGAGCAGATGATCCGGGGCTTCATCCGGAAGGTGCAGCAAAGCTGGCTCTCGACGATCCGCCGGATGGTGGTGTGCGTGCCCAGCGGCATCACCGAGGTCGAAAAGCGGGCCGTGCGCGACTCGGCCGAGCACGCCGGTGCAAAGCGGGTCCATCTCATTGAGGAGCCGATGGCCGCTGCCGTGGGCATCGGGCTCAACATCGATGAGGCGGTCGGCAACATGATCGTCGACATCGGAGGCGGCACGACGGAAATCGCCGTCATCGCCCTCTCGGGCATCGTCATCGACGAATCGATCCGAATCGGCGGGGACGAGCTGGATACGTCGATTGTGCAGTATTTCAAGCGGAATCACAACCTGTTGATCGGGCAGCGAACGGCCGAGCGCATCAAGTGCGAAATTGGGAGTGCCGTGGACCTCGATCCCGAGCTGGAGCTGTCGGTAAAGGGGCGCGACCTGGTGAGCGGGATTCCGAAGCTGCGCACGATCTCGTCCGAAGACGTGCGCGAGGCACTTCGCGATAGCCTCGACCAGATCACGGCCGCCGTGCTGCGCTGCCTGGAGCAAACTCCGCCCGAGCTCGGCGCCGACGTGCTGGAGCGCGGTATCATGCTGACGGGCGGCGGCGCCATGCTCCGCGGCCTCGACGACATGATCCGCGACCGCGTCGAGCTCCCCGTGTACGTCGCCGAAGACCCGCTGACGGCCGTCGTGCGCGGCACCGGCAAAGTCCTCGAAGGCCTCGAAGAGTTTGAACGAGTGCTCACCTGACCCCGACGCTGCAGCGCGACCATCCTCTTTCTCTAGCCCTACAGGCTCCCCGCCATGACTTCACGGCTTTGGGAACAGGTGCGCGATTGGGTGCTGCTCGCGGCCCTGCTTTTCCTATCCCTGTACGTCATGTTTACCCAGAACGACCCGCTCGTGCGAGCCGTGCGCGCCGAAGCGATGAGCCTGACGGCCCGCGTAGAAGGCACGTTTGCCTGGGTCGGACGATACTTCCGCGCCCTGGAGGAAAATAACGAGCTGCGCCAGCAAAACATCGAGCTATCCAGTGAAGTGGTGCGCTCTCGGGAGGCGCGCATCCAGAACACGCACCTGCGCCGCATGCTCAACCTGCGCGACTCGCTCGGGTACGAACTGCGCGCCGCGCGTGTGATCGCCAAAGACATTACCCGGCAGCACAACCTGCTCACCCTCGACGTCGGATCGAAAGACAGCGTGGACGTGGGAATGTCTGTCGTGAACGAAGACGGCATTATCGGTAAGATCGTACTCGTGAGCGCGCAGTACGCCCGCGTCATGCCCTACCTGAACACCGACTTCCGCGTGCCTGCCAAGGTGCTCCCGATCGAAGCGGAGGGCATCGTGCGCTGGGAAGGCCGCGAGCCCGACCGTCTCCTGATGGAGCACGTCATCAAAACGGAGCCGGTGCGACGCGGGCAGCTGGTCGTGACGAGCGGCCACAGCGGCATCTTTCCGCCGGGCCGGGCCATCGGCCGGGTCGACTCCGTCGCGCGCCAGCCGGGCCGGAACGAGCTTCAGATGTACCTTACGCCCGCCGCGCCGATCAATGAGGTGGAGCACGCGTTCGTTATACTGCGCCGTCCGCCGGCCGAACAGGTCGCTCTCGAGTCCGAGGCGATCCGTTGAGTCTCCTCCCATCACACCCTCCGCCGCCCGTGATGTTGTCTGCTGCCCCGAACCGCACCGCCCGTCTCATCCGGACGCCTCTCGTGCTGCTCGTGCTTGGCCTGAGCCTTCATGCCACGCCGCTGCCGGCGCAACCGGCCCCACCGGCCACGCTGTCGAGCATCATCGATACGGCCCTCGCTCGAAGCGACTTCGACGGCTCGATCTGGGGCGTCGCGATCGCCAACCTGAACTCCGGCTACACGCTGTACGAACGACATCCGCACACGCTCTTTACGCCGGCCTCCAACACCAAGCTCTTCACCTCGGCGGCCGCGCTGGAGCAGCTGGGGCCCGACTATCGGTTCCGGACGCGCGTCTACGCGAACGGCACCGTCCGCGACAGCGTGCTCGACGGCAACCTCGTCGTGCGGGGCTCGGGCGATCCCACGATCGGCGGGCGCGAGCAGGAGGACGACCCGACCGCCGTCTTCCGCGCCTGGGCCGATTCGCTTCGGGCCGCCGGCATCAACCGCGTTACCGGCAATATCATCGGCGACGACGACATCTTCACCGACGAGCCGCTCGGCTACGGGTGGGGCTGGGACGATACGCCGTACTACTACGCGGCCGAGATCGGGGGACTCGCCTTCAACCGCAACACGGTTGACGTCACGATCGAATCGCGCTTCGTGGGCATGCCCGGTCATGTCCGCTGGGCGCCCTTCAACACCGACTACGTGACGATCGTCAATGAGACGGAGACCATCCCCGCCTCCAAAGAAGAAGACGAAGAGTACGAGCGCCCGCTGGGGAGCAATACCCTTTACTTGCGCACGAAGCTCCCGCAGGGCATGACGGAGGACGAGTCGCTCACCATCTCCAACCCGACGCTTTACTTTACGTACGTGCTCCGTCAGGTGTTGGAGCGGCAGGGCATCACGGTGGAGGGCACGGCGATTGACGTGGACGACCTCGACCGGAAGCCCGACTATGACGCGCCCGCGATGCGGCCAGTGGCTAGCTACACGTCCATCCCGCTGTCCGGCATCGTGAGTACGCTGAATCAGGAGAGCAGCAACCTGTACGCCGAGCACATCCTCCGCACACTGGGCGTGGTGCACCCGGCCGACAGCGTGGATGATGACGTGGAGATCGGATCGGCGGAGATGGGCGTGGAGGCCGCCATGCGCACGTATGTGCGGGCTCAAATCGATACGAGCCGCATCCAGTTTGCCGACGGATCAGGGCTTTCGCGGCACAACCTGGTGACGCCCCTGTCGGTCGTCAAGCTCCTCGCCTACCTCTGGGACCATCCCGACGACGCCGTCAAGACATTGTTTTACGACTCGCTGCCGGTGGGCGGCGAAAATGGCACGCTGGAATACCGATTTCGCGGCGCGGCTCAGGCGCGCGGCCGCGTGCGGGGCAAAACGGGCACCCTCTCGAATGCGAGCGCGCTGAGCGGTTACGTCCGCACGGCCGACGGCACGCCGCTCGCTTTTTCCATTCTGTGCAACCACCACCTCACCGACACCGACTTCGTTCGGGAGGCGCAGGACATCATCGTGAACGCGTTGGCAGGGGATGCCCCCTTGCCGGCACCGGAGTAGAGAACCTCCCGGGAGCGGCTGATTATAAGGGCTGCGATGTTGTCCACGGGACGCATCGAGCTCGCTTATCGCTTTCTCAGAATCAGCACAGTGCTCCCTTGATGACCCCCTCCAACCAGGATTCGCTGCACGCCACGACCGTTCTTGGCGTCCGATGGAACGGTACGGTAGCGCTCGGCTCGGACGGCCAGGCCACCATGGGCGAAACGGTGATGAAGCATAAGGCCGAAAAGGTCCGCTCGCTCTACGACAAAAAGATCCTCGCTGGTTTTGCCGGCTCCACGGCCGATGCGTTCACGCTGTTCGAGCGTTTCGAAGAGAAGTTGCAGGAATACGGCGGCAACCTCACGCGGTCGGCCGTCGAGCTGGCCAAAGAGTGGCGTACCGACCGGTATCTTCGGCGGTTGGAGGCCCTCCTCGCGGTCGCCTCATCGCGCCGGCTGCTCTTGATCAGCGGGAGCGGCGATGTCATCGAACCCGACGATAGCATTGTAGCGATCGGTTCCGGGGGCCCGTTTGCACTGGCCGCCACGCGGGCACTCATGAAGCACAATCCGGACCTCGACGCGCGTACCATCGTGGAGGAAGGCCTTTCGGTTGCCGCCGACATCTGCATCTACACCAACAATAATCTGACGATCCTCGACATCGAGAGCGAGGACTAGCCCATCCGAAATCGTCTCCATGGGTGCGCGGCCATCGAGCACATGTCGGCCCCCTGAAAGCGGGATCCAGCCTGGAAGGTCCCCTCACCCGTCAAAAGCACCGCCCGAGAGTGCACCCGCGCGGGCCGGCGTCGACGGCCGGGAGCGCCAATCGCACGTCCAAGTATGCTGAGCCGGACGTGCTGCCATGCACAAGAACTTTACGCGATAGGTATGTTTGGACGCTGAGGCGACGCAGCCCTCTCACAAGGGGACACATTTCATTCATCTTGGAGTAATACGATACAGGTGGTTTACGACGGGGGCATGCAACGAGCAAATTTATAAATCGAGCCTGCCCCCGCTCCCACCCCAACCGATTGTATTAACCATTATTCAGCCATTGATGAGTCAATCGACGCAGTCTAGATCCACATTCCGTCAGCAAGCCGCCTTTTTCGCCGACTACGACAATCTTCTCAGCGTCATCCAATCCGAAAGTAGCGGCAATCAGTACCCGGATGAGTACGCGTCCGAAATCCTTAACGAGGCGCAACGCTACATTAAAAACCGGAATAACCTCCCGACATCGATCTCGCGCGCGTACGCGGACTTCGGCGCGCTCGATGACGATGCGCCCTACATCCAGCGCGATCTGCAGCGGGGCGGGTTCGAGCCCCGGTACGTGCCGTCGGACCTCCAGCGTAATGCTGGGGAGTTGCAGATGGCGCTCGACGTCGTCCAGGCCACGCACGAGCATCCCTCGATCGACACCGTCGTGCTGGTCACCGGCGATCGCCCGTACCTGCCGCTCATCCGTCGAATCGTGGAGGCGGGCCGGCACGTGCTGGCCATCATGCTCTTCCCGCCGCGTGCCGAGGACGCACCGTTCTTTGTGAAGGACGACGTCTTCCTGGATGCGCGCAACCTGCTCAGCGAAGAGTCGAAGCAGGCGTTTCCGGCCAGCGATCATGCAGCCTCCGAACCGGCAACTCGGTTAGAACCGCATGAATACCAGTCGCTCACCGATCCCATCGTGCGCCGGACCGTTGAGATCACCGAAGAGCATTTTGGCCAGTACGATGAGGTGTACCTCACGCCGCTGCTACGCAAGCTCTCCGATGTGCTGGGCCCGGATCACGACCCCAAGTCGCTGATTAGCCGGTTGGAGAACGCCGGGGCCGTCCGGCTGGAAAAGCGCAACGGGTATCCATACGACTACACCGTGCTCATTATGCACGACGATCACCCCGACGTGCAGGACATCCAGGCCGAGCTGCAGAATCAAACCGGCTACGGCGACGGCTATTATGAGGATGATTACGAGTACGAAGACGACGCCTACGCGTCCGAGCCCGAGCCGGATGACACCTATGATCCGGACGACGACTACGATTCCGACGTGGACTATGCCAACGATGCCGTTGAGGCATCGGAGCCCTCGTATGACGGCGCCTACGATGAGCCGGAGGACAATCCGCAGGAGACGTCGTAGCTCCGCGTTGACCCAATCGACGGACAGGCGTTCTGCATGCCGCCTCTTTATCACTGACGCATCGACGACGTAATGGCTGCCCCCAAGCTGGAAGTGACCGACGAACTCACGCCTCGACAGATTGTCGAGGAGCTCGATAAGTACATCATCGGCCAGGACGACGCGAAGAAGAACGTGGCTATCGCCCTCCGCAACCGCTGGCGCCGCCAGCACGCGCCGGAGGACATGCGCGACGAGATCCTGCCGAACAACATCATCATGATTGGCCCGACCGGCGTAGGCAAGACGGAGATCGCCCGCCGGCTCGCTAACCTGGCCCGCGCCCCCTTCATTAAGGTTGAGGCCTCTAAGTTCACCGAGGTCGGGTACGTGGGGCGCGACGTGGACAGCATGATCCGTGACCTGACCGACATTGCCGTCAACATCGTGCAGGAGGAGCACGAGGCCGAGGTCCAGGAGCGCGCCCGCGAACTGGCTAATGAGCGCATTCTCGACATCCTGGTGCCTCCCCCCGAGAACCAGCAGTCGAACCAGCAGCAGTCCATCAGCGGTCCCGGCTTTGTGATGCAGCCGTCGGACGACGAAGACGGCACCGACGGGAGCAACGGCACGTCGTCGCAGGCCGGCGTTCGGGGGCGCACGCGCGAGAAATTTCGCGCTAAGCTGGAGAGCGGCGAGCTGGAAGACCGCGAGATCGAGATTGAGGTGTCGACGGACCAGTCGTCCATGATGCAGGTTTTCGGCCCGATGGGCATGGAAGAGATGGGGGTCAACCTGCAGGAGCTCTTCGGCAACCTTGGCGGGCAGCAGCGCAAGAAGCGCCGCGTCACCGTGGAGGAAGCGCGCGAGATCCTCACGGAAGAGGAGGCGCGCAAGCTCATCGACATGGACCAGGTGAAGGAGGACGCGCTCCAGCGCGTGCAGCAGTCCGGCATCGTGTTCGTCGACGAGATCGATAAGGTGGCAGCCGGCACGCAGAAACGCGGCGACGGCGCCGGGCAAGGTGTCTCTCGCCAGGGCGTGCAACGCGACCTCCTCCCGATCGTAGAGGGCTCAAACGTGACAACGAAGCACGGCATGGTGAAGACGGACCACATCCTCTTCATCGCCAGCGGCGCGTTCCACGTGGCCAAGCCGAGCGACCTCATCCCCGAGCTCCAGGGCCGCTTCCCGATCCGCGTGGAGCTGAACAACCTGGACGAGGACGACTTCTACAAGATCTTGACGCAGCCCAAGAACGCGCTGCTCAAGCAGTACGCGGCGCTCCTCGCCTCGGAGGACGTCGAGATCGAATTTGCCGACGACGCCGTGCGCGAGGTGGCGCGGATTGCCGCGCGCGTGAACACGGAGGTCGAGAACATCGGTGCGCGCCGGCTACATACGATCCTCACGACGCTCCTCGAAGACATCCTCTTCGACGTGCCCGACAAGATCACGGGCGAGCACCTCGTCGTGGATGCGAAGATGGTGAAGGAGCACCTGGATTCCATCGTGGAAGACCGCGACCTGAGCCAGTACATCTTGTAGTGACGCGCGTTTCGTGATACCCATTTCCTGGAACGGTGTCCTCGGCTGCCCTACAAGCCCTCTGGCCTTAAAGAAATCGGCGACTCGACCGGAGCGGCATCGGAGCGTCTACAAATCTTCGCTGTCTGACCGACCGAACGCCGCGAGGGAGAACGTTTCGACGATTTTAGCGGAGAGGGAGCGAAGGTAGCCGTTTTCTTCACCGCCTTGATGGTTGCGTCCCGTTGGATCAAGCCAACGGAGCATCCAGGAAGGGACCGTAATAGAGCGGTGGGGGGATGTTCACTCCGTTTCCGGGGAAACGGTATGAGCAGACGTGCACCCGCGTGATCACCTCAATCAAAATCAAGAAGCCAGCTCCGTCCGTCGGAGCTGGCTTCTTTGCTGAGCGGGAGGTTTGAGATCGGCAGAACCCGGTACACCTCCGCAGTACGCATCACGCCCTCACATGATCGATTTGAACGTCGAGGGCAGATCGTCGCTCTCATCCGAGGCGTCTGTCTCGGGCGTACTGGGCGCCTCGTCGGACGCGGCCCCATCGCCGCAGTAGGTTTCGAAGGCATCAGCCAGGTCGGAGGCGATGGCGTTCGCGCTGCGGCCCTCAATGTGTTTCCGTTCGATGACGTACACGGGGTCGCCGTCTTTGAAGAGGGCCATGAAGGGCGAAGATGGCGGAATGCCCGGGAGGAATTCGCGGGCTTGCTCGGTGGCCTCCAGGTCCTGCCCGGCAAACACCGTCACGTAGCGATCGGGCTGGTACTCGGCGCGTTGCGCGAGCGAGACGGCCGGCCGTGCATTGGCAGCCGCACAGCCACACACCGAGTTGATCACGAGTAACGTCGTCCCCTCGGAGTCGTTCTCAAACACCGCGTCAACGTCGTTCGCGCTGCGCAACTCTTCGACGCCGATGTGAGTCAGTTCCTCGCGCATCGGCTTGACCATAGCTTCTGGATATGGCATAGCAAGACACCACTGTAAAAGATGAACGGATTCGTCGATTGACGCATATTGTTACTTTACCTACCGATAGGGCAGGATGCTTGATCCGTAAACACTTGCCTCCCCCCGTGGCGCCAACGTATACTGGAGACGTGCATATGTCTGCTCCTCGGAACGATATTTGATCCCCGTGTGACGGAATGGCCTATCGACCGAACGGCCTCTCATGGATCCAGCGATGTCGCATATTGACCGCTCCGCCGGCCTGATCGCGACCGGCCTGATCGCCGTTTTCCTCCTGGGCGGCTGCACATCGTCGCGTCCACCGTCTCCCGCTGCCTCTTCTTCCACGCGCGACGCATCCACCACTGAGCAGCGGCTCCGGGCGGCCGTGGATCACTGGCGGGGCACCCCCTACGACCTGGGCGGAACCAGCACCGCAGGCATCGACTGCTCGGCCTTCGTGCAGGCGCTCTACCGCGATGTTCTGGGCGTGCCGGTCCCCCGCACCACGGAGAAGCAGGTACGAACCGGACAGCCAATCCCTGTCGAGGAGGCGCAACCCGGCGACCTCGTTTTCTTCCGCCCCGCCCGCAAGCAGCGCCACGTCGGCGTGTATCTCGGCGACGGCGACTTCGCGCATGCGTCGGTCAGCCAAGGCGTCATGGTCTCGCGGCTTCAGGAAGCGTACTGGCAGGACGTCTACTGGATGACTCGCCGCCTCCTCCCCGACGCCGCCGTCTCCGCCACTGCTTCGCCTTCCATGAACAGCACTTCCTCCCAGCGAACCGGCTGGTAGTGGCGCACCGGCCCGTTCCATGCAGTTTTTACCCATCTTCGGGATCTCATTCCGTGCTTGTTCGTGTACGGGGACCACGAACAGATCATAGAGAGCGCGATGCACGCTCTCAATCCGTACTTTTCCCAGCCAGCCGCTGCCTGTTTCAAGGGCCGTGGCTTTCCCATTTGTAGTCGCTGGAGAGCCCCGCGCAGCAAATTCTTATCCACATTATTGTCCATTCATGGAAGACCAGAAGCCCGTATACCTGACTGAGGAAGGTCTGCAGGAGTTGAAGGAGGAGCTTCGCCGCCTCAAGACCAAGGAACGCTCGGAGATTGCTGATGAGATCGCGGAGGCCCGTGCCAAAGGCGACCTATCGGAGAACGCCGAATATGACGCCGCCAAAGAAAAACAAGGCCACCTTGAGGCCCGGATTGCCAAACTCGAAGACATGGTCACCCGAGCCCGTGTTGTGGATGAGAGCCAAGTGGACACCAGCAAGGCGTACATCCTGTCCACCGTGCGGGTCAAAAACCTGAACAACGACACCGAGCACACCTACACGCTCGTCTCGGAGCGCGAGGCCGACATCTCAGAAGGTAAAATTTCGGTGGACAGCCCGGTGGGCAAAGGACTGCTCGGCCAGTCGGAAGGCGACGTGGTCGGCATCGACGTGCCGGCTGGTACCGTCAAGCTTGAGATTCTCGACATTTCCCGTTAGCTGCTGCTGTGGATGCCGCCCCAGATGCACCGTCCCCGCGTCGTAGCCTGTGGCGCCGTAGCGTGCGTCTCGCGGTAGTCATCGGGGCGGCGGTAGTGAGCACGTATCTCGGCGTGTGCACCGCTGCGCTCGCAGCCTACATGCAGGCCGACCCGCCGATCACGGGCGTGCAAGCACAGCGCCACGTGGAAGCCTGGCTTGCCGGCACGGCGTTCGCGCCGCGCGCCGTACCGGTCCCGCTCGATGCGGTGTCCGATCACTTGGAACACGCCGTTGTGGCCGCCGAAGACGCCCGCTTTTGCACGCATCACGGCATCGACTGGGTTGCGATCCGGGAAGCCGTGGAGGATAACCTCGAGCGCGGCACGGCGTGGCGAGGCGGCTCCACGCTCACCCAGCAACTCGTCAAGAACCTTTTCATGACGACGCACAGCACGCTGCTGCGGAAAGGGCTGGAGGTCCCGCTCACGTACCTGGCCGACCTCATCCTGACCAAAGAGCGGATCCTGGAGCTGTACCTGAACGTGGTGGAGTGGGGCCCCAGCGTCTTCGGCGCGGAAGCAGCGGCCCAACATCACTACGGGACATCCGCCGCACGTCTCTCCCGCTACCGCGCCGCCGCGTTGGCTGCCTGCTTGCCCAACCCGCGCGTTCGCACGCCGCAGCGGATGACACGCTATACCGTCACCATCCTCGCACGGATGCGTCAGCATGGCTGGTAGGTCGATATTGACACGGTGATTTGCGATGTTCAGATAGCACACCCCCGCCCCGCTTTCCTTCTTCTGACCGACCCCGAACGCCCGTGATCGACCTGCGAAGCGACACGGTAACGCGCCCCTCCCATGGCATGCGCCAGGCCATGGCCCAGGCCGAGGTGGGCGACGACGTGTACGGCGAAGACCCTACCGTCAATCGCCTGCAGGACACCGTCGCCGATCTGCTCGGCAAAGAGGCTGCCTTGTTCGTCCCCTCCGGCGTGATGGCCAACCAGATCGCGCTGAAGCTCCACACCGCGCCCGGCGACGAGGTCATCCTCAACCGCCGGAGCCACATTTACAACTACGAGT
>CAYFRX010000003.1:0-37827 GCA_964345515.1 uncultured Rhodothermales bacterium
TCAGAGCCGATCCAATAGATCCGTCAGTAACCCACGGAGTTCGGCAAGCTCCTCGCGGAATGCCTGCTCGCTGATGGGCTGCTCGCGCTCTCGGGCAAAAACCTGCTGCGCACCCGCGATGGTGTACTTCTCCTCTTTGAGCAGGTGCTGAATCCGCCGCACGACGGCGATGTCATCCTCGGTGTAGACCCGCCGGCCCGCCCGGTTTTTCCGTGGGTGGAGCACGTCGAACTCCGACTCCCAGTAGCGAAGCACGTGAGGCTCCAGGTCGAGCAGGTCGCTCACCTCGCCGATCGCGTAATACAGTTTCTGAATGTCGTCCTCTGCCATCAAGCGTATCGACCGTACTGGTTGGTGCTCTCGACGTCCTGCGCGTGTGCCCAATCAACCAGCCTGCGCGGATTATTGCAATTTATATCTGAATCGGCACACATCAGTGGTGCGGAATGGATAGGTTGAGGGGCAATCTTCCCCACGGCACGACCCGCATTGAATGCCCGCCTCATCCGACTCAACGTACCGGCACGACCTCGCGCTTCTCTTCGTGGTGTTGGTGTGGGGCGTGAACTTTCCCGTGTTGAAGGCGGCCCTCGCCGTCATGCATCCCCACGTGATCAACATCTTCCGCTTCATGGTGTCGGCCGTTGTCTTGGGCGGCATCTACGCGACGCGGACCGATACGTGGGAGACGGGGTTTTTCGCTCCGATTCGGACGCATCTGCGCGAGATTGTGTTGCTGGGCGTGCTCGGATACGTCATCTATCAGGTCAGCTTCATCGTGGGCGTGAATCACACGACGGCCGGAAGCGCCGCGCTCATCATGGCGGCCACGCCGCTCTGGACGGCGGTGATCAGCCGGATCGCGGGCTACGAACGGCTGGGCTACCTCGTCTGGGTCGGGCTCCTCGTCTCGCTCGTCGGCACGGTCCTCGTCGTGGCAGCAGGCGCGGAGAACGCAGCCCTGAGCAGCGCACTCGGTGGCAACCTGCTGATGCTGCTCGCGTCGGTGCTGTGGGGCGCGTACACGGCACTGAATAAGATGGTGGTACATGACGTCTCGCCCACGGGCGCGACGTTCTTCGGCATCGTCGTGGCCCTTCCGCTGTTGGTGGGTATCGGCACGCCGTACCTCGACACCGTCGCCTGGCCCCAGGTCAGCATCTGGGTGTGGGGCGCGATCATCTTTTCCGGCGGCCTGTCGACCGGGCTCGCGTTTGCCATCTGGAATACCGCCGTGAAAAACGTCGGCGCGTCCAACACGGCCGTGTACAACAACCTCGTCCCGTTCGTCGCCCTGATCGGCGGCGCGCTCTTCCTGGATGAACCCGTTTCCTGGATCCAACTGGTCGGCGGCGTGCTCATCATCGGCGGCCTGTTCATCATGCGGCGGGACCGGCAGCGCCGGATGGACGCTATGGACCGGGTTGCCACCGAGGGCGTGTCATCCCTCGAATCGGACGGCTAGGTGGTGGAGGCGGCACGCACCGAAGCGTTGCGCCACGGGAAACGCCTCCGCAGCGCATGTAACCTTTGCTCAGCGCGCTCGTCCATTGACCCATTCTCATCGCTGTTTGTACGGACGAACGTCTGGACGCTTTATGTCCGATCGGTCCAACGATTTTTGCTGGAGCCAGCGCGAAGAACTTCCCCAATGGCTCCAGGGCGAGTGGCGGAAGGCCCTCGTCGAGTACCGACGGCACGGCGCCCCGTTTGGATCGCACTCGGAAGGCCTCGCCATGTGAGTGGAGTACGGCCGCATCACGGCAGCCCACTGATGATCACGCCCCAAGTAGTTCGAACGAGGAGCCGGTGACCGGGTCTTTCTCGACCTCGATGCGCACCGGAAAGACCTGCTTGAGCTGCTGCAGGTGCGTGATGACGATGATCTTGGCGAAGTCCTCCTGGATCGCCTGAATGGACTCCACGAGCCGCTCGATGCCGTCGGCATCCTGCGTGCCAAAACCCTCGTCGATCACGAGCGTCCGGATGCGCACGCCGCTGCGCTCGGCGAGGAGCTGCGCCAGCGCGATGCGGAGCGCGAAGTTGACGCGGAAGCTCTCGCCCCCGGAGAACGTCTCGTACGGGCGCGGCACGCCCTGCTCGTCGGTGATGATGATTTCGAGAGTCTCTTTCGTCCCCCCCGTTTTCTTGTCGCGCAGCGTTTCCAGCCGCACGTGCATCTTGCCGTCGGTCAGCCGGTCGAGGATGGCGTTGGCGCGCTCTTCGATTTCGGGGAGCGTCTCCTCGATGATGAGCGACGGGATGCCGTGCTTGCCGAACGCCTTCCGCAGGTGCTTATACAGCGCCCGGTCGGAGGCGGCGTCTTCGCGGCGCTGCCGGGCCTGCTTGAGTTTCTCGCGGTTCTCAGCCGCCTGCTCCAGCTTGGCCGTGAGCTCGCCGAGGCGCTGCTGCAGGTCGTTCACCGCCTGCTCCGCCTCGGCTACCTCGTTCGCCTTGGCCTCCTGGCGCTGTTCCAGTTCGTCCTTTCCTTCGAGCGCCTCGTGCAACGCCTCACGCTTCTCTTCAAGCGATTGCTTCTCCTCACTCGTTTTTTCCAGCCGCGTGTCGACCCGCTCCAGTTGCTCTTGCCAGTCCTCGCGGTTCTGTTGGGCGTTGACCAAGTCCTTCATCCGTGAGCCGGCGTCGCTGAGCTCGCGGAGCGCGGCCCGCACGGTGTCGAACCGCTCGGGGTCAAAATCGACCGTCGCCAGCTGCTCCTCCAGCTGTTCGATCTCGCGCTCCAGCGTGCCGAAGGCCGTGCCGTCATCGAGCTGCTCACGGAGCGCTTCCAGCTCGCGCTCATTCTTCTGAATGCCCTTCTCCAGCTGCTCCTTGCGGCCCGCGTACTCCTCCAGCTCGCGCAGGCGATCTTCATACCGGTCGAGCTGCGCGGCTTTGTTTTGAATGGCCTCGAAGCGCTCCTCATCCACCCGAACGGCCGCGCGCCGCTGCCGAAGGGCTTGCCGACGCTTCCGCTGCGCGAGCGCGAATCGATCGTTCTCCAACGCCTGCTTCAGCTTCTGCGCCTGCGCTCTCTGCTCTTTGAGTGCAGCCTGCTCCTGCTCGCGCGCCCGCTGCTGCTCGCGGGCGGTGGCCAGCTTTTCGGCCACGCCCGTTAGCACATCGAGCTTCTGCTGCACCGATTTGTACTCGCTGCGCAACGCGTCTCGCTTTTCCTTCCGCGTCGCAATGGTCGCCTCGATGTCGTCGATGGCGCGCTGGAGAGACTCGATCGTCTCCTCGTAGGAGGTCACTACCTCCTGCCGATGCGTGGCGGTGAGGTCCGTGCCGCAGGTGGGACACACGCCGTCCTCCGCCGCCTGGAAGCGCTCGAAGTCGGTCTGCTGCTTTTCAAGCTCAGCCTGGCGGGCCTCCAGCTGGCCACCCTGCTCGCTGAGCGTGTTGGAGAGCGCCTTCCCGCGCTGGCGGATGGTTTCCAGCTTGTCTTGAAGCTCGTCACGGTGCTCGACCTTGGCCTCCAGCGTCTCGATGGCGTCGGTCAGATTCTCCTGCTCGGCGAGCGCTTCCTCCCGCGCCGCGATCTGCTGCCGGAGCTCCTGCAGCTTGCCCCGCAGCGACTCGCGGCGGCCGACGATTCGCTGCTCGACCTCGGCCAACTGCGTGTCGAACTGCTGCCGCTTCTCGCGCTTGGCGCTCAATTGCTCTAGACGCTGCTTCGCCGCCTGCGCTTCGTCCCGCTTCTCCTGAACGACCGTGCGCTGGGACAGCTTTTGCACGCACGTGTCGCGGTCTTTCTTGAGCGCCTTCTGCTCGACCTCCAGCCGGTTCAGCTTTTTCTCGAGCTCGTTCTTCTTGTCCTTGATCTGCGACTTTTTTTGCTCGATCTGCTTTTCCAACCCGCGATGCAGGTCGCGCTTTTCATCGAGCGCATCCCGCTCCTCCTGGAGCGCCTCGTACCGCTCGTATTGGGCCTGGATCTCGTCGCGGTGCGCGATGAGCTCCTCGGCCTCCTCGATCCGCTCGCGCAACTGGGCTGCATCCTCCTGATGCTGCTCGCGGCGCGCCTCTAGCTTCTCGATCGACTGACGGATGGACTCGGCCTCGCGGGCCTTTGCCTCCAGGTCGGCGCGCTCTTCGGTGAGGGCCTTTTCCTCTGCGCGCAACGCATCGAGCTGCTCCTGCTTCGTCTCGATGCGGGCCTCGACGGCTTCGCGCTCCTCCTTCCACGCGGGCGCAGGCTCCAGGGCTTTTTGCAGCCGCTCGATGTCGGCGTCGGCCTCCTGCTGGCGATGCTTGGCCTCGCGCCACCGGTCGCGCGCCATGGATGCGAGCGCCTCGTAGCGGCTCAAGTTGAGGATGCTCGCGAGGATCTCCTTCCGCTCGCTCGGGCGCTTCTTCGTGAACTCGTCCGAGCGGCCCTGCAGCAGAAAAGCCGAGTTGATAAACGTGTCGTAATCGAGCCCGAGCGTCGTGTCGATCGTCTCCTGCGTCTCGCGCTGCGTCGAGCCGGTGAGCGGACGGTATTTGTCGGCGTCAGGAACGTAAATCTGGAATTCGAGATCGGACGAGGTCGTCTTGCCGGTGGACGAGCGCGAGAAGCTGCGCGTCACGCGGTAGCGCTCCCCCTCCAGATCGAAGACGAAGGTGACCTCCATGTGCCGCGTGCCGATGCGGATCAGCTCGTCGTCGGGCTTGCGCTTGCCGCTCGACTTGCGCGCCTCCCCCCACACGGCCCACGTCATCGCGTCAAGCAGGGCCGACTTGCCCTGCCCGTTCTTCCCCGACAGGCAGGCCACCTCGAACCGGCTGAAGTCCAGCGGCGGCGCGTCCGTACCATAGCTGAGAAAGTTTTGGAGCTGAAGCTCAACGGGAACCATGATGGGGTAGACCGAGCATCGATGATATGTGCAAGGCATGATACCCGGCGGCGTGGCAGCGAGATCCCTCCCCGGACGCCGCCACCAGGACCGCGGGCCGTCCAGTAAGGTACGGAGGCAACCCGAAGAAATGGGAAGCGGTTTCTTTTTGATTTTCAGTGAACCCGCCCCTAATGTAGATTACGCATTGGCTCCAATTACTGAACTGACGTTTCCCATGGCTTCGCCTAACCGCTCCCGCCGCGACTTCCTGAAGAAAATAGCGGCCACCTCAGCCGTTGCGGGCCTCACCCCGTCCGCATTCGCCTCCGACGTGCAGACGCTGTCCCCGCCCGAGCGCCCATCCTTCGCCGCCAACGACCAGATCCAGATCGCGACGATCGGGATGGGCATCATCGGCTTCGTCGACACGCACACGGCCCTCGAGATCCCCGGCGTGGAGCTCGTGGCGGCCGCCGACTGCTACGACGCGCGCCTGACGCGTACAAAAGAGGTGTTTGGCGACGACGTGTTCACGACGCGGGATTATCGAGAGGTGCTGAACCGCTCCGACGTGGATGCCGTCATCATCTCCACACCGGATCACTGGCACGCGCAGATGGCGCGCGATGCCATGGAGGCCGGCAAGGACGTGTACTTGGAGAAGCCGATGGTGCACGACATCGACGAAGGCCCCACCCTGATCGATGCCCAGCAACGCACCGGACGGGTGCTGCAGGTCGGGAGCCAATACGCCAGCTCAGTGGTCATTGACAAAGCCCGGGAGCTCTTCGAATCGGGGGCCATTGGCGAGCTCAACATGATTGAGGCGCGCTACAACCGCAACTCGTCGCTCGGCGCCTGGCAGTACTCGATCCCGCCCGACGTCTCTACAGACGACGTGGCGTGGGATCGTTTCCTCGGCGACGCTCCCGACCACGCCTTCGACCCCGTGCGCTTCTTCCGGTGGCGCAACTACTGGGACTACGGCACCGGCGTTGCCGGCGACCTGTTCGTCCATCTGCTGACCATCATTCACACCGTGACGTCCTCGAACGGCCCGACGGCCGTCACGTCGACGGGCGGGCTGCGCTTCTGGACTGACGGGCGCGACGCTCCAGACGTGCAGATCAGCCAACTCGAATATCCCGAGACGGGCACCCATCCCCCGTTCACGCTCTCGATGCAGGTCAACTTCGCCGACGGCAGCGGCGGCGGCCAACTGCTCCGCTTCACGGGGAGCGACGGCGCCATGACGATCGAAGGCAACCGCGTCGTGCTCACGCAGAGCCAGCGTCGCCCGTCTTCGCTCGATCAGCTTGTCAACGGCTACAATTCCGTCCGCACGTTTTCGGAAGCCGTCCAAGAAGAGTTCATCGAGGCATACGACGAAGAGCATGCCGACATGGTGGACAACCCGAGTGGCATGATCTCCGAGCGCACGTACCGCGCGCCCGACGGCTACAACGACCGCGTCGATCATTTTGTGAACCTCTTCAACGCGATCCGCAACAGCGAGTCCGTGTTCGAAGACCCCACCTTTGGCTACCGCGCCGCGGCCCCCACACTACTCTGCAACGAGAGCTACCGCGATGGGCGGCGCATCGAATGGGATCCGAACGCGATGCAGGTCGTCTCGTAATCTCGCCATTCTGCACCCCAACGCCCAGGCCATGCCTTTCCATCGGACGACGTTCAAGACGACCCGCGAAGGGCTCGACCGCCGCCAGTACCCGATGCGGCTGTGGCAGAAGGCCAAACGCCTCGGCACATGGGACCCGGACGCGATCGACTTCACGGCGGACGCGGACGACTGGGGCGGGCTCACGTCCCCGGAGCGCGATCTGCTGTTGCGGCTGACCGCGCAGTTTCAGGGCGGCGAGGAGTCCGTGACGTACGACCTGCTCCCCCTGCTTCAGGTGATGGCGGAAGAAGGCCGGATCGAAGAAGAACTGTTTCTCACGTCGTACCTGTGGGAGGAGGCCAAGCACGTCGAGGGCTTCGGTCGCTTCCTGCGAGACGTGGCCGGCGCGCAGGACGACCTCGACCACTACTTTACGGACGCATACCGGCACATCTTTTTCGACGCCCTGCCCACCGCGATGCAGCGACTGCGGTCAGATCATTCGCCCACGGTGCTGGCCGAGGCCGCGGTCACGTACCAGATGATCGTCGAGGGCGTGCTGGCCGAAACCGGCTACGAGGCGTACTACACCGTCCTGGAAGCGCACGACATGCTGCCCGGCATGCAAACGTTCGTCCGCAACGTGCAGCGGGACGAGGCGCGGCACGTGGGCTACGGGGTCTTCTTGCTGGCGCGGCTGGTCGCCGAGCACGGCGATCCGGTGTGGGACGCCATCGAGGATCGGATGGATCAACTGCTGCCGGTTGCGTTGCAGCACGTCGAGCAGACGCTGGCGCCCTACGGGCACGACGTCCCATTTGACGTTTCACCGGACGACTTCGTCGAGGTCGGCATGAAGCAGTTCGAGAACCGCTTCAGCCGAATCGAACGCGCCCGCTCCCAAACGCTCGACGACGTGTACTACGGTCATCGGGCCGCCAAGTCGGACGCTGCCGTTGACTCGGATGACCGCCCGGCTGCGCCCGCGTCACCGCCCCCCGAGCTCCGGACGTAACGCTATTGATCGCCGCGCAGCTCCCGTTCGTCCACGGCGTCGTGCGCTGAGGAGATCTGCGTCTGTACGTGACTGCCGAACTCCTTGGAGAGCGACTTGAGCTGTGGGACGTGCTCCTCCGCAAACGACCAGGTGCGCGGCAGGACGAGGGCAACCGGTTCGTACAGCATCGATCGGTTGCGCGTCTGCTCGGCCGGCAGGTTGACGTGCGAGAACAGGAGAAACGCCACGCTCAGCAGGAGCGCGGCTTTGAACGCACCGACAATGCCGCCCAGCAGCCGGTTGACGGGCGAGAGGCTCAGCACGTCGACGAGGTGCTCGACGAGTTGGCCGAGCAGAAAGAATACGATTTGCACCCCGGCAAACACCGAGACGAAGCCCAGCACCGGGACCAGCGACGGCGCCAGTCCGGTGCTCTGCACGATCACCTCGCCGGCCGGTTGCATGAGCTGTACGGCCAGCGCAAAGGCCAGCACCACACCGATGAGGCCCGTGATCTGGCGCACGGCGCCGACCATGAAGCCGCGCCCCAAGCCGCCGGCAATGATCACCAGGATGAGAATGTCGATTGTCGTCATGGGCCGCCTCCGGGGTTCAGTCTCCGGGTGTCAGTTCTGAAGAATCGATTCCACTACCTTCCGCACGCGATTGCCATCGGCCCGGCCACGGAGCTTGCCCATGGCACGGCCCATCACCTGCCCCATGTCCGCCATCGATTCCGCGCCGACCTCGTCAATGATGGCTTCGATCGTTTCCTGAAGCTCTTTATCGGACAGCTTGCTCGGCAGGTACTCTTCGATCACCGCCAGCTCGTCGCGCTCCTTCTGCGCCAGGTCGTCGCGGTTCGCCTTCTCGAATTGCTCCAGCGACTCGCGGCGCTGCTTGGCTTCTTTTTGCAGCACGGACAGTTCCTGTTGCTCGGTGAGCTCGCCCGCTCCGCCTTCCCGGTGGGCAATCTCCTCTTTCATCAGGGCCGAGCGCACCGATCGCAACGTGCGGCGGCGCACGTCATCCTGCGCGCGCATGGCATCTTTGAGATCACTCGCGATGCGTTCTTTGAGAGAGTTGTCGCTCATGGAAGCGTCTGCGGAAATGTGATTCGGAACGTAAAGGGATGAACTAGACATCCGGCTTATCAGACGCGCCGGAAGATAGGGAGTTCTGCCCCTGCATGTCCACTGTTTCTGGAGCATGAACGCGTAACCACTCGGCGTTCAAGGCATGCACCTCGGCCGCGTCGGCCGCGCACAGGGCCTCCTGGGCCAGCGCCTCCGCATTGGCATAATGGATGGCGCGCAGGACGCGCTTGAGCGGCGGCAGGTACGTCGGCGAGGCGCTGATCGTGTCGAGGCCGAGGCCAAGCAGAATGGGCAGCGCAGCGGGCTCGCTGCCGATCTCGCCGCACAGGCTCACGGGCAGGTCGTATTCATGCGCACGGGCGACGGTGCGCTGGATGAGTTCCAGCACGGCCGGATGGAGCGCATCGTAGTGGCTGGCGACGAGGTTATTGCCGCGGTCAATCGCGAGCACATATTGCGTGAGGTCGTTGGTCCCGATCGAAAAGAAGTCGACGTGCGGCGCGAACACGTCGGGGCGAAGGGCCACGGCCGGCACCTCAACCATCACTCCAACGGGCGGCACCTCGTCGCAGGTGGGGCCGTCGCTAAGGAGCTCGGCGTGCACTTCGTGCATGATCTCGTTGAACCGCACCACCTCATCGCGGCGCGTCACCATGGGCAACAGCAGTTGCAATGGACCGTGCGCGCTGGCCCGCAGGAGCGCGCGCAACTGAGGGCGTAGCAACTCCGGGCGGTCCAACAGCACGCGCATGCCCCGCCACCCGAGAAACGGATTGTGCTCGCGGTGCGCCAGGGGCAGCATCTTGTCGCCCCCCAGATCCAGCAAGCGGATGGTGGAGACGCCCGGCACCGCCTCGACCACCGTGCGGTACATCTCGTACTGCATCTCCTCGGACAGCGAAATGGTGCGCCGCATCAAAAACAGCATTTCCGTGCGGAGCAGGCCGATGCCTTCCGCGCCGTGTTGCTCAATCAGATCCAGTTCCTCGCGGAACTCGATGTTGGCCATCAGGCGCAGGCGGTGGCCGTCTTTCGTTTCGGCCGGGAGATCGAGCAGCTCTTCGTGCTCCTTGGTCCACCGGCGGTGTTGGGCCTTCCGCTCCCGGTACCGATCCACCGTGTCGGCCGTTGGGTGAACAATGAGCCGCCCCTGGTACCCGTCAACCACGACCGGCGCCTGATTGGGAACGTGGGCCGTGATATCCGGCAGTCCAGCCACAGCCGGCATCTCCAGCGCACGGGCGATGAGTGCTACGTGCGAGGTGGCGCCGCCATGCTCGCTCACGCACCCCAACACGCCGCGGTTGTTGAACCGGATGACGTCGGCCGCTCCGAGATTTTCGGCAATGATGATGGTCTCCTCGCCGATGTCGGCGCTCATCTTTCCCCGCCGCAACTGGCGGATGATGCGGTCCTGGATGTCAGCAAGGTCGCTGGCGCGCTCACGGAGGTACTCGTCGTCGCTCGCCTCCAGCCGATGGCGGTGCTGCTGCATGACGGACTTGACGGCGTACCCCGCGTTCTGATGCTGCTCGCGGATCCGGCGCCGAACTGGCGTGATGAGCTCATCATCGTGCAGCATCATGCGCTGCGCTTCGAAGATGGCGGTGCTTTCATCGCCCAGCTTCTCGCGCGAGATGGCGATGATGCGCTGCAGGTCGCGGTCGGCATGCTCCACGGCCTCCTCGAAGAGTGCCACCTCCCGGTCGATCGTGTCCTCATCGACGGCCTGCCGCTCCACATCGTCCGAGGCGCGCGCGTACAGGCGGGCCACCCCGACGGCGATGCCAGGCGACAGGCTGATTCCGTCGAGCACCCGCTCTTCGCCCTGCTCCGCCGCAACCTCTGCAGCAGACGATGGCGCCGAATCATGTGAAGAAGCGGGCATGTGTGGTAGAAATCCAGCAGGAAGCAGATCAGGGTGCGGGGTAGCCGTGGACTACATTTCCTCGCCAAAGCCATCCTCAAAGAGCTCGACAACAGCTTCAGCGGCTTCGTCTTCATCCTCGCCCTCGAAGATCAGGGTGAGTTTCGCCCCTTGTTCGGCCGCAAGCGTCATGACGCCAATGACGCTCTTTCCATTAATCTCGTAATTGTCTTTCTGGATGTAAACATCGGCGTCGAACTGCGAGGCGGTGCGGACGATCAGGGAGGCCGGCCGCGTGTGAATGCCGGCGCGGTTTTTCACCATGACTTCCCGCTCAATCATGGCTCGGGGGTCGGCTGCGCGATTCCGTATCGATCGAATTGCGACGGATGGGGAGCCCTCAGTGCAAGCGTGCTTGCATCTGGTCGATGAGCCAGTGCATCGTCCGGATCGCCGACGCATGGCCCGGGAGGGTGTCGATTTGCTGCCGCGCACCGGCCGTGTACTCTTGTACAGCGTCCTCGGCCTCGTCGAAGATGCCAAGGCGGCGCATGCGCTCACGGGCCTCGGGGATGTCGTCGGCCGGTAGCCCGTTCTCGCTCACGATGCGCGCAAACCACGCGTGGTCGTCGCCTTCGGCGCGTTCCAGCGTCCGGAGCAGCAGAAACGTCTTCTTCCCTTCCATCAGGTCGCCGCCCACCTGCTTGCCCCAGCGGTCGTGGTCGGCCGTCAGGTCAAGCAGATCGTCCTGGATCTGGAAGGCCCGTCCGACGCGGCGTCCCACTTTCCGAAGCGCCGTGCGCTGCAGGGGATTCGCCCCGCCAATCAGGCCGCCGACCTCAAACGCGGCCTCCAGAAGCGCCCCGGTCTTGCAATCAATCATGCGCATGTAGTCCTGCACCGAGGTCGCATCCTGCGTCTCGAAGGCCTTGTCGAGCGCCTGCCCCTTGCAGAGGCGCTCGACCATGGAGTGGTACACGTCGAGCATTTTGGAGCGGTGAGGCGTCTCGACCTGCGTGAGCAAATCGTACGAGAGCGCCATGAGCATGTCGCCCGTGAGGATGGCCGTGTCCGCATCCCATCGCAGGTGCACGGTGGGCCGCCCGCGGCGCTCGTCCGCATGGTCCATGATGTCGTCGTGGACGAGCGTGAAGTTGTGGAAGACCTCCACGGCCAACGCCGCGGGCAGCGCGCGTTTCGTCTCTACGTCAAACGATTCGGCAGCGAGGAGAAGCAAAATCGGGCGAAGCCGTTTTCCGCCGCCGTCCAGCACGTAACGAATGGGATCGTACAACACGTCGGGCCCTGCGTCCGCGACGAGTTCAGGAAGCGCTTGGTTGATGAGCGCACGCAGCGAGGCGACGTGCTCGGCGCAGGTTTGCTCGGACGCCGCGTTCGTGGGGGAATACTCTATATTCATGGGGACAACAACTCAGGCGTCTGCTGTGGTAGCTACGTCGTCGAGGGTGGTCGTGATGCGCGTGTAGATCTCCTCAATATCCCCCACACCTTCGACCTCGTGGTACACGTCCCGCTCACGGTAGTACGCTTCGAGCGGGGCCGTCTGCTCGTGGTACACGCTGAGTCGGTTGCGAATGGTCTCGGGCTGGTCATCCGGACGCTGCACGATCAGGCTCGGATCGACGTCGTCTGGCGGCGGGTCCATGTCGAGATGGTAGGTCTCGCCCGTCTCCTTGTGGATGCGCCGCTTCGAGAGCCGATCCACGATCACCTCGTCGGGTACCTGAAGGCTCACCACAGCGTGCAGCGGCGTCTCGTGCTCCTTCAGAAACTCAGTGAGCCACTCGGCCTGCTGCGTGGTCCGCGGGTAACCATCGAGCACGAAATCGTCGTACCCTTCGTCGGCAATGGCCTGCTCGGCCAGCTTGCGAACGACCGTGTCGGGGACAAGCTCGCCCTGCTCCACGTAGGCCTTTGCCTCCTTGCCGATCGGCGTCTCGCGCTTCATAGCGGAGCGGATGATGTCGCCGGTCGAGACTTGGGTCAGTCCCCGGCGTGCCTCAAGCAGACGCGCCTGTGTACCTTTGCCAGCACCGGGCGGCCCGAAGATGATGATACGCATGGATGTATTGGGTCAGTGAGCAGTGCGATGGGCGTTCGTGTGGCGCCTCCAACCGGGACCGGCCGGGTTCGGGCCATTCCATATGACCCGAAAGGTATAAACCGCCGTCACGCATTAACAGCGAAGATCGTCACAAAATTGCAAGACATGCGTGGGGCGTCACGACGGCGTGGAACCGAGGTCGCCCAGCGCCTCCTCGTCCGTTTCAAGCATGTCTTCGGCGCTGAGCCCGTCGAGCATGCCGCTCAGCACGTCGCGGATGAAGAGCGTCAAGGCCGTGTCGAAGACGAGGCCAGCTGTTTGCCGCAGCCATCCCTTCGAGCGACCGTCCTCGGAGTAGACGATGAGCGGGGTGCGGTTTCGGAGGGCGTCTTGCACGGCCGCGCCCACCTCCTCGCCGCCCGCGACGGCCGTGCGCACCTCGTCGCGCAGGGCCTCCACGTAGTCGTTCAGCAGCTGCCGATGCGCCTTGCTCAAGCGGCGCTTGCCGAGCCCGGCCAGCAGCCACCCCACGAGCGCTCCGGCCAGCAGCGAGCCGCCGACGCTCGCCAGCGGATGCTTGCGCAGCAGGCTCCGGATGGAGCTGCCCGTCGACGTGATCTCGTCGTGGATCGCGTCGAGGCGTCCCTGGATGGCGTCCGATGAGCTATCCAGTTCAGCCTCTACGTCAGCTTTTGATTTCGCGGCGTCCGAGTCAGGCATGAGCGCGATGCATACGTACGAACAAAAACCGAGGATTGCAGGGGCGGATCACTCCGTAGACGAGGTGCTGTCGGCGTCGTGCCCCGAAGAGCGTCCGGGCGAGCGGCCTACCTGCACAAACTCAGGCCGGGCCGCGCGGAGCACCCCCGCCAAAAGAACCAGCAGCACGGTCACAATCAAAAACCCCCACCCGGCGTGGCCCAGCCACGCACCGATGCCCAAAGCAAGGGCCGTCAACCCGAACACGACGGCCAAGAGCATGATCCCTCCAACGATGACGCCGAGCGCAATTTCGTTCACCTTCGCCTCGACGCGCTCCTCCAGTTCGAGCTGAGCCAGCTCAATGCGTAGGTCGACCCACCTCTTCAAGTTATCGACGAGGCGCTGCGTGTGCTGCGCGAGGCGTTGCGCTTTGTTGCCTGAAACCGGAGCGAGAGGGCCGTCCGGCTCCGAGGTCCGATCCAGGCGGTGGGGAGACTCCATGGAACCCATGAGACGGTTCAGTAAGGCGAAGAGCACTGGTAATATAGGGGATTTCGTCCGGATCGCAAGTGAAGGCCATGTGCATCAGGCCGCTTTTTTCGGATGGGGGCACGCGGACAAGATTGGCGCGTACAGCCCCATCGCATGCTCGATTCGATCCCCTCAATGGCCCGCGACGTCTTCATGCCTACCCTTCACACGAAACCGACGCCCAATCCGAACAGCATCAAGATCACGACCGACGCCGGGCCCTTTATTGATGACGGCATGGTCTCTGTCACCTCTCCCGACGACACCGAAGCTCATCCACTCGGCCGGCTCCTGTTTGCGGTCGATGGGATTGCCAACGTATTGATCCTACCTCAGTTTGTAACGGTCTCCAAAACCGACGCAGCGGCGTGGAAGGAAGTGATGCCCCACGTCAAGCAGATCCTCACCGACCACCTGGAGGAAGTTGCCGGTTGAGATCGGCCCATGCGACGCGTAGAGACCATTGGGCAGCGGGCAAACCCCCAGCTTCATACCGATTCTCCGAATTGATGGTGCGTTCGCAGAATCGGTCCGCGCTTCATTTTGGACGTCATGCCCGACCGTCCCCGACCCTGATCGGGGAGCGGGCATCCAGGTGCTGAGGCGGTTGTTCTGGATTACCTGCGGTCGCCGGCCTGCGGCCTCGTGTCCCAATCGAGTTGAGGATGACTTCCCTTTATGTAATGATCTCGTAGAACTGATACCACGCCTGATTGCACTCAGGTCGCCTCGCCGAGCGCATCCAGGACGGTCACCGTATCCTTCCCGTCGGGCTGCCAGTCCAGATCGGGCCGCTGCGCCGAGCCGAGCGCGGCGGTGGGCACGGCAGGCCCCAAGCGCTCGGCCACCTCGGGCCGCGCCGTGACCAGTTGAATCTGATCGTCGTGAGCAGCGAGCCATTCGCGGACCTCGTCGAGCGTGTCGTACTCGGCCCACCGGATGTGACCGGGCCGCTGCGGTTCGGGCTCGCCGCGGCTCACCAGAAACTCCAGCCCCTCGCCATAGGCGTGGGACTGATCGGTCGCCTCCAAAAAGGCCTGCTGCATCTGGAGCGTACCGGGCACCTCGGAGTGAACCGGGAACAGCCCGCGAAAGCGTGCCAGCGCGTTCAAATACGGATCCGGGGAAAGATCCCTCGGTGCCCACACGATGGCTACGTTTCGGCAGCCGTACCCCTCGTGCAACAGCGCGTCCTCGGCCAGATCCTCGCGGTCGTCCTCATCCTCTTCCCCATCGATCACGGCCACACTGTACCGATGGCCGCGGAGAAGCCGGTGGTCCGTCGCGATGCCGTGGGCGTCACACTGCTCGGTCACCCAGTCCACCGTCTCATCATCCCCCGTCGCGATGATCGCGTCCACGCGAGCGAATAGCGCCTCGGCCTCGTCAAACGTAGCCGGCCAGTCCGGATCGTGCGTCTTCAGTTCGTCCACGAAGGCCGGGAGCAGATGCGGCGACTTGGAGGACACCGACCCGACGTAGTTGTGTCCGGTGAGCACTACGGCGAGCAGATCCTGAAGCCCAACGAGCGGGATGTTGCCGGCGTTGAGCACCCCCACGGTCTGCGGCGCATCAGCCCAGTGTCCACCCAGCCAGTCCTGCAGCGCGTGGGGCGTGAGCTGGTCCATCTGCTGGTTGATGGCAAACGTGGTCGCCTGTTCGGTGAAGCGGTTGGGCGCGTCCAGCGTCGCCTCAATGGCGTCCGCCCGCGCCGGATGGTCCGGCTCACACCATGCGGCGGCGGCCTTCGCGACGGCCTCGATCCGCGTGCGTTGCCGCGCCGGAAGGGTTTCATTCAGGGACATGGTTAGGAAGCGTCCGATTCGACCAGGAAGTTGCATCCGCGCAGTTCCGCATTTGAGAGCCGGCCGAGCACCTTGAATCCGTCGCCGACGCGGACGGCGCGGTCTTCGGTCAGCAAGGCCGAGGCGCTGAACACGTTGGCGAGATCGAACAGTGCAAGGGCGCCTGATTCCCCCTCCGGCACCTCGTGCGACGGGCGCTCTGGGTCCACCACGCGGAACCGCATCCACGACGGCGGAAAGAACACGTGATCGCCCCGCGTGTAGCATTGGCTCATCAGTTCGCACATGCCGTACTCGCTGCGGATCCGATCCTCCGCAACTTCGAACCCATCGGCGAGCCGCGCATGGAGTTCATCTCGATCCATTGCACGGCGGTATGTCTTCATTCCGCCCGTCTCGATCACGAGCGCATCAGAGGGCAACGCGACGGACCGCGCTTCCAGCAGGTCGAGGAGGCCAAACGCCGCGCCGAAGAGGAGGAGCTGCGTATCGTGGCGGACGCTGTGCTCCAGCGCCGTGTCGAGGAACGACGGGTCGTCGAGAAAGAAGCCGCTCGCGTCGTCGCCGTACCGACGGATGAGCACGTCGACCATGTAGAGGAGCGACGACCGGCGTCCGTTCTCGGCGTAACCGGGCAAATGGGCGACGAACGTGAAAGGCCCCGAACCGAAGACGCGCTCGAAGTGCGTCGTCACCACGCGCTCGTACAGATCGAGACGACGCACGTAATGTTGACTCGGAACGCCCCGCCCGGTGCCACTGCTCTCGAAGACGTGCTCGGCCTCTTCGGGCGGGAAGGTCGTGACCGGCACGTGCTTGAAGGCCTCCACCGGAAGGTGGGGCGCTTCGGCCCAGGTTGCCCATTTTCTTGGCTTGCAATAACGGCGGTAGACGGCGTTCTGCGCGCGCTGGTGCTGGAGCACCGCATCCGCCGCCGCGGCAAAGGCCGCCGGATCCGCCCAGCGCGCCGCCGTCACATCTTGGATCAGTTCTTCGATGGTCACGACCACGCTACGGATTGGCAAACTTGATGGTGCAGCCAAACGCCTTGGTTCGGGGCACCGGCACGTCGCCGCCACCGGTGAGCGCCTCCAGTGCATCGGCCAGGTACGTCTTCGTGACCCCGTCCGTCCCGCTGGGGCTGTCGTCGATGGTGCCGGTGTAGACGAGCGTCTCATCCGCGTCGAAGACGAACGCGTGCGGCGTGCGGGTCGCTCCCAGCGCACGGGCCAGCGAGGAGCCGGGGTCGCGCACGTACAGCGCCTGATAGCCCCGCTCATTGGCGCGCTCCTGCGACGCGTCGAGCGATTCCTGTGGAAAAGCCGACGCGTCGTTGGCGTTCACGAGCACGAACTGGATGGTTTGCGACTGAAAGCGCTCGACGAGATCCATGACGCGCTCTTCATACCGATCGACCCAGGGACACTGGTTGCTCCAAAACAGAAGGACGGTCCCCGTTTCCCCAGCGACGGCGCTCAACGGGACCGTCGATCCGTCCACCTGCTGCAGGGTAGCGGCCGGCATGGACGACCCCAAGGGCATGGGCTCCGGCTGGGCGGCCGCTGGCGCGGCGACGCAAAGGAAGAGCGCAAGCGGAAGCGCTGAGCAGCGTGCGAGGAGATGCGTCATAAGCGGCGGGGTCGGTTGGGCCAGATGAAGGTTCCGCCGGCCAGTGGGCTTCGTTCGGTCGGTCCCGTTGAGAGCCTCACGCCGACTGCTAGACTTTAGCGCGCGCCGCAGGTCGGTGTTCCAGGCAAAGGCACAAGCGAGACGCGGCGCCGCGTCAGTGAGCCGCGTCGGTGGCCTCGGGGGCAACGGCCTCGTCCCGGACGGTGACCGCACCCGTCCCCCGGAGCGCCCGCGCGTCGTCGCCGGACAGCTGCCAGGTACGGTTGAATCGTCCTTCGACGAGGACGCTGTCCGCAGCGCTCTGGTACAGGCGGAAGTCCGGCCAATCCGTCAGTTCAAGCGCGGGGACCTGATTGACGAAGGGGGAGTCGTTTTCGTCACTCGCGCCGTCGCTCCACCAGGACCGCCCCGAGTTAACGAGCATGTAGTGCCCGTCCACCGGAAACACGTACGCGAGCCCGTAGTCGCCGGGCGAGGGGTCGAGATGCAGCGGCAGCCGGTCGCTGAACCGCTCGATGATGCGGTTGGTGGATCGCGTCCCGAAGAGCACGAGGTTGGAGGTGGCGAAATCGCTCTCGCGCACGTTCCGATCGGCCACGACGCGTGGGAACACCTTGACGCGCCGCCGAAACGGCCCGCGATACACGGACCATGTGGCCGCCGTCATGGCCTGCGCGCGGCGGCGCTGCAGTTCCTCCTCCGACGGGTCATCGGCCGTCCCGTACACGTAGATGTGCCGATCAGCCAGGGCCTCACTCATCGGCCCCTCCATGCCGGGCCGCTTGGCCGTCGGAGCTGGCGCGTACGGCTCGGCGCGCCATTCCCCGTTCCGCCGGCTGAACGACACGCTGTCGGCCGGTTGGACCTGAACCGTTTCACCATCGACGCGCACGGTCATCGGCTCATCCAAGTCCACTCGGGGATGGTCGGCCAGCCGGAGCGTGAAGCCGTCCAACGCGTCGGTGGCGACGGTGAGTTGGTTGACAGCCGTGAAGCGCGCGTCGATTTCGGCCCGGGTCCCCGGCGTGAGCGCGTCGATGCGCACCCAGTACGCCGCATCGTATTTGTACCAGCGCGTCGAAAAGCGTACGCGCTCCGGGTGCGGATTGCGCTCGAAGCGATCAAACCAGTCGAAGATTTGGCCGTTTTGATAGGCGTTCTCCCAGCTGTTGTGCCCCACGCCGGGATACTCGGTGTACGTGACGTTCGTCCCCAGCACGTCGAGCGTGTCGGCCCAGGCGCGGACGCCCTCTGGGCTCACCACCTGATCCTCGGCGCCCTGGTGCAGGTGCACCGGTACGTTGAGCGCATTGCCGGCCAGGTGGGTCGTGCCCGATGGGGGCGCCGGGCACACCGGTGCCATCGCCGCCCAGAGATCCGGCCGCGTGAGCCCGATCCAGAGCGTGCCGCCGCCACCCATCGAGAGGCCCGTGAGGTAGATCCGGTTCTCATCGATCGGGAATCGCCGTTTCACGTCGGCGAGCACCTGCATCACGTCGTTCTCCGCGACGCCCTGGTAGCCCATCGTGCCGCGTGCGAAGGGCGAGGCGACGATGTAGTCCACGTCCTCCCACTCCGGAAAGTAGCGCGTGGCCTCAACGTCGTTCTCGCCGGGCGCATTGCTCTTGCCAAACACGCGCCGCAGGTTCAGCCGGTGGTTCGACCCGGCGCCGTGCAGGCTAATCACAAGCGGGTACGTCCGCGACGCGTCAAAATGAGGCGGCAGGTAGATGGCGTACGGCTGATCCGTATCGTCTACCTCAGAGAAGAAGGTGAGGACCTGCGGCCCGGCCTCCAATTGCTGGCCGTGCGCCACGCTGTGCCCGAGGGCCAGCATCCCAACGAAGAGCCCCATCAAGAATCGTTGCATGAGCCTGTCAAGCGGACTGAATACATGGATCGTCTGCGACGAGGGAACCATCAGGGCCCTTCCAGCGGCGAGGGCGTGGCCAGCGTGCGCCGGGCCATCCACCGGTTGAGGGCGAAGAGCGTGACGAGCACGGCGCCCCACTGCACGAGGCACGTCATCACGCTAAACGGCTCCAGCGGATTGAACCAGCTCTCCGGCGCGTACACGGCCGCCGACTGGTAGAGCCACCACCCGAGCAGGACGACGGCCTGGATCGGGACCACGAGGCCGGCCAGCAGGTCCCAGCCGCGGCCGGGATCGATGTCGCCCGGACCGGCGCTGATGGCCTCGCGCCGGAAGCGCTGCACGCCGTAGCGGATGACGGCGAATGCCACGAAGGCACCCGAGATCAGCAGACCAATGCCCCATACGAAGTCCTGGTTGGCGAGGACGTTCAGGTTCATGGCGGAGGGGACGCCGAGCAGGAAGCCCACGCTGCACACCGACGCCACGGCCGTGCGCCGCGCCAGCCCGGCATCGACGAAGACGCGCGTGGCCAGCTCGATCAACGAGATCAGCGAGCTGAACGCGGCGAAGGACAGCCCCAGGAAGAACAGCACGGCCAGCGTGCTGCCAAACGGCATCTGCGCAAAGAGCTGTGGCATCCAGATGAACGTGAGCCCCGTGCCGGCCGGACCGCTCGTCTGCATGACTTCGAGAATCTCGGCCTGCGACATCTGCGCGCCGAGCACGGCGAACACGGTGCCGAAGATGATGGTGGCCGCGAGCAGCGACACGATGTTGTTGCCGATGCCCGTGATGAACGCGTTCGACACCACGCCGTGGCGATGCTGCATGTAGGCGCCGTACGTGAGGATGAGCCCCCACCCGGCCCCGGTGTCCCACGCGTTTTGCGTGAGCGCTTCGAGCCATACTTCAGGACGGGCGAGCGTGTCCCACTGCGGGTTGAAGAGAAACGCGAGCCCCTCCGCCGCCCCGTCGAGCGTAACGGTGCGGCCCACGGCGATGAGCACGATGAGGACCAGCGTCGGAATCAACACCTTGTTGACCCGCTCGATGGACGAGACGCCTTTCCACACGGCCCAAGCCCCGCCCCCCATGGCCAAGGCGTGGAAGAGGATCGGGGTGTATCCAGCCTGGAAGGAATCCCACACGCCCCGCGAGGCTTCCGAGGAGAGCGGCAGCGGGTTGATGAACATCTCCACGAAGTAGAAGACGCACCATCCAGCCACGACGGCGTAGTAAAACATGATGGCCGTGGCCACAAAGCCCACGAAGGCGCCCATCCAGGCAAACCGCTCCCCGGCGATTTTGGAGAAGGTACCCACGACGCCCATCCGCCCCTGCCGCCCGAGCGCGTACTCGGCGATGATCAGGGGAATGCTCCAGATGAACAGGCAGATGACCCACGCCACGAGAAAAGCCCCGGCCCCCTCTCCACCGCTGTTCGTCGCGGCGACCCGGGGAAACCGCCAGATGTTGCCCGTGCCCACGGCAATCCCGAGGACGCTGAGAATCAGACCGAGCCGCGACGAAAAACGATCTTGCTCTGAAGCCATGAAATGCCGAAGCGTGGTGGATGATGGAGGGTGAAAAGACGCCTGCGTCCAATAACGTCACTTCGTTGGCACAAGCTCAACCCGGCGGTCGATGTCCTCGGCGGCAAGCGCGTCCGGGTGGGGCGGCTTGCGTAGGCGGTAGTGCTCAAAGTTGAGATACGTGTCGAGGTGCCCGTCGTAGTGGGTCGGGTGGAAGGGATTGCCGCTCTGCCCGCCGGGATAGACGCCGTAGCCCTCAGGCGGCGCAGCGCTGAAGTCGACGACCATCCGCCAACTGGCGCTGTGCGTTGCCGTGCGGCCTCGCGCTGGCGACACCGTTGCCTCGAACCCCGGGTACTCGAAGGGGCCGCGCCACAGCGCGTCGAGCGCTGGGCTCTGCGTGAGGTGGCGGAAGAGAATGTGGTGATGATCGCCCCAACGCCACGCATCGGGATTCCACCCGTGGCGCGCCGCGAGCGAGTCGGCCGTGGCTTCCAGCGCGCGGGCGAGCAGCCCGTCAGCTGTTTCGCGGGCGTCAGTGGACCGGATGTCGAGCCACGGCGCGTCGGGCGCGTCCCGCAACAGCGTGAGGAGCGACGCGTCTTCGGGCTCGGGGACGCCGGTGAAGACGTCTTCGTCCCAAGCCAATTGCCGCAGCCGTTCGAGGAACACGTCCAGCACGAGCGGCTCGGGTTGGTCGGTGGTCGTAGCGCCGTCCCATCGCGCCAGCATATGGCGGAGCGAGTCAGCCCGCGGGGAGAGCTCCGTGAGCGGCTGCAGCAATGGCACGAAGAGATCGCGCTGCACGGCGTGGACGTCCGACTGGTACCGCTTCAGATCGTCGACGGAGTGTGTCGGCGCCTCGCGGAGCAGAGCGTCGATGCGCAGCGAGCGGTAGGCATCCCCCCAGTCGCGGTTCAGATAGTATGGATAATTGGTCCCCGTGGGCTGCTGATTGGACGAGGCCAGGAAGCCTTGGGCTGGATCGCGGGCATACGGCAGCGAGTCGAACGGCACGCGCCCCACCCATGCGAACCGATCGGTGGACCCGTCGAGCAGCCCGTGGCCGGACCCAGCCCGGCGGATCGGCAACAGGCCGGTGGAGCGGATGGCGATGTGCCCGTCCGTTCCCGCGTACAGGATGTTCTGCATGGGCGTATCCCACCGTCGCAGCCCCTCCTCAAACTCGGTGAGATTCGTCGCGTGATTCATGTGCCACAGCGCTGCCAGGGTACGGCTGGGTTTATGCGCTACCCAGCGCAGCGCGACGGCCCCGCCCTCGTTCACCGAACGATCGAATCGCACCGGCCCGTGGTGCGAGTAGTACAGCGTGTCGACGACCGAGGATGCCCCCTTCACCCGGATGGTATCCGCCACGCGCTCCAGCGGGTGCCAGTCGCCCTCGTATCGATACCGTGAACGGGCCGAATCAACTTCCAGCGCCAGGTGGTCGATCTGGTCGGCACCGGTATTCGTGAAGGCCCACCCGACGTGGTCGGTGAACGCCTCAACCGGGAGGGGCGCCCCCGGGATCGTCACGCCATAACTGTTCATCGTGGGCGTGACGAGGTGTGCCTCGTACCAGATGGCGGGCAAGTTGAGCCCCAGATGCATGTCCCCCGCCAGGATGGGCGCACCCGTCGCGGAGTGCGCACCGTCCACCGCCCAGTTGTTGGATCCTTTGCCCGAGCGATACCCCTCCAGCACCGTACCGTGCAAGGCCTCGCGTTGCGCGTGGTGTGCGGCCAGCACGGGAAACGCGGCTTTCATCGCGGGCGTGACCGCATCCCGATCGGGCCGATCGGCATCGGCCGTCAGTTGCTGCTCCGGGGAGATGATGGGCACGTACAGCGATGCATGGCGCGGGTACAGCTGGTTGTACTCCTCCGCCGTAAGGCGCTCCTCCAGAATGGTGTACCGTGGATCATCCGAGCCGTATGTGAGATCGTACGCCATGTACTGCAGGACGCGCAGGACCTGCAGCGGCGTGTATCGATCGGGCGTGTATCCCAGCAGGCGAAACTCGAAAGGCAACTCAGCTGGCGCAAGCTGGTCGATGTAGGCATTCACGCCGGCCACGTACCCCTGGAGCAGATCCCACTCGATGCCCTGTTCCTCACGGATGCGTTCCAGGTTTTTGCGCGCGCCCCAATCCATCCCAGTCTGACGAAGAAACCGGTCGCGGTTGACGGCGGCCGGACCGAACGCCTCGGCCAGCCGGCCCGATGCGGCGCGGGGAATGAAATCCATCTGGAAGAGCCGGTCCTGCGCCGTGACGTAACCCAGCGCGATGATCGCATCCCGGTCGCGCTCCGCAAAGATGTGCGGCACACCCCGTGCGTCGCGGACCACCGTGACCGTGTCCGACAGGGCCGGCATCACCAGCGGCTCGGCCGGCGATGGCGCGGCCGTACGGCGGGCGGTGCGGTACAAACCATCTGCGGGGTCGAGCAGCACCCCCAAGGCCGGAGCGGACCCGAGGCCCCGGCTGAGCACGTACAGCGCCCCAGCGGACACGGCCAACACCACGAGGAAGATCGAAACGGAACGCCACTGCATCAGTCAAGCACCACGGGGTTGGAGGAGTCAGGAGTTGAGCGTCTCGGGGGTGGGTGTGGATACATCTTGCATCGGCGCTTCGGAGTCTGCTTCTTCGGCGGTGCCGGCCGCGTCGGAACGGATTCGACGCATCAGTTCGTCCGTGGCGTTGGCATAGTCGTGGGCGCCGCGCGCGTGTGGATCGTGGTCGAAGAGCGTCGTGCCATCCTCGTACGATTCCGCCAGCGACGTGCTCGTTCGGATGATGGAATCAAGTACGTGGTCGCTGTACTTTTCCCGCATGTACTGGCGGTAAGATTGGTGAATGCCTTTGCGGCCATCCACCTGTGTAAACAGGAAGGGTACGTACCGGAGGCGCGGGTTAAGGCGCTTGCGGATCAACTCCGCGGTTTGATACGTCTGCTCTGCCCCTACAACCCCTTGATACTCCGGAAGCACCGGGATGAGCACGTGCCGACTCGCGACAAGGGCGTTGAGGCTGTATACCGTGACGGCCGCGGCGGTATCGAACAGAATCACGTCGTAGTCACGGGCCAACAGTCCGCTCTCAACCGACTCCTTGACCCATAAGACGTCCGTCGGCTTGTTCAGACTGCGCATGCGCTTCGTGAGCAAACTCGACGAGGGAATCAGGTCGAAGCTGCTCATCTCTAAGATTTGGATCTCGCCCGGTTCGCGGTCGTGTTCGAAGAGGGCGAGGACCGTGTCTTCACGGGCCGCTTCCGGGATGCCGAGCATGCGGGATAAAAACCCCTGCGGATCGAGATCAATCACAAGCGTTTGATGGCCGCTCAGCCCGAGCGCGGCCGCAATATGAGCCACCGACGTAGTTTTTCCGGTACCACCTTTGTGGTTACAAACTGCCAGGGGGAGCATGGGACGTGCTACGTGTAATTTCTGCTGGGCCATTCAAGGTAGGCGGATCCGCACCATGAGTCAAATGGTCGGCTCGCTGCTATTGCGCCGGTCCAGGGTTACGTTCGACGGTTCATCGTTCATCAGCCCCTCGCCACCGTGTCCGTGCCGATTTACCGCTCGCCCCCGCCGCGCAGCGCCCGGGCTCCCCGCCCCGCGGTGCGCGTTCCCACCCCACAGTGGCTTCTGATCCCGGTGGGTGGCGTGGTGCTGGGCATGAGCTTTCCACCCTTTCCGCTGGCCCCCCTGGCGTGGGTCGCCTTGGTCCCGCTCCTACTTCGCTGGGTCACCGTTTCCTCAGCAGGCCGTATGCTCGCAGAAGCCTACGCAAGCCTCGGCCTAGCTGGTGCCATCGCGTTCCACTGGGTGCTGCTGCACGAAATCCCCAGCGCCGCCCTGGCCTCCCTCGGTGGATTGATTCTCTTTCCCTTCCTGCTCGCCCTCCCGTTCGCAGCATCGATTCCTTTTCGCAACCGGTGGGGCCTCGGGCCGGGGTTCGGCGTGCTTGTGGCCTTTTCCCTCACGGTCGAGTGGGGCATCAGCCATGGTCCGCTGGCATTCCCGTGGATGCTGCTGGGTCACACCCAGGCCACGCTCGACCCCTTCCGCCAACTGGCCGACCTGACCGGGCCCTCTGCCCTGTCCGCCTGGCTCTGGGCCCTCAACGGCGGGGCCCTCGGTGCCTTCCTTGCGCAATCGTGGCGCGGACGCGGTGCAGCCGCCGTCATCGTGGCGCTCCTCCTCGGCGGTGCAGCGCTCTACGGCACCCAACAGATGGAGGCGCCCACTCCAGCCGACGGGCGCACGGACGCACTGCTGGTCCAGCCCGCGATTCCTGCCCTCCAGTGGGCCCAGGTGCCTGACACGACGCGCGTCGATACGCTGCTGCGCCAGACCGAAATGGCCTTAGACACGACGGTCTCCCGAGTGGACCTGGTCGTCTGGCCCGAAACGGCCCTGCCTGCCGTGCCCGACTCGGCAGCCCAACGCGCACTGTACGAGCGGCTGCAACAGTGGACCGCAGACCGCGACGTTGCGCTGCTGACCGGAGCCATAGAGCCGGCCTCGATGCGGCCCAACGGCGCTCGCACCTACTACAACGCGGCCCTGCTCATCCGTCCCGACACGGTGCAGCGCTACCGGAAAAACTACCTGGTGCCCTTTGCCGAGCACGTCCCGTTCTCCGAGTACGTCCCCGCCCTGCAATCGTTTGGCGTGCCCGCAGGGGGCGTGGCCGGATACGCCCGCAGCCACCTCCAACCGACGCTGACTGCACCGACCTTTCAGCTGGGCGCGCTGATCTGTTTTGAGAGCACTTTCACGCACCATATTCGCTCGTACGTGGCTCCGCAGCACACGAGCCGACCGGTCGATTTTCTGGTTACCGTCGCCCAGGTGGGATGGTGGGGCCCCTCGTTCGGGTTCCGGCAGCATCTGGCCTTCAGTCAATTGCGAGCGATCGCCGTGCGCCGTGCGATGGCGTTCGTGGCCGAAACGGGACGCACCGCGTTGATCGATCCGCAGGGGCAACTGAGTGCCACCGCGGGCTGGATGGTGCCCACCGTCCGCCCCGTCTCCATTCCCCACGCTACCGAGTCGAGCCCGTACGTGCGCTTCGGCGATTGGCTCAGCGTGCTCGCCCTCTTGGCCTCATCCGGCGCGGGCATCGACGGGCTCTTCAGGTACATTCACCGCACGTTTCTATGATTCGTTTTTTCCCATAGCCCTACTTGCCTTGCCCTCATGTAAAACATTAGGCTTAAAAAAGGCTTTCTCACGTGGAGAATCGCAGCCTAAAGAAGCCCAACCGCCGATTTTTCGGCGAGCGAGGCGACGTGCTGCCAAAGGCGGAGCCGAACGATGTCACGCCATCGGCCCATCTTCGATTGCCCCGTGCCGGTTCGGATCACGACAACGCAACATAAGCCTCTCGCTATCGATATGCGCATCGATCTACCGCTGATTCTTGCCTCGCAGTCACCCCGACGGCGGCGCCTCCTGAAGCGCCTCGGCTTGGATTTCACAGTGCAAGTGAGCCCGGCTGAGGAGGTCATTCCCCCCAACGCCGTTCCGGCGACCATCGTGCAGGACCTTGCCCGCGACAAAGCCAACCCCGTGGCGGACGCACATCCCGATGCGCTCGTCCTCGCCGCCGATACCGTGGTGGCTATCGACGACCAGATTCTCGGCAAGCCCGTGACTCGGGCCGAGGCCGTGCGGACGCTTCAGCAACTTAGCGGCGCGACGCATACCGTCTACACCGGAGTCGCCCTAGTTCACCAGCACACCGACCGCGCCGTTACGGCCGTTGAAGCAACCGACGTAACCTTTGGCAACCTCGCCCTCGACGAAATTGAAGCGTACGTGGCCACCGGCTCGCCGATGGACAAAGCCGGGAGCTATGGCATCCAGGACGACCTGGGAGCGCTGTTTGTCGAACGCATTGAGGGCGACTATTACAACGTGGTGGGCCTCCCCCTGCGGCGGCTATACGTCGTCTTGCGGACCCAGTTTTCGGACGTCTTCTTGTTGTAGTTTTTGTTTGCAATAACGGAATCTCATGCCGCGTTCGGTCCCGGCACCGACCGCTCCGCCGCTCGACTCCGATCAAATGAGGCCGCTGTGCATATGAAACATCATTGCGTTTCTCCATCAGTGCGGCTTCTACCAGAGCATTCAGGCCCCATGTCCCCTCCCTCCATCGACACCCTCCGTCTGCTGCTGATCCAGGCGCGGAACACCCACGCGATGGAGCATCAAGAACAGGCGTGCTTCCTGGAACGCTGCCGGGTGCGCCGCGAGCAGCTTCGCCTGCTGAACGTCGTCCACTCGCCCATCCACGCCGAGGTGCTCGACGGCGTGAATGCGGTACTCATTGGGGGCGCGGGCGAGTACTCCGCCCTGGACGACCCGCCGTGGATGCCGGATCTGCTGGACCTGGTCCGGCAAGCCGCCGCCGAGCGCATCCCGACGTTTGGCTCCTGCTGGGGCCACCAGGTCATCGCTCGTGCCTTCGGAGGCACGCTCGTGTACGACCCGGGCCGCGCCGAACTCGGGTGCGGCACCGTGCACCTCACGGAAGCCGGCCGGATAGACCCCCTCTTCGAGCGCTTCTCCGCCTCCTTCAAGGTCAACATGGGCCACCACGACCGCGTCAAGACGCTCCCTCCCAACGCGATCGAGCTGGCCTACAACGACTCCCAGCGCAATCAAGCTTTCCGGCTCAAGGAGGCGCCTGTTTACGGCACCCAGTTTCACAGCGAGTTGGATGCAGCCCGCGAGCGCGAACGCCTCGTTGCTTATCGGGAATACTACAAAGAGGAGCTTCCGACCGAGGAAGACTTCCAGCGCGTGGTGAATAATCTCGCCAAGACGACCGAGGTGGACGCCCTCCTCCACGACTTTCTCGTGACGTTCGCGATCCCCTCCGCGGCGAACGATGCGCCGGAGCGTCACGTCTCGTAGCGGTAGACGGCCTCCGCGCGGTCACAGGGCCCCCCGACAGGCGGATTGGGCTTACGCACGGTCACTTCGATCGCTTCCACGTCGGGATACGCGTCGAGTACGCGCTGCGTGATGAGATAGGCCAGCTTCTCGATCAGGTAGAAGTTGTTCTGGGTGACGAGCTCTTTCACGAACTCATAGACCTGCTCGTAATTGACGGTCTGATCCAGGTCGTCGTGGACAGCCGCCTCCTCGAAATCAAGGTCGACGGCCACGTCCACCTCGTAGCGCCCCCCAATGCGGTGCTCTTCCTGCATTACGCCATGGTGGCCGTAAAACACGGCGTTCACCAGCCGGACCGTCCCGACCGTCGAGGTGCGGGCCGGAGCCGACGAGGATGACGAGGACGACGTCGAAGCGTCAGAAGGGGAGGACATGGATGGAGGTGTCAATGCAAAATCAAGCCGGCTGGAGCGGGGTGAGCTCTGGGATGCGGGCCAACTCGTGGAAGGCCCGTGCGCGGTCGGTAATCTCCGGCGCGTCCAGATGCAGCAGCCGCTCCGGCCCGAACTGTTCGACGGCAAAGGAGGCCATGGCACTGCCGTAGATGATACCGCGCTTCAGACTCGCGTCGTTGAACACGCCCTCGCGCATGAGATGCCCGGCGAGCCCGCCTGCGAAGGTGTCGCCAGCGCCTGTGGGATCCTGGATGTCTTCGAGCGGATAAGCCGGCGCGCTGAAGACCACGTCGTCGCTGAACAGCAGCGCGCCGTGTTCGCCCTTCTTCACGATGAGAATGTCCGGCCCCATTTCCCGGATGATCGTGGAGGCCTTTACGAGATTCGGCTCATCGGCCAGTTCCCGCGCTTCGGCGTCGTTGATCACTAGGCAGTCGACGTGGCGGAGCGTCTCACGCAGGCTGTCGGGCGTGTTCTCGATCCAGTAGTTCATCGTGTCGCAGATGACGAACGACGGATTATCAACCTGCGCCAGTACGTCGCGCTGGATGGTGGGTTCAAGGTTACCCAGGCAGACGATCTGGCTGTCGCGGTACGAATCCGGGATGTTCGGCTCGAAGGTCTGCAGCACGTTAAGCTGCGTATCGAGCGTGTCCCGGTCGTTCAGGTCGTAGTGATAGCGGCCGCGCCAAAAGAACGTTTCGCCGTCCTCGTCCACCGTCAGGCCTTCGAGGTTGACGCCGCACGCACGCAGCGACTGCACATATTCATCGGGGAAATCGCCCCCGACGACGCCTACGAGACGGACGTCGTCACAGAAGTAGCGGGCCGCGAGGGTGAGGTAGGTCGCACTCCCCCCCAGCACGCGCTCTGCGGTGCCGAACGGAGTTTCGATGGAATCAAACGCAACGGTGCCAACAGCAAGGATGCTCACGAGAGGGTCTTGGAATTCGGGGGAAAGACAGGGACGTGCGTTCCACGCGGCATCGTAACATACTTCAGGACGCGCAGAAATCCAGTACGCCGCGCGGATTCGACCAAAGGTTCAAAGAATCTTCCGCACCCAGTCGACGCTCTTTTTGGCGACGAGCAGGGCAAAGGCTACTTTCGCAACCTTCGCACCAATTTTAGCAGCCCGATACCCGGATCGCACTTTATCCGCCGTGTCCGTGATGCCCTGGGCGGATGACTTGAGGGCTTCGCTGGCACGCTCGGCCCGGTCGGCGACGGTGGATCGCACGGTGTCGGCGTCCTGCCCAAGGGCCGTCCCCAGTGCTTTTGCACGGCCGGCGGCCTCACTGCCGAGCGAGGTCGCCCGATCGGCCACGGTGGCGCCCCAGTCCTGCGCCCGCTGGCGAAGCCGCCCGCCCGCCTCGGCGGCACGATCTTCAGCAGCCTGCCGTGTCGCATCGGCCCGGCGGCGCACGGCCGCCGCTTGCTCGGACACGCCCTCCCCGGCCTCCTGCGTCTGCCGGCGCGCTGCCTCGGCCAAGGCCTCTGCGCGCTGGCGAACCCGCTCGGAAAGCGGCGGAGGCGGTGACGGAGCGAGCGCTTTCGAGAGGAGACGGCCGGCTACGATGCCGGTCCCCGTAGCCAGAAAGATCGCAAGGGTCGGGTTGTTGCAGATCCACTGCCGGAGCCGCCCTCGCGCCTCATCCATCTGGAGGCGCGCCATGTCGGCCCGCAGGTCGCCGATCGCATTCAAAAGTTCACGACGCAGATCTTCGAGGCCCTCGGTGCGCTCGTCACTCGTCTCGTCGTGTTCGTTCTGAGGGGTTTCGTCGGCGGCGTCCGCCGGTGCTTCATGCTCTGCCATGGGTCGGTTGGTTCAATCGAAAAGAATGGGAGGATACGAGAAGGACGGTTCAGTCGCGCATGAGGGCTCCGACGAAGGCACCAATCGCAAACGCCCCGACCATCGCCGCCGTCTGGTGCTGACGCACCCACGTCTTGGCCATCTCGATCGCAAGCTGCGATTGGCCGAATGCGTCACCAGATGCCGGATCGTCGCCAAACGATGGGCCGTCGTGGGATGCACCTTCATGCGAATAAGGATCCTGGGCAGCGCCTTCTGACGATGAGAAAGGCGCTCCTTCAAACGGATCTTGCCCGTCCGCAGCATCCGATGAGGACGGCGTTGAGGATGACGGTTCTGGATCACGCGGCGCATCAGCGGAGGGACTCGTCATGGTATCAGCGGGCTGGGTCAACCAACAGTGAATGGATTCGCGGTGGAACCCCCAGCGCAAACCAGGCGCGCAGGTGAGGCGGCCTCGATGCGTTTCAAATTTTCCCGGATTGCGCTGACAGAATAAATTTAAGGGGTTACTCGTTGGAATGTTGTCCTACTACACGTTACCCTACCCACAACCCGGATACAAGTGTCGATGTTCGGGGGCCGTTCCTCCACGAAACGACGACTTTCCGTGCCGTCTCAGCTTCTTCCGTCTCGATTCCGACGCCAGCCGCTGCTCCTCGCGACGGCGTGCATGAGCCTGCTGGCTTGGAGCCTCACATTCAGCACGACACCGGTGCATGCACAGCGGGCCCCCGCACACACGGAGACGGCCTTCGCGGATGCCCTACAGCTCTATAATACGCGCCACTACGCCCAGGCTGCGCGCGCCTTCGAGCGCTTCCGGCGCCGCTACCCGCAAGACGTGAACGCCGCCGAGACGTATTACTACGAGGCCCAGGCGCGCCTCGCGTTGGAACAAGAAGACGAGGCCGCCCGCCTGCTTCGCACGCTGCAGCGCCAGTACCCCTCGCACCCGATGGCGCAGCAGGCCCAACTCAGCCTGGGGCAGTACTTTTACGAGAATGGCGACTACCGGCGCGCTCGCACCGTGCTCGAGCGCATCGTGACGCGCGATCGGGAGAGCCCGCAGACGCCGCGCTCGCTCTATCAGATTGGCATGATCGCGCGCAACGAGGGCAATGACGATGCCGCGCTAGCGTACTTTCGCCGCGTCGTCGACAACCATCCCGACGCGGCCATCGCCCCGAATGCGCAGTACGCCGTGGGCACGACGCTCGTCCGGCTGGAACGCTACGACCAAGCCGCCCAGGCGTTCGAGACCCTGGGGCAGCGGTTTCCCGACTCGCCCTACGCACAACGCATCGGCCTCGCCCTGGCCGACGTGTACTACGAGCTGGGCGACTATCAGAAGGTCATCGACGAGGTGAACCGCCGGCGCAGCCAACTCGACGCCGAAGCCCGCGAGCGCGCTACGTTCCTTTTGGCCGAGGCGCACAATCAGCTTCGCAACAGCGAAGACGCTATCCTTAACTATCGGCGGATCATCGAGGACCATCCCGACAGCCCGTACTACCGTCCGGCGCTTTACGGACTCGCCTGGAATTACTACCGGGAGGACACGTATCAGTGGGCGGCCGACCGGTTTGCCCAAGTGCACGCGGATCACAATGATGCGCTCGCTGAGAAAGCAACGTACTACGAAGCCGTCAACCGCTATCTGGACAATCGACTCCCCGCGGCGGCAAATCTTTATCAGCGCCTGCTCAACACGTGGCCCGACAGCGAGTTTGCCGATCAAGCGTACTACGAGCTGGGAACGATCCGCTACGAGCAGCGCCGCTATCGCGAAGCAAATGAGGCCTTCCGCGCCGTCGTAGACAACTTTCCGACCTCCCCGCGACGCGGCGATGCGTTCTACATGCTGGGCAACACGTACATCGCGCTCAACAACTTTGACGGCGCGCAGCAGAGCTTCGACCAGGCCATCACCCTTGATGCCGCCCCGGATTCGCTGAAGGCCGCCGTCATTTTCCAGAAAGCCTGGCTCCAGTACGATCAGGGGCAGTACAGCGACGCGGCGCCCGCCTTTATGAGTCTCTATCAGCGCGACACGCCGTCCGCCCGCACCGAGGACGCGCTGTTTTGGGGCGCGGAGAGCTTTTACCAGACGGGCAATCTGGGCCGCGCGCAGTCCCTCTTTCGGCAGTACCTGAATGAATACCCCGACGGCACACACGGGGCGGCGGCGCGCTACGCCCTCGGGTGGACGGCCTTCAAACGACAGCAATATGAAAACGCGGCCCGCTGGTTTGAGCGTTTCCTGGCCGGCACCGATCAGGGCAGCGGCGACATCCCGTACCGTCAGGACGCGCTGTTGCGGCTCGGGGATAGCTACTACGCCCTCAAGCGCTACCCGGCCGCCATCCGTACGTACCGCCGCGTGGAGGGCGACGCCGCTGACTACGCGCTCTACCAGACGGCGCAGGCGCTCGACCTCGCCGACCAGTCACAGGACGCCATCGACACCTTGCAGCGGCTCGTGCAGCAGTATCCGAACAGCGACTGGCGACAGGAAGCTCTGTACCGCATCGGTTTCATCAACTTTCAGAACCAGAATTTCGAAGCCGCCGTCCGCGCCTATCGGCGGGTAATCGAATCCTACCCCAACGATCCGCTGGCCGCGAAGGCGCAATACGGGATTGGTGATGCCCGCTTCAATGCCGGCACCATGGACGCTGCCGTGAGTGCGTATCGGCGGGTGCTCAACGCGCACTCCGACAGCCCATTTGCTGCCGACGCCGCCTCCAGCATGCAGTACGCGCTCATCGCCATGGACAACCAGGATCGGGCGACGGCCATCATCGACTCGTTCGCCACGGCGAACCCCAACTCGCCGCTCGTGGATGAGCTCCGGTTCCGGCAAGCTGAGGCGTTGTATCAGAGCGGCCGCACCGACGAGGCGCTGCAATCGTTCCGCCGGTTTGTGCGCGTGTCGAACAACGACGCCCTCCTGCCGGAAGCCTACTACTACCTTGGCACCATCTACGCGGACCGGGAGGAATACGATGCCGCCGAGGGGTATCTTCGCCAGGTGCTCGACGAGTTCGAGGGTAGCGCACAGGAGGTAGAGGCGGCCCGGCGCCTGGGCGAAATGTATCTCGAACGGGAGAGCTACAGCGACGCGCTCGCCGTGTATCAAACCATGGACGGTGCCGCCCAGGATCCGGTCAACGTGGCCGAGGCGCGGTACGGGCAGGCCCAATCGCTGCTCGGCCTCAACCGCCTCAACGACGCCGAAGAGCTCCTCAATCAAACGGTGGATCAGTATGCGAATCAGCCGGCCGCGCTCCCCGCGCAGTTAGGCCTGGCGCGGGTGTACGAGCGTCAGCAACGCGTCGACGAGGCCGCCGATCGCTATCGCACCGTCGTGCGCAACGCGGAGGCCGAAATTGGCGCGGAGGCGCTGTATCGCCTGGGCCGCCTGCTGATCGAGCAAGGACAGTCGCGTCGCGCGATCGAAGAGCTGAGCCGCCTGCCCACCCTGTTCGGCGGCTATCCCGATTGGATCGCCCGCAGCTACCTGGCGCAGGCCCGGGCCTATCAGCAACTCGGCCGCACCGGCGAAGCCTCCCGCCTCTACGACCGGGTGATCAGCGACTACTCAGGAACGCCGTTTGCCCAGACGGCCGCCCGCGCAAAGGATGCGCTGTAACCCGCCTCGCCCATTGACCCGTCCGTGAATCGAACCCGTATCTACCGCATGGCTGCCATGCACCGAATTGCTTTTCTCGCCGCGGCGTTGAGTCTCCTGCTCTGGGTGAGTGGGATGCCCCGTCTTGCCAACGCGCAGGACCCCCCGGACGAGCCGTCGCTGCCTGACATCGCCCCCCGGGAGATTGAGATCCAGGGGACACTGGAAATCTCCTTGCCCTCGCTCCAGCGCCAGCCGCTCAGTGGCTTCAACCCCCCACCACGGATTCCCGATATCCCCCAGAACCGAACGCCCTCCGTGGGCGAGTACGCGCTGGAGCGCGAGGACCTGCCCTTGCAGATGCCTGAACCGCCCGGCCTGCAGGCGCAGCTGGACCGCCCGGCGCCTCCGCTCAACGGCGAGCTGGAAGCCGGGGGCGGGCGCTACTTCTCCCGGTTCGCCGCCGGTCAGTTGTGGCTTCCGCTGTCCTCGCACGAGACGATCACCGTGGCTGGCGACTACCAGGGCAGTGCCGGGTTCGAGCCGTTCGAAGCGCGCCCCGACGTGGATTCGCCCTACGACACGTTCACCGCGCAGGCTGGGCTTCAATCGCGCCGGGATAACTTTTCGTTGAACGTCGATCTGAACGGGTTTTTCGACACGTACACGCTCTACGGCGCACAACCCACCGTGCGGCAGCCACCCCGCCCCGCGCCGGTGCCGCAGCCGGATCGGTCGGGCGAACACCTGCAAGGGGGCTTCGACCTCCAGACGCATGGCGCCGTCGCACTGGGGTTGCGCGGGAGCGTCAGCGGGACGGAGTACACGACGACGGTGTTCTCGGATACGCCGGACAACGACCGCCTGCGGATGGAACGCCGCCTCCACGTTGGCGGCGACCTGACGGTGCCCATCGGAGCGTCGGAAGGGCGGATCGATGCGATGGTTGAGACGGCCGGTCTCGGCGCGGATGGTGGATTTGGGAGCGACGCGACGGCCTTCGACGGCGGCCTCAACGCGTTGCTCGTCACGCGGCCGAGGCTTCGGATGCACGTCGGCGGTCGTTTCCTGGCGGCCTCGGTCGGACCAGAGGCGCGGCCGCGTTTCACCGAGCGCCGGTCGGCGCGCTTCTTCGTGCCGTCTTTCCAGTTGGACTGGACGGCCAGCTCGACGCTTTCCCTCTTCCTCCAGAATCAACCCACGGTCCAGACGCACCCACTGGCGACCCTTTTCGAGGAGAACCCCTATCTCTTCGACGAAATCGGCGTCCAGCCGTCGCTGCGCACCACAGACGCGGAAGGCGGTATTCGGTTGTTCGCCGGTCCCATCCAGTTCGTTGCTCGGGGCGGATACCAGTACAGCGTAGCCCGTCCGTACTTCACGGACGCCTCGGACCCACCAGCGGTCGACCTGTACGACGACGGCATCTTCGTGACCGAGTATGCGTCGGCGCGAATCATCCACGCGGGCGCCGACGTCTCGCTGCAGCAGATGGGCGGCGTCGAAGTGTCCATTGGCGGCGCCTTCCGCGACGGGCAGTTGGTGGATCGCGAGGTAGCCATCCCATACTTTGCTCCCGTCACAGGGCACGCAGTGCTCTCGTACGCGTTCGCGAATCAGCGGGGACTGGTTCAGCTCACGGGTCGCATCGAGGGCACGCGGTACGTCGACGCCTCCGAAACCACCCAGATTGATCCGTTTGTCGACGTGGATATTGAGGCTTCGTTCGACGTCACCCCCTCACTTGGTCTCATTTTTGAGCTCAAAAACATGACGAGCGGGTCGCTGGAGCGATGGGATCAGTATCCGCAGCCGCCCCTCGTCTTCACCACGGGCCTTCGGGTGCTATGGTGAGCGGTGTGATTCAGCATCGAATTTCGCACCATGTAGTTGACAAAGCACGTTCACGATGTGATACCCTACATTGAACGCTCCTTGCGGGTCGGCTCCCGCCCGGCCGTGTGACGACCCGCCTCTCCGATCTATTTCGACCCACACCGATGACATCCTCCCAGTTCACAGAAACGGCTGAAGCACTCACGACCGTAGCTCGGCGTATGCTCGTCGAGGGTGAATCGGTCGAGCTTCCCGACGTGGGAACGCTTGTCGTTCGGCACGCGCGCAGCACGATCGAGGAGGAGGACCACGGAGAAGCGATCCTGTATCCCCCGAAGGACCACGTCGTGTTCACGCCGGACGAGTAGTCGGCGGCCCGCTCTTGCTTAGTTTCTCTACCGTATGCCCACCACACTCCTCGAACAGCTTGCTGCTGAGCTTGGCTGCTCAACCGATGAAGCCGAGCGCGTGCTTCACGACTTCCTGGCGGAAGTGGAGACGCGCGCCGCGGAGGGGGAAACCGTATCGCTGCCCGGCTTGGGCACCTTCTCGATGGACGAGGGGACGCTACAGTTTACGCCCGCCCCAGCGCTGCAGCAGGCAGTCAATTACCGCAACGCGCACCTTGAGCCTCTCTCCGTTTCGGCACCCCGCGACCGCGACGAGCCTGAGGACGCGCCGGAAGCGCCTCCTGCCGACGTCCCTGACACAGAAACAACTCCGTCCGACGAAGCAGAGGCTCCCGACGAGGCGCCGGCTGCGGGCGAAGCGGAGTCCCCGCCTCCCGCCGAACCGGACGACGTGCCGGACCTCTCGGAAGATTGGACGGAGTCGCTCGACGAAGACGCCGATGCGCCCGAGCAGGAACCATCGGACGAACCGACCACCGGCCAGATTGCCGGATTGGTGGCCTCGGTCGTGCTCCTGCTGGGCCTGATTTGGTTCGTCCTCGGCACGCAGGGAATCATTCCCGGACCGACGGCGCTCTTTCAGCGCACGCCGGCGCCCACCTCCCCAGGCGCCGACACGATGGCAACAGCCTCACCATCCGACACGGCGGCCACCGAACGCGAAGCCGCCGCCGACACGACAGCCAGCGACCCTGCAGCCTCTCCGCCCACGCTCCCAACCATCGATCGGGCAACGGGCGGCTGGACGATCGTGGTTGCCTCGCGAACACGGCCCGGACAAGCCGAGGCCGTGCTCTCCACGTATCGCCAGCGCTTTCAAGGCGAGGGCCTGCCGGTCGACATCCTGACGGGGCAAGCCAGCGGGCAACTGCGCTACCGCGTGGCCGTCGGTCAGTACCCCACCCGTGAAGCGGCCCAATCCGCACTCCAGCAACTGCAGGGTCGCGTGCCGGGTGACGCCTGGCCCCTTGAGATCCAACCCGGCTCCTAAATCGTTTCTTCCCGCTAGCCTTTTCCGACGTCCACCCGCTCATGATGCTTCTGCTGCAAGCTGCTGACACCGCCATGGCGGACTCCCTCCAGGCGGCCGCCAACGCTCAGTCCCTCTCGGTCCTCGAGATGCTCTCACTGGGCGGCTGGGTTATGATCCCCCTGCTCCTGCTGTCCGTGCTGGCCGTGTACTTGTTTGCGGAGCGGCTCTACAACATCCGCCGCGCCGAGACCGACCCCGAACTGATTACGGACCGCGTGCGTCAGTACGTGCGCGCCGGCGACGTGCAGGGGGCCATCTCGTACTGCAACTCCGAGGACAAACCCATCACGCGCATTTTGAAGCGCGGGCTGGAGCGACTCGGGCGGCCTATCTCCGAGATCCAAGATGCCGTACAGTCGGCCGGCAAGTACGAAGCGTTCGAACTGGAGAAGCGCACGGACTGGCTGGCGAGTATCTCGGGCGTGGCCCCCATGCTGGGCTTTCTCGGCACCGTCATCGGTATGATCCGAGCGTTCCAGGATATTCAGAACCTGCAGGGCAACGTAAATCCGAGCGTGCTGGCCGGGGGCATCTGGGAAGCACTGATCACCACCGCGGCCGGCTTGGCAGTCGGTATCATGGCGCTCATCTTCTACAACTACTTGCTGAACCGCATCCGCCGGCTCATCAACGACATGGAGCGGTCGGCGACCGACTTCATCGATCTCTTGCAGGAGCCTGTGTCGTCCGATCGTATGTGACGTCCTCTCTTGCTTCGTCCGCTCTGCATTAACCGCTCGCTCCTCTCATGCCGCTCGATTTCTCCAACGAACGCGCTCCCGAAACCAGCTTCAGCTTTGCCGGGCTGACCGATATCGTGTTGCTGCTACTCATTTTCTTCCTGCTCACGTCGAGCTTCATCCCGCAGATGGGCATCCGGGTCAACCTGCCGCGCACTGAGTCGGCCGCGCCCACCGAGTCGCAGTACATCACCGTGGCCGTCACAGCGGACGGTGCCTACTACGTCGACCAGAATCGGGTGGAGCGGCCCCAGTTGCTCAGCGCCGTGCGCGAGGCGGCCGGCAACCGAACAGCCCTCGTCCTCCGCGCAGACCGCAACGCCACCGTTGGCCAATTCGCGGCCGTGGCGTCCGTGGCGCAAGCCCTGAACCTGCGCGTGCTGATGGCCACCGAACGCCAGGCGGCTCCCCTCCGCTAGTGCGAGGCGGGGGGTTGGGGA
>CAYFRX010000004.1:0-37633 GCA_964345515.1 uncultured Rhodothermales bacterium
GAGGTGGAGAAGAACCTCGAGCTGGACAGCCGCGCAGAGGTGGAGGCGTACGGCATCGAGAAGTACAACGCCGCCTGCCGCGAGAGCGTTCTGGAGTATAAGGACCTGTGGGACGAACTCACCGAGCGGATGGGCTACTGGGTCGACCTCGAGGACCCGTACGTCACGTTCGAGACGGAGTACATCGAGACGCTCTGGTGGCTCCTCAAGCAGATCTACGAGAAGGATCTGCTCTACCAGGGCTACAAGATCCAGTGGTACAGTCCCGGCTCGCACACGGTGCTCTCCTCGCACGAGGTGAGCCTGGGCTACGAGGAGACGCAAGACCCGAGCATCTACATCCGCTTCCCGGTGGATGGCGAGGACAACACGTATCTCCTCGCCTGGACGACGACGCCGTGGACGCTCATCTCGAATACGGCACTTGCCGTTGGTCTGGATCTCGACTACGTCAAGATCCGGCATGAGGACCCGTATCAGGGGATGGAGAAGCTCATCTTGGCTGAGGCGCTGCTCGGCGAGGTCATCGACGAGGATTACCAGGTCATCGAGCGGTACAAAGGCCGCGAGCTTGTCGGTAAGACGTACCAGCCGCTCTACTCGTACTTCTCCGACGAGGTGGGAAAAGACGAGGCCTGGCGCGTCGTGTCTGCCGATGTCGTCTCGACCGAAGAGGGGACCGGCATCGTACACATGGCGCCGGCCTACGGCGCGGAAGACTACGAGGTGGCCCAAGAGCAGAACCTCCCGCTCTTCAACCCGATCGACAAAGACGGGTGCTTCACCGAGGAAGCGGGCCTCATCGAGGGGCAGTGGTTCAAGGACGCCGACAAAGACATCACCGACGACCTGAAGCGCCGCGGTCTGCTCTACAAGCACGAGACGTACCTCCACAACTATCCGTTCGACTGGCGGAAGGGCACGCCGCTCATGAGCTACCCGGTCGAGAGCTGGTTTATCAAGACGACCGCGCTCAAGGACCGGATGGTGGCGCTGAACGGGACGATCAACTGGCAGCCGGAAGGCATTGGCACGGGGCGCTTCGGCGAGTGGCTGGAGAACAACGTCGACTGGGCGCTGAGCCGCCGCCGCTACTGGGGCACCCCGCTCCCGATCTGGCAGAGCGACGAAGACCCCGAGTACATCGAGGTCATCGGCTCGATCGAGGAGCTTCGTGAGAAATGCGGCGACCAGCTTCCCGACGATGACGACGCCATCGACCTGCACCGTCCGTTCGTCGACGAACTGACGTGGCCGGCCCCGGACGAGGTGGGCGGCACGATGCGCCGCGTCCCCGATCTCATCGACGTGTGGTTCGACTCCGGGGCCATGCCGTTCGCGCAGTGGCACTACCCGTTCGAAAACGAGGATCAGTTCGACCGCAACTTCCCGGCGGACTTCATCGCTGAGGGGGTGGATCAGACGCGTGGCTGGTTCTACACGCTGCACGCCATCGCCACGCTCGTGATGGACTCGGTGGCGTACAAGAACGTCGTCGTCAACGGCCTTGTGCTCGACGAAGACGGCAACAAGATGTCGAAGTCGAAGGGCAACACGGTAGAGCCCTTCGAAGTCATCGACGCGTACGGCGCAGACGTGGTGCGCTGGTACATGATGAGCAACACGCCGCCGTGGGAGAACATCAAGTTCAGCGAGCGCGGCCTGCGCGACACGCGCCGCAAGTTCTTCGGCACGCTGGAGAACGTGTACAGCTTCTTCGCTACGTATGCGAACATCGACGACTTCCGCCCGACGGACGACCGCACCCCCGTGGCCGAACGGAAAGAGCTCGACCGATGGATCATGAGCCGCCTCAACACGACGATCGCCGCTGCAGAGGCGTCCTTCGACGACTACGACCCGACGAGTGCGGCCCGCGCCGTCGAGGACTTCGTCGAGGAGTTTTCGAACTGGTACCTGCGCCGCTCGCGCCGCCGCTTCTGGGCGGCCAAGAAAGGCGAGGCCACGAACGGCCAGGCTGGGGCGCAGGACGAACTCGACCCGAAAAACAAGCAGGCTGCGTATCAGACGGTCTACGAATGCCTGCTCGCCACGGCCAAGCTGATGAGCCCCATCGCGCCGTTCTTCGGCGAGTGGCTCTACCGCGCCCTCACCGACGGGCTCGACGCGGACGCCGCCGAGTCGGTCCACCTAGCGGACTTTCCGGAGGTCGAGGTCGCCGCGCGCGATGAGGCGCTGGAGCACCGGATGAGCCTGGCCCGCACCATCTCGTCCGTCGTGCTCGCGCTGCGCAACCAGGCCGAGATCAACGTGCGCCAGCCGCTGCCGCGCCTCTTGGTCGTCACCGGTACGGGCGTGGAAGAGCAGGCCATCGAGCAGGTGCGCGACATCATCCTCGACGAGGTGAACGTGAAGAACGTTGAGTACGTCGACCATTCCAGCGAGGTGGTCAAGCGTTCGGCAAAGCCCAACTTCAGCAAGCTGGGCCCACGGCTCGGCGCGCTCATGAAGCCCGTCAACCAAGCGGTGCGCCAGCTGGGCGACGACGCCATCACCCGCTACCTCGAAACGGACTCGCTCACCCTGGAGGTTGAGGGGGAGACCGTGGAGCTGGCCGCGGGCGACCTGGAGATTCAGAGCGAAGGCATCGCCGGGTGGGAGGTGGACCAGCAGGGCGGCGTGACGGTTGCGCTCGACACGCAGATCAGCGACGAGCTGCTGGCCGAGGGGCTGGCGCGCGAGGCGGTGAAGCGCGTGCAAAATATGCGCAAGACCGCCGAATTCGACGTCACCGACCGGATCGCGATCGCCTATCACGGGTCCGAGCAGATCACCGAAGCGGTAGCGCGATATGCGGATTGGATTCGGAACGAGACGCTAGCTCTGGAGTTGCACGAAGCCAAACAGCCGGCGGGCGAAGCCGTGGACACCTTTGAGATTGGTGACGAGACGCTCACCATCGGCGTGCGGCGGGTCGAACCGGCCTCGCAATAGGCCACCCATCTAAAGAATTCCCTGCACCCGCTCGATAATAACATCCTGTCAGTGCTTCTGAATTACCGATTGTATTAACCCCTATGGCTGACAAAAAGCCTGAGCATCTCGAAGGCGACACGACGGCTGTGCCGCTCCACGGCGAATCAACCGCCGAAGGCACCGAAGGCGCGTCCCCACAGGACGAGGTCGATCGCAAGGCTCCGTTCACGGACGAAGAGCTGGAGCACTTCAAGGAGCTCATCCTGAAGCGCCGTAAGGCCGCGACGGAAGACATCGAACGGATGCGTTCGCAGATCGAAGAGGCGAGCGAACAGGCCAGCGACAACACGGCGTACAGCTTCCACATGGCCGATGCCGGCACCGATGCGATGGAGCGGGAAAAGCTCTACCTCATGATTGCGCGCCAGCAAAAGTACATCGGATACCTGGATCGCGCCCTGGAGCGCATCAAGAACAAGACGTATGGCATCTGTAAGGTGACGGGCAAGCCGATCTCGAAAGAACGCCTCGAAGCGGTGCCGCACACCGAGATATCCATTGAGGCCAAGCTGAAGCAGAAGTCATCCTGACGTATGGAGGTTCGGACGTGTGGAAGCGTGTTCCACGCACACACGTTCACCCATCCACTATCCACCCCTAAAACATGCGCGTACTCTGGATCTCTGCGGTCGTCGTTGGGCTCGACCAGCTCACCAAGGCCGCCGTGCTTCATTTTATGGTCCGGCAGCAGTCCATCCCCATCCTCGGCGACTGGCTGAAGTTTACCTTCACCGAAAACCCCGGGATGGCCTTTGGGATTCAGCTCGGCACCCGTGGGCTCGTCACGTTTCTCTCGGTGGCGGCTACGCTACTGGTCATCTATTACATGTACCAGGTGCGCAACGCCTACACGCCGTATCGAGCGAGCCTGGCGCTCATCTTAGGAGGTGCCATCGGCAACATCATCGATCGCGTCTTCTACGGCGCGCTGCTCGGCTACGACGACCTGTTTTTCGGCAAGGTGGTCGATTTCATCCACGTGAGCTTCTGGAAGGGTTTCGTGCCCGAGATTGTGCCGTTCCTCGGCGGCGCGTACATGGAGCTCTTTCCCATCTGGAACGTCGCCGACATGGCCATTGTCCTCGGCGTCGTCGGCGTGCTGTATTTCCAGAATACGTTCCACCGCCAGTTGTACGAAGAACAGCTCGCCCAGATGGAAGGGGACTCGCCTACGCCTGAGGGGCCTGAGACGCTTGCTGCCGACGGCCGGCCATCCGTCGTGGACGCTGAGGCCGGCGATCCGGCCAATCCAGAGGGTGAGGATGCAGGAACCGGGTCAACCTCGCCGCTCACGTCTTCGCCGTCGGGGCAACGCTCAACGCTCCAGGGACCAAGCTCCGAAGGAGCCTAGCCTGCGACTGATCCGCGCGGTGGGGCCCCCGCGCGACCGACCGACGTCGGAGCAGCGCGGGAGGACGGTTTTTGGAACCCCCTGCCCGCAGTCAGGATTATAGCGCCCTGCCTCAATCCGTCCTTTGTTTGCTTTGGTTTTTAGTTCTCTACGCCCATGCCCGACGCGTCGCGCATCCGAAATTTTTGTATCATTGCGCACATCGACCATGGGAAGAGCACCCTGGCCGATCGCCTCCTGGAGCGGACAGAGACCATCTCGGAGCGCGAGATGCAGGAGCAGACGCTCGACGACATGGACCTGGAGCGCGAGCGCGGCATCACGATCAAGAGCCACGCCGTGCGCATGCGCTACACGGCCCAGGACGGCGAGGAGTACACGCTGAACCTAATCGACACGCCGGGCCACGTCGATTTCTCGTACGAGGTGTCTCGTGCGCTCAAGGCCTGCGAGGGCGCCTTGCTCATCGTTGATGCCGCCCAAGGCATCGAGGCGCAGACCATCTCGAACCTGTATCTGGCGATGGAGCAGGACCTCGAGATCATCCCGGTCGTCAACAAGGTGGATCTGTCCGTGGCGCGCCCGGATGTCGTGGCGCAATCCCTTGAGGACCTCATTGGCGATCCGGCCGAGGAGATCTTGCAGATCAGCGCAAAGACGGGCACCGGCGTCGACGAGTTGATTGAGTCGGTCATCCAGCGCGTCCCCCCGCCGAAGGGGGAGCGCGCCGCGCCGCTGCGCGCCCTCATTTTCGACTCCGTGTACGACTCGTACCGGGGCTCCGTCGTGTACGCCCGTGTGTTTGACGGGACGCTGAACAAGGGCGACACGATGCGCTTCATGTCCAACGACAAGGAGTACGACGCCGAGGAACTGGGCATCCTGCGGTTGGGCCGGCAAAAGGTGGACCGGCTGGAGGCTGGCGATGTCGGCTACATCATTGGCTCGGTGAAAGACGTGCACGACACGCGCGTGGGCGACACGATCACCACCAAGAAAAACCCTGCCGAGGCGCCGATCCCCGGCTTCAAGGAGGTCAAGCCGATGGTGTTTAGCGGCGTGTACCCGACCGAGTCGGACGACTTCGAGGACCTGCGTAGCGCCCTGGAGCGCCTGCAACTCAATGATGCGTCCCTCATGTATCAGCCCGACACCTCAGCAGCGCTCGGGTACGGCTTTCGCGTGGGCTTCCTCGGACTGCTCCACATGGAGATCATCCAGGAACGGCTCGATCGCGAGTTTGACCTCGACATCATCACCACGTTGCCCAACGTAGAATACCGGGTGCGCGTCGATGATGACAGTGAAGAAAAGATGGTCACCGTCGATAACCCGAGTGAGATGCCGCACTACGGCGACATCAAGGCGGTGTACGAGCCGTACGTCAAGGCCGACATCATCACGCGCTCCGAGTACATTGGCAACCTGATGCAGCTGTGCGAGGAGCGGCGCGGCAGGTACGTGACCCAGCAATATTTGGATACCGAGCGCGTTAACTTACAGTATGAGCTCCCGCTCGCCGAAATTGTTTTCGACTTCTACGACAAGCTGAAGAGCGTGAGCCGCGGGTACGCATCGTTCGACTACGAGCTGATTGAGTACCGCGAGAGCGATCTCGTCAAGCTCACCATCCTGATCAACAAGGATCCGGTTGACGCGCTGTCCACCATCGTGCACCGCGACAAGGCGCACGATGTGGGGCGGAAGCTGGCGAAAAAGCTCAAGGAACTCATTCCCAAGCAAATGTTCGAGGTGCCGGTGCAGGCGTCCATTGGAAGCCGCGTCGTGGCTCGGGAGACGATCAAAGCCCAACGCAAGAACGTCACAGCCAAATGCTATGGCGGGGACGTGACCCGAAAGCGAAAGCTCCTGGAGCAGCAGAAGGAGGGCAAAAAGCGGATGAAGCAGGTCGGCGAAGTCGAGGTCCCACAGGAGGCGTTTCTCGCCGTGCTCTCGATGAATGAGTAGCCGGGCGCGTAATCAGATTCACGAAAGTCCATGTCGCACACGAATCCCATTGATACCGCGTTCGTCCGAAGCCTCATCGGCGGATTGGCTGTTCTCGTCCTGCTCGGCGGGGCGCCCCGCGGCGCCGCCGGTCAGTCGGCCGAGGGGCCGAGGCTCATCGATCGGTATCTGGCTGCCCGGTTCCTGTCGCAAGCCCGCCAAATCCTGACGGATCAGGGGCCTGCGGTGCCGCCGCTGGCGCCTGTGCGGCTGGCCACCACGGCCGACTCGCTGCTGCCGCCCCCGCCCGACACGGCGCAATCCGGCGACGAGCCGGCGTTTGAGATTGCAGAGCGCCGCGTCGTGCAGCGGCTCGAACGCGCATGGTTTCAGCGCGAGTTTGGCGACACGCCGTGGGCATTCCTGGGCAGCAGTTCGTACCTTTCCCCGCTGGACACGACGGTTACGCGCGTCCTGCGGGCCCGGATGGAGGCTCAGTTTGGGCCACCGACACGCACCCTGGCTGACCGAATGCGGCGAGACGGATCGATTGAAGGGGATCCCGTTCAGTTCGAGTACTGGTTCGTCGTCAACGATTCGATTCCGGCCTTTGTCATGGACGTACACGGGCCGTACGACCGCGGATTGATCGTGGCCACGGATCGTCGCTACCGAAATGAACTTCGCGCCTTCCGCGACGCCTTGCTCGCACCGCTTCTGGAGTCCGCCGGACGCAAGCCGTACGTCGATTATTTTTACGACACGGAGGTTGCACGGTGGTACCGGACCGGGTTTGACGGGGCCGACTACTTCATCGAGCCGATTTCACGAAGCCGCATCGTCCCTGGACGGCGCCCCTGGTTGCAACCGGCCCAGGCAGCCGAGCCGTCGTCGGAGCAACCCGCGTCCGAACAGAGCTCACAGTAACCTTTCAACCCCTCCCCACTCAGCGTTTTGGCCAATTCAGACACACCCCAGTCGGCTCGAAAGAAGAAGCGGCGATCGCGGACCGCGAGTGGGCGGAGCCGTCGGCGCGCGGCGGGCGCCTCGAACGGCCGGTCCGCCCCGCCGAAGAGCCAGCTCCGGCAATGGGGCGAAGCATTGCTCTTTGCAGCGATCGTCGTGCTCATCGTCCGCACGCTGTTCTTTGACCTGTTCCGCATCCCCACGCCGTCGATGGAGAAGAACCTGCTCGTCGGCGACTACTTGTTCGTCTCAAAGCTGCACTACGGCACGCGGTTGCCCCTCACGCTTGGGGTGCCCTTCACGTCGTGGTACCTGCCGGGCGTGCGTTTTCCGTACACTCGGCTTCTGGGGTTCGGCGAGATCGAGCGAGGCGACGCCATCGTGTTCAACTATCCGCCTGCGGAGCAGCCCATCGACCGCAAGATGCATTACATCAAGCGGGTGATTGGGATGCCGGGAGAAACCCTGGCTGTGCGGGATAAGGTGGTGCAGATCAACGGCGAACCGCTCCTGCTCGGCACAGGCATGCAGCAGTTCTGGTACGTGTACAAGAGCGATCCGCGGTACCGCCTGCCCGACTCCCGGCTTCGCGAACTGGGCGTGTCGGACGTGCGGCCCACGCAGGATCCCGCCGTCGTGCGCGTGCTCGCCACCCGGAGCGCCATCGAGGCCATGAACGCCTGGCCCTGGATTGAGCGCGCAGAGCCGTATATCGCGCAGGACGACTCCTACGGGGCGCTCATGTATCCCGCCGGACGCGGCTACACGCCTGACAATTACGGGCCGGTGCCGATTCCGCAGCAAGGCGAAACCGTCGTGCTGACGAACGAGAACTGGCCCGTCTATGAGCCGGCCATCAGCCGGTACGAAGGGCATACCACCCAGAGGGTCGGCGACAATGTGTTCCGCATCGACGGGGAGCGGACGACGACCTACACGTTCATGCAGGACTATTTCTTTGCGATGGGTGACAACCGCGACAACTCGGAGGACAGTCGCTTCTGGGGATTTGTCCCGAAAGATCACGTCGTCGGGAAGGCGATCTTCACGTACTTCTCGTGGGACGGCCAGGCCAATCTACCTCGGTTCGGTCGCATCTTCCGAGGGATTCAGGACGATGCCATCTTCCAGCAGGAGGGCGTGACGGAGGCCGCTCCCGTCGCTCCCTGATGTCCGGCACGCTGGTCTGCAGCCTTGCCCCCTTCAGTCACCGCGCGGCGCGTTGCTGCGCACGCTTCTCGTCGAACCGTTTCTGCTGCGGGGTGCCCGGCGGCACGTCATACGGATCGGTGGGTAGTTCGACGCGGCGGAGCACCGGATAGCGCTCTTTGTAGAGGAACGGATTCGGCCGACCGCTCGGCTCGTCACCCACGACGAGAACCGTTGTGCCGGGCTCGAGGAGGCGGCCTTGGCGCGAGGCCAGTCCCGTGCCACCGGCCGACGTCGTCCAGGCATCGGCCCAGTCATACATCCACTTGGCGTCCGCGTCGATGAGGCGCACGCAGCCGTGACTCGTCGGGCCGCCCTGGGGCATCGTGTACTGGTGGATGTGGATGCCGCGGGCGTCGTGGAAGTTGAAGACCCAGTACATCTCCCAGTCTTCCCCCGGCGGGCTCAGCGACGATATGCGGTAGTCCACCTTCCAGTTGAAATTGAAGCGGCCGTTGGGTGTCTCCGTCTTGGAGGGATCGCCCGTATTGACGACGCCCCACCGGGCAAGCTTGCCATGCTCATACGCGGCAAAGGCCTGCACGCCTTTGTGGATGATGAACAGCTTGTCGAAGTCGCGTGCCGCGGGGTAGTATCGCGGAAACGGCGAGTACGCCCGGAAGTCAAGCCCAAACTCAGTGGGCACGACGAGCGTGTCGCCCAGCGACATGTTGGTGAGCGTCACGCGGTTGAGCAGCTCAATGAGCCGCACACGTTGCTGACCGAGCTCCTGGTCGCCCTCCCCAAGCTGCTTGTAGAGCGTGTTGCGGGCAAGGACCGTGTTGTTGCGCGGGTCGTCGAAGATCCGATACTCGTAATAGACCTCCGGAAGCGCATCGAGCGAGGTGGCCTGCCGCTGGAGGATGGTTTCGACTTCGTTCTGGTCGATGTAGCCCTGTGCGTAAGCGGACCCGGCGAGGGGCAGGACCGCCACCAGCATAATCAGCCAGGAAAAGAACCGACTCATGGTTGGGTGGGTCTCAATGGATAAAAGGGGAAGTCTTGCCACGCCTTGCGACGGGCGCTGTTTCTTCGTGCAGCCTCTACACCTTCTGCGGTGGTTTGCAGCCCTCTTCGCGCAGGCGGCGGATCACCTCCCGGTCGCCGATCACGATCAGGATGCCGCCGGCCTCGATGAGGTCCGACGGGCCGGGGTGGAACTTCATCTCACGGGGCTCGCTGTTGATGATGCCGATCACGACGGCATCGAACTACTGGCGGAACGTACTGCCAGCCAACGTCTCGCCATCGAGCAGAGCGTCCTCGGACACGTGGACTTCCTCGATCTACAAGCTCAGCGTGCCGGTGTGCAGCACGTTGTCCATGAACTGATCCACGTTGGGACGGAGGATCACCTGGGCCATGCGATCGGCTCTCACCTCGCTGGGCGCAATCACCTTATCGGCCCCGGCGTGGAGCAGCTTGCTGCGGTTCTTGTGATCGAACGTGCGGGCGGGGATGCAGACCCCCGGATTCGACTCGCGCACCGTGAGCGTCACGAATACGTTGGAGCTGTCGTCGGGCAGGGCGATAATTGACGCCTTCGGCGCGGTCGATCCCGGCCTTGCGGAGCGTCTCGTCGTCTTCCGCGTCGCCGACGAGGTGGAGCATCCCGTCGAGCATCCCGTTCTGGATCCCGTTCTCGTTCACATCGATGACCACAAAGGACCGGTTCGCGCGAAAGAGGTCTTCGGCCAGCCGGTGACCCACGCGGCCGAACCCGCAGATGATGTAGTGATTGCCGAGCCGGTCAATCTGTTCTTGCATGTGGCGTCGTTGGAGCCGGTCGCTGGCGAGAAGACGTTGAGCGAAGCGCGCAACAACAAACGTTGCAATGCCGATGCCGATCACGCCGATCATTACAGTCACGACCCGACCGGCATTTGAGAGGGCATGGACCTCCCATAAAGCCGATCGTCGTCAGCGTGATGAAGGTCATGTAGAACCCATCGACCCACGACCAACCCTCGATGGGGCGGTATGCAAACCCGCCGCCAATGAGCAGGAGGATCAGGAGGAGGTTGCGATGAGGATTTCCCGTTGCGTTTGGCCCAAGCCGATAAGCCAGGCGTAGATGCGTTGCCGGATCGCACGGAAAAACGTCATGAGGGCAGATAGGAGCGCATCGAACAGGGCATCGGCGTCACGCCGGCTGGCGCAGGTCGAACGCTTGCGCGTGCCACGACGAGCCGGCAGGCTGTTCAAACTGCCCGGATCGTAAGGCCTGAAGCGACGTGATGCTCGGATCGAAGACCGGCGTGTCGGCCGTGACGCGGCCGGCGTCGGCGAGCGTGCGAAACTGCGGCCGCGTGCAGTGCTGGATGCGACCCTCGGCGTCGCGGTAGATCACGTGCAAGGCCGGGATCCACGCGATGCTGCGCGCCTCGGCGGCCGCTTCCACCGCTTGCACAGATGCATCGATACCGCACCCCGAGAGGTCGCCGTCGTCGACGGTGGCCGCGAGCATGACAAACCGCCGCTCCTCGACGTGAAGTGCGCCGCGCACCGGCCGGCCGTGCGACGACCAGTCCTGGATGAAGCGTCCGACGTGCCGTTGGATGTGCGCGACGTCGCCCGCCGTGAGAGACGCCGTGGCCGCGTACACCCAGAGGCGAGCGTCTACCGGAAACGAAGGGAAGCGCGTTGGGGCAGCCATGTGCTGGGTCATTGTACTGTGCGGGAAGAGAAACGCAGTGGTCGTTTCATAACTTGCAACCGCCGAGAAAGATCATCCGAACGATCCTCCGGAGACGCCGCGCCCAGACGCTACATAGGTGTTGATCTTCCAGTACCAGGGCCATCTAACAGAGTAAGACATACATTATTAAAGTTGTAAGCGCTTACAAGTAAAGAAGTTATTACTGTAAGCGCTTCTGGTAAAGCCATACTTGAAAGTGTTCACCAATCCTTTGCATCAATTGGGTCCCTTAATCGGAGGATAATCCCATCACCCCCGAACGAAGGCGTGCCGTACAAGGTCGTCAGGACCGTACCGTGGCGCGCGAAGGATCTCATTGTGGATGACTGTGAAGGTACCGAAGGTATGCAACACGCTGGGATGGCGGATCGGCTGGATGGCCCGCTGCGCGAGCGCGCGAACTGCGGTGTGGGAGTGCTCATGGACTTGTCCGGGACCCGCTCTCATGCGCTCATTGATGATGCGCTGCAGCTCCTCGAAAACCTCGATCATCGGGGGGCGCGGGGCGCCGAGGAAAATACGGGTGATGGGGCTGGGATTCTGATTCAGAAGCCCCACGCGTTCTTCGCCAAAGAGATCAGTGGCCTCGGCGGATACGATGAGTACGGGGTCGGGCAATGTTTTCTGCCGCAGGATCCGGATGCCCAACAGGCCCTCCGACGCTGCATCGAACAGTGTGCGGCGGATGAGGAATTCGACGTCATCGCATGGCGGAACGTACCGACCGGCGACGCCGATCTCGGGCCGGGTGCGCAGGCGCAGGAGCCGTCGGTGCAGCAGTGCTTCGTAGCGCCTCGCACTGCCCTGACGCCGAGCGAGCTCGACGCCCGCCTCTATGTGTTGCGGCGCGTCATCGAGAAGGCCGCCCAACAGGTTGACGTAGTCGGACGGGAGCGTTTTTACGTCTGCTCCCTCGACCGACGGAAGATGGTCTACAAAGGGCGGCTCACAAATGGGCAGCTCCGCCGCTACTACCCGGATCTGTCGGATTCGCGGGTGGCGTCGAGCTTGGCGCTCGTGCATAGCCGCTTCTCGACCAACACGCTGGGCGACTGGCCGCTCGCTCACCCCTACCGCAACATCATCCACAATGGCGAGATTAACACGCTGCGTGGCAATCTGAATTGGATGCGGGCCCGCGAGGCTGATCTCGAAAGCGACGTGTTTGGGGAGGACCTCGACAAGCTCCGGCCCATCACCTCCGAGGGGCAGAGCGACACGGCCGTGCTCGACAACGTGCTTGAGCTGCTCGTGCAGAGCGGCCGCTCGCTCCCGCATGCGCTCCGGATGCTCGTGCCGGAGGCCTGGGAGAAGAACGAGACCCTGAGCCCCGAGCGCCGCGCGTGGTATGACTACCATTCGACACTCGTGGAGCCCTGGGACGGACCCGCCCTCGTCGCCTTCACCGACGGCGAGAGCGTGGGGGCCATCCTCGACCGCAATGGACTGCGCCCCTGTCGCTACTGCGTCACCGACGACCAGCGCCTCATCATGGCCAGCGAGGCCGGCGCGCTGGAGGTGGACCCGAGCCGGGTCGTCAAGAAGGATCGGCTGCAGCCTGGGCAGATGTTTCTGGCCGATGCCACCACCGGACGCATCCGGACCGACGAGGAGGTCTTCGAGGACCTGGTGGACGACCGCTACGCCACGTGGCTGCGCGAGCAGCGCGTCCACCTGAGCGATCTGATGGTTGAGGACGCGCCGCCGACCTCGAATGGGACGCCCCCGCCCGATCCGACGCCGCTGCAGCGCACGTTCGGCTACACGATCGAGCACCTGCGCCGCCTGCTCGAACCGATGGCCGAGGATGCGAAGGATCCGGTCGGCGCGATGGGGGACGACACGCCCTCGGCCGTGCTCTCTAATCGCAATCAGACGCTGTTCGGCTACTTCAAGCAGCTGTTCGCGCAAGTCTCCAATCCGCCACTCGACTACATTCGCGAAGACCTCGTCACGTCGCTCACCAGCCACCTCGGGCGGCAGCGCAACATTTTGGGCGAGACGCCGGCGCACTGCCGGCAATTGCAGATCCAGTCGCCCATCCTGAGCGAGGCCGAGGCGTCGATGATCCAAGCCCTCGACCAGCCGGGGCTGCAGACGTGTGCCCTCGACACCACCTTTTCCACCGACCGCTCGCTCGCCGAGGCGGTGGATGCCCTGCAGCAGCAAGCCGAGCACGCCGTTCGGGACGGCTGTGACATCATCGTCCTGACGGATCACGATACGAGCACGGAGCGCCTCCCCATCCCGAGCCTACTGGCCGTCAGCGCGGTCCATCATCACCTGATTCGGCAGCAGCTTCGCACGCGCACCAGCCTCGTGCTGGAATCGGGGCAGCCGTGCACCGTCCATCACATGTGCACGCTGCTCGGCTACGGCGCCGACGCCATCTGCCCGTACCTGGCTTACGCCACGCTGCGCCAGATGGCCGAGACGGGCCGGTTCGAGGCCGCGCCTGCCGACGCCATCCGCAACTACCAGTTGGCGCTGGAAGATGGGATCCTGAAGGTCATGGCGAAGATGGGCATCTCGACGCTCGACAGCTACAAGGGTGCGCAGGTGTTCGAGGCTGTCGGGCTCCGGTCCGACTTTGTCGATGCCTACTTCCGCGGCACGACCTCGCGCATCGAAGGCATTGGCCTCGACGCGCTGGAGGCGGACGTGCGCGAGCGTCATCGCCAGGCGTTCCAGACCGACGTGGCGGCGACCATGGAGCTGGACCAGGGCGGCGAGCTGTACTGGCGGCGCGACGGCGAATTCCACCAGTGGAATCCGCATACCATTGCGGCCCTGCAGCGCGCCGTCCGCACCGACGACGCAGATGCGTACCAGGATTTCGCTGATCGGATCAACCGCCAAAACGAACAGCTACAAACGCTGCGCGGCCTGCTCGACTTCGACACCGAGGCGGCCGATCCCATTTCGGTGGAGGAGGTGGAGCCGGTCGATGCGATTGTGCAGCGTTTCTTCTCGGGGTCCATGTCGTTTGGCTCGTTGAGCCCCGAGGCGCACGAGACGCTCGCCGTCGCCATGAACCGGCTGGGCGCGCGCGCTGGGTCCGGCGAAGGCGGGGAACCGGTGGAGCGGTTTGGCACCGAGCGCACCTGTCAGATCAAACAGGTGGCGAGTGGACGGTTTGGCGTCACCATCCACTATCTCAATCACGCCTCCGACCTGGAGATCAAGATGGCACAGGGCTCCAAGCCGGGCGAGGGCGGCCAACTGCCGGGCGGCAAGGTGAACGAACTCATCGCGCGGACGCGGCACACCACGCCGGGCGTGGGCCTCATCTCGCCGCCGCCCCACCACGACATCTACTCGATCGAAGACCTGGCGCAGCTCATCCACGACCTGAAGTGCGCCAACCCACAGGCCGACGTGCACGTGAAGCTCGTCTCCGAAGCCGGGATTGGTGTCATCGCCGCCGGCGTGTCGAAGGCCAAGGCGGACGCAGTGCTCATTAGCGGGCACTCGGGCGGGACGGGCGCCTCGGCGAAGACGTCCATCAAGTCGGCCGGGCTGCCGTGGGAGCTGGGACTGGCTGAGACCAGCCAGGTGCTGCGCCACAATCGGCTGCGGTCTCGCATCCGCGTGCGGGTCGACGGCGGGTTCAAGACGGGGCGCGACGTGGCCGTGGCTGCGCTGCTCGGCGCGGAAGAGTACGGCTTTGGCACTGCGCCGCTCATTACGCTCGGCTGCATCATGCTCCGCAAGTGCCACTGCAACACGTGCTCGGTGGGTGTGGCGACTCAGGATCCTGAGCTCCGGAAGATGTTCGCTGGGACGCCCGAGCACGTCATCCGCTACATGCGGTTCGTGGCGCAAGAGGTGCGCGAGATCATGGCGTCGTTGGGTTTCCGCACGATGGACGACATGATCGGGCAGGTGGATCGCCTCCAGCCCAAGCCCACCGACCACCCGAAGGCCCGACACCTCGACCTGTCGAGCTTGCTCCACACCCCGGACTCGCCCGATGACCCGCGCCGGACACAGGTGCAGAATCACAAGTTGGAGGAGCAGCTCGATCCCGTCCTGATTGAGCAGATGGAGCCAGCGCTTCAAGACGGCACGCCCGTGCACATGCAGCTGCCGATCCGCAACCGGAACCGAACGGTAGGCGCGATGGCGAGCGGCGTGGTGGCCGACCGCTGCGGCCTCGACGGCCTGCCGGACGACACCGTGCAGGTCCACTTCCGCGGAACGGCGGGGCAGAGCTTTGGCGCGTTCCTCGCGCGGGGCCTGACGTTCCGCCTCGACGGCGACGCTAACGACTACGTAGGCAAGGGCCTGTCGGGTGGCAAGCTCATCCTCCGTACGCCCGATGAGGCCGCTTACGCCGCCGCCGATAACGTCATCACCGGCAACGTGGCGCTGTATGGGGCCACGAGCGGCGAGGCGTACGTGAACGGCCGCGCCGGCGAGCGCTTTGCCGTGCGCAACTCGGGGGCGATGGCGGTGGTCGAAGGCGTGGGCGACCACGGCTGCGAGTACATGACGGGCGGCGCCGTCGTCGTACTGGGCGCCATCGGCCGCAACTTCGGCGCGGGCATGAGCGGCGGCGAAGCCTATCTGCTCGACGAGACGGGCGAGGCAGCCGATCGCGTGAATCGCGACATGGTAGGTGTCAAGCCGCTTACCGACGAGCGCGACCGACGCCTCGTCCGCCGCCTCATCGAAAACCACTACACGTACACCGCCAGCGAAAAAGCCGGCTACATCCTGGACCACTGGGACGAGTACGCCAATCGCTTTGTGAAGGTGATGCCGCACGCCTATGCCCGTGTGCTCGACGAGCGCATGCGGCAAGGCGAGGACCTGCGGGTCGATCTGCCGCCCCGGCCGCCTCAGGGCGATCTTCTCCCATCAAACGGACGCGACTTATGCCCCGAGAAAATCATCCCGATGGATTCCTGAAGCATCGCCGCGCTCCCATCGGCAAGCGCCATCCCGCCGTCCGGGTGCAGGACGTCGACGAGATCTGGGCGCCCGGCTGGGACGACGAGCACCTGCGCGACCAGGCCGAGCGCTGCGTCGACTGCGGCGTGCCGACGTGCATGAGCGGCTGCCCCATCGGCAACATCATTCCGAACTGGAATGACCTCGTCTACCGCAGCGACTGGAAGCGCGCGCTGGAGGAGTTGCACGCCACGAACAACTTCCCGGAGTTTACGGGCTACACGTGCCCGGCGCCCTGCGAGGACACGTGCGTGCTGGCCGCCAACGACGACGCCGTGGCCATCAAGAGCATCGAGCGGGCCATTGTGGACCGCGGGTGGGACGAGGGCTGGATTACGCCGCAGCCCCCCGCGCGACGGACTGATTACCACGTGGCCGTGGTGGGCAGCGGACCGGCCGGACTCGCCGCTGCGCAGCAGCTGAACCGCGTGGGGCATCGCGTGACTATCTTCGAGCGCGACGAGACGCCCGGCGGCCTCATGCAGTATGGCATCCCCGATTTCAAGTTTGCGAAGCACCGGGTCGAGCGGCGCATCCAGCAGCTGCGGGAGGAAGGCATCCGCTTCGTCACGAACACTGAGGTGGGAATGGATGTCACGCTGGATGAGCTCCAGCGCGGCTTCGACGCGACGTGCCTCGCCATCGGCGCGCAGGCCCACCGGGATCTGACGTTGCCGGGCCGCGACCTCGACGGCATTCGCTTCGCCATGAACTATCTGCCGGAGGAAAACCGCCGGCAGGCGGGCCAGCGCGTAAGTGGGGCGACGGCAGCAGGCAAGCACGTCGTCGTGCTCGGCGGGGGCGACACCGGCGCCGACTGCGTGGCGACGGCGCACCGGCAGGGCGCCCGGCAGGTCGTGCAGATCAGCATTAACCCGCGCCCGCCGGAAGAGCGCCCGGTGGAAAACCCCTGGCCGTCCCAGCCGCAAACGTACCGGAAGACGTACGCGCAGGAGGAGGGCGGCGAGGAGGCGTTCAGCATCAACACGCAAGCCTTCTTGGACACCGACGGCGACGGGCATGTCGATGCGCTGCAAGCCGAGCGCGTCGACTGGACGTACGACCGCAACGGCCGCCGCATCGACAAGACGGTCATCGAATCTGATGTGCGCATCCCGGCCGACATCGTGCTGATCGCCATCGGCTTTACCGGCCCGGAGCCGCAGCTCCCAGATGCCTTCGGCGTCAAGCGCGCTCCAAATGGCACCATCCAGACCGACGACGCGATGAGGACTTCCGTGGAGGGCCTCTTCGCCGCGGGCGATGCGACGCGCGGGGCCTCGCTCGTCGTGTGGGCCATCGGCGAGGGCCGCGACGTCGCCCGGCAGATCGACCGCTATCTCACGGGCCACTCCGACCTCCCGGCCAGCGTGCGGACGTCCAATCCGGCATTTGGCGCCCAGGTCTAGCGCCATCCATCATTTCGAGCGTTTTTGCGCCGCCGCTGAGGACGAGATTCCTCGGTGGCGGCTTCTTTGTTTCCCCTCGACGACGGGCAGGCGGTGCGGACGGGGTGTGTAACGAGCCCGCCGGAGTCTCACACACACCACCAACCATGCGCGGTAAAGCACAGGGTACGCTTTCGCGTTCGTGCGTTAATCACAAATCGAGGGGTAGATTATGACGACGACCAAAATCGTTCGACAACTGTCCGTTGGACTACTTGGGCTGCTCATGGCGATGGTAGGGGGCGTCATACCAGCGGCCCATGCCCAGAACCAGAGCGCCCAACAGCAACGGATGGTGCAGCAGCTCCAGGCCATGACGCAGGCTGACGGATACTTGGCGGCACACCGCAACGTGCAGCAGCCGCTCGAACTGCTGGGGGGACCCATCCAGTTCACCATCGAGCAGCAGAGCGGCGGCGTCTTCGTGGCCCTGCCGGCCAACCGGGAGCTGGATCGCGACGTATTTGGCACGCCGGAGATGCCGCAGGCCTTTGCGGGCACGCCGGGCATTACGGGCGTTCCGCCGGCCTTCCGCGCGACTAATGACGACCAGTACACGCAGGTCAAGCGCAAGACGCCGTTCGGCGATGAATACATCACGATGGCCAACGCCCAGATGACGCTGCAGGCCACGGACGCCACGGCCACTGACGCAGCCACCACGGAAGATGAAGTGCAATTCCAGGCTAGCTGGGAGGACAAGCAAGGCAACACCTACGAAGTCCGCTGCTGCGCCATGCTGGCCACCCACGGCGTCGAGTTTCCCACCTTCGGCGGCGTCGTCACGAACCACATCCTGCACGGATTCAGCGGGGTCGGGACGCCGCTCATGCCGACGGAATACACCTATGCCGCCTTCTGGGGAATGGGCGAAGTGCGGAAAAACGGGGAGGTCGTGGACAAGCCGCGCGTCGTGCATGGGATGCTGACCGAGTACGTCCGGACCGAAGGCTATCAGCTCGCTTCGGACCGCGAAGTGACGCCTACCCGTCGGCACTTTCACCTGATGGTGGCGCCTTTCATGCCCGTGCAGGGGGAGCACAAGTTCAAGCATCAGAACGTGAAGACCGGCTTCACACTGCCCAACGGCATGGAGCTCCCGTTCTGGCACGTCATGTTCGAGAATCTCGAAATCAACAGCCAACGCAATGAGTAACGCTGTGCATGCTGATCGCCCGCGCCCGTCAACCCGTCTCGGAATGGCGGGCGCGGGAGGCGTTGTAGTCCTCCTTCTGTGGGCCGGCGCGGTGTTCATGGCCGGAGCCACTTCGGCACCGGTCGCGCACCGCCCGGTGGCCGCAGAGGTCGAGATGACCAATACGCTCAAATTCACGCCCGACACCGTTACCATCGAGGCCGGCGAGACCGTGCGATGGACCAACACCTCAGTGATCGTCCACACGGTGACGGCGGATCCGGCCGAGGCGACCATGGACGGAAGCGTACAGCTTCCTGAGGAGGCGGAGGCCTTCGACTCGGGCAATATGGATCCGAAAGCCACGTTCGAGCACACCTTTGAAACCCCGGGCACCTACACCTACTTTTGCATTCCGCACGAAGGAGTGAAGATGCGGGGCACCGTCGTCGTGGAGCCCGGCGCGTAGCCTGGTGCCGTCTGCGCATCACGATCCTCGACCACCAGGAAGGAGAACGCTCATGAGCACGTTGCAGAAAGGGGTGAACTGGCTCGACCAAAACAAGGACCTCGCGCTTGACCTCGTGCGGACGTACCTCGGCATTGGGCTGTTCGTGCGTGGCATCCTCTTTATGGGCGACGTGGGGCTCTCCGTGGAGGAACTGATGGGGGGCGCCGAGCTGTCGTTTGCGTCGGCCGCGCTCATGCATTACGTGACGCTGGCGCATCTGGTGGGCGGTGCGTTTCTCGCCATCGGATTGCTGACGCGCATTGCCGGGCTCGTGCAGGTCCCCATCCTAGTCGGCGCCGTGTTTCTGGTGCATCTGCGGGGCGGGCTGCTCTCGGCCGATCAGTCGCTCGAATTTGCCGCCCTGGTACTGTTCCTGCTCGTCGTGGTCACCCTGTTCGGGCCAGGGCGTTGGTCGGTGGATCATTACATCTTCGTGCGTGAAGAGCCGTCCGAGCTCGACAAGATGGTCGCCCGGATCTTCGAGCCAGCGCTGGAGGAGCACGAGGGCGAGCCGGTGTTTTCGGAGGAGCCTGTAGGGGCCGGGGTGCAGGCGTCCGCCGCGACTGAGGTTGCTGCTCCGACCGAAACCGAGACCTGCAACTGCGGCAATGACATCCACCATCCGCGGGTCACGGCCGAGCCGCGGTATGGGGCGTTTTCGGCACTTCGCTTTCTGCTGGGCATCTCCGCGCCAGTCAAGGAGGTCGTGCTCTGGTGCGAGAAGTGCGGCACCGTGATCAAGCGAACACGCGATCCGGACGTGCTGCGCCAGTACCGCTGGCACACCTCGTAACCGGAGGCAAACGGGGGCCAGTGCCCCCCCGGTGTGCCCAGCATCAGGGCATGAGTCTCGTTCGACCCCGGAATTGTCATGGCGCCATCTGCAGAGCAAAACTCCTTCACCCCAGGTCTCGTGCTGAGTGGAGGCGGTGCGCGGGCCGCATACCAAGCCGGTGTGCTCCGATATATCGGACAGACGTTCTCGGATGCGCACTTTCCGGTGCTCTCCGGAGTCTCCGCGGGCTCCATCAACACCGCGCACTGGGCCAATCACACGGGGTCGGCGAAGGCGGTGTCCGAGCGCCTCGTCACGTGCTGGCGCGACATCTGCAACGGGCGGATCTTCCGCTCCAAGTCGCTGCTTGAGCTTGCCCGCGAGTTGTGGCACCGCGATCCGCACGAGCGCCAGGCCCTGCTCGACACCGGGCCGTTGCGCGCGTATCTGCACGAGCATCTGCGGACGGAGGCCGGGGCGCTGGTCGGCGTCGAGGAGAACGTGCAGTCCGGCCGCCTGAAGGCCCTGGCACTTTCCACGTCGAACTACATGACGGGACAGACGGTCACCTGGGTGCAGGGCTGCGAGATCCAGGACTGGGCGCGGCCCAACCGGGTGGGCATCCAAAGCACGCTCACCGTCGATCACGTGATGGCGTCGGCGGCCCTCCCGCTGCTCTTTCCCGCCGTCCCGGTCGGCGACGCATGGTACGGTGACGGCGGGCTCCGCCTCTTCGACCCGCTCGCGCCGGCCATCCACCTGGGCGCCGACGCGCTGCTCGCCATCTCCACCCGCTACCAGCGCTCCCGCGCCGAGGCCGATCAGCCCGCCGGGCACCACTATCCTTCCATGGTGCGGATGATCGGCGTGCTGATGAACGCGCTCTTCTTGGACGTGCTGGAGCACGACGCCGCCATTCTTCAGCGCATCAACCGGCTGCTGCGCCGCATTCCGGAAGAGCACCGCGAGGACCTGCGCCTGAAGCCAATCCGCCTCCTGGTGTTGCGTCCGTCACGCGACTTGGGGACCCTGGCTGACGGGCATGATCCTCCGTTGCAGGGGGCGCTGGGCTGGATGCTCCGTACCTTCGGGGGGGATGTCACCGAACGACCCGACTGGCTCAGCATGCTGTCCTTCACGCCGGCGTACATCGAGCGCCTCCTCGAAATCGGCTACGAGGACGCCCGAAGGCAGCACGATCGCATCGCGCGCTTTTTCGACCCGGCCGGCACGCGCGAGGCATCGGAAACGGACGGCGTCGTGGAGCTGTGAACCGGCCGCGCCTGGGACGAGCGTTACGTGTCCAGCGACAGCTCGTCGATGCGCAGCTCGGCGTCCTCCAGCTGCTTCAAGCAGTGCCGCGCGAGCGCCGTGCCTTCTTCGTACGACGACAGCGCTTCTTCGAGCTCGGGCGTCTCGTCTTCCAACGACTCCACGATCTCCTCCAGCCGGCGGAGGGCCTGCTCGAACGTCAGGTCGTCAGGGGCAGGGTCGGTGTCGGGCATGAGGCTGTAGCTTGTAGTTCACGAAGGCGGGATAGCGATGGTACAGGGGCAGCCGATGAGGTGCAATGGGCCGGTGCGGATCTTCATACAGATTGGTCGGGTCTGCGGTGGATGGTTAATGGTAGAATCTGCACTTTGCAGTCCGAGCCGGAGGGTCGGCTCGCACCAACCTCTGCAGATCAAACGACGGCTTGACCATGGATTTAGGACTGACCGACCACGTTGCAATCGTCACCGGCGCGAGCCGCGGTATCGGGAAGGGCATCGCCCTTCGGCTCGCCGAGGAAGGGTGCCACGTCGCCATCTGCGCCCGCGGCGAAGAAGCACTCGCCGAGGCCGCCGCCGAGATCGAGGCGCACGGCGTGGAGTGCCTGGCGCTGCCGATGGACGTCACCGAGGACGGCGAGCCGGAGCGGCTCGTCGCAGAGACGGCCGAGCAGCTCGGGCAGATCAACGTGCTGGTGGGGAACGTGGGCGGCAACCGGCGCGGGGCGTTCGAGGAGCTCAGCGACGACGACTGGGAGTACATTATCGACCTCAACTTCAAGTCGCACATCCGTACGAGCCGCGCGGCGATTCCGCACCTGCGCGAGGCCGGCGGTGGCGCCATCTGCTACATCACGTCCATCTTCGGCCGCGAGCTGGGCGGTGCGGGGCTGTCGACGTACAACTCCACGAAGTCGGCGCTCATCAGCCTCAGCAAGGTGATGGCCCAGGAGCTGACGCCCGAGGGCATCCGCGTCAACAGCGTGGCGCCGGGGTCCATCCGGTTTCCAGGCGGCAGCTGGGACCGGCGCGTAAAGGAGCAGCCCGAGAAGATGAAAGCGTTCATCGCCGAGAATCTGCCCATCGGTCGCTTCGGGCGCGTGGAGGAGGTGGCCGACACGGTCGCGTTCCTCGTCTCCGAGCGGGCGAGCCTCGTGACGGGGGCCTGCCTCAACGTGGACGGCGGCCAGTCGCACTCACTCATCTGAGGAAAGCAGCAGGCGACGGGCACATGCCGAATGGACATTCGACACGCGCACGTCGACACTCGTCATTCGAACCGGACGAGCGTCACCTTCAGGCGGCGCTGCTGCGCTGGGGCGCGTCGCCATTGCACGAGGATGGGGCTCTGGTAGCGGCCCTGCACGATCGTACCCTGGCCGTTCGCTTCGTCTTCGTTCACGAGCAGGCTGACCGAGCGCTTCATGCGGAGGAAGTGCTCGGCGGGCACGGCGAGAAACTTATTCATGACGCGTTCCACCAGCGACTCGCTCAGGCCTAGCGTGTCGAAGAATGCGTTCATGACGCGCACGAGGTCGTACTTCGCGTAATTCTTGGCCTTATCCGGGATGGAGCCCGGCTCGCGGAGCATGTTGCGTCCTTTCCGAGCCATGAACCGAAGCGGGTCGTGGAGGACCTCGGCGAGGTCGTGCTTCATGAGGAGCGTTTCGTACTCATTCACCGTAAGGCCGGCGTGCCGCTCATTGGAGGGAAGCTCGATGTCGATCCGCCCCCGTGTGATGCCATGACGGGCCAACAGCTCGTGGAGCTGATCGAAGAGGCCCAGCCGCGGATCGCGGAGACTAATGGAGTCGGTGGGATGGTTCGAGACGGGCACGCGCAGCTCTTCCCGGTAGACCGGCAGTTCGTCATTGAAGCCGATGATGGTCGCCCGGCGGCGGCGCGGCTCGTTGTCGTGATCGCGATTGATCCCGTCGAGGTCGACGAAGTAGACCGGGCGCCGCGGACTGCTGGTGTAGGTGACGCAGTTTTCGACGCCGGCCCCAATGAACGTGAGGTGCGAGTCGGCATTGCGCGGTTCGGTGCGGCGCTGTTCGGGGCTGAGCTCGGTGCGCAGATGCATCTGGTCGTGCTGGTAGTCGGCCCCGGGTGGGAACAGCTCCTGAAAGAGCTCGAAGAAGTCCTGAACCGAGTCCTGGCACTGGCCGAGCCGGTCACACAGGCTTTCCTCTAAAAAGCCCGCCGTGGTATGATGGGAGCAATAGAGGGCCTGCTCGTAGTGCGAGAGAAAGCTCGAGGCCTCCTGACGGACGTACTGGTTGATGTCGATGATGTCCAGACGGCGTTCCGGCGAAAATTCCAACTCAATTTCGCTCGGGGGAGCCATGATGGAAGAAGAGAGTGCCATAACGAAGGGAATAAGCGAATGCCAGGCGGATACCGTCGTCTAGAACGCGCAGTCACGGCGTAGCAGAAGCGGAGTCAAAATCCGGTGCGAAGTACCAAATCCAACTCTAGCAGTTCCAGCACGGGGCGGAGGAAATAGGCAACTCACAATCTATGGGGGAGCAGACTCCGTATCGGGGGCGGGTCGTTCGGAGACCGCGTCGGTAATGCGGGCCGGCTGGGCATCGTCCAGGAAGCGGAGTGTGACGTCGTCGCCAGGGGTCAGCGCTTGAGCCCGGTGGATCGGGGTCCCCTCGCGTTCGACGAGCGCGTATCCGCGGCGCAACGGCCCCTCAGGGTCCAGCGCCAGCAATCGGCTTCGAAGGCGATCGAGGCGGGTTTGATGGCGTTCCACGAGGCGGGTGCCGACCCGTTCCAGGCGGCCGATGAGGTGGTCGAGCGCCTGGCGGTATTGCGACAGCTGGTGGACCGGCTGGTGGTAGCTGCGAGAGCCCACAAGATATTCGACGCGCTGCCGGTGCTCCCGTACCTGGCCGGCCACCTGCTCATGGAGCCGGTCGTAGAGCGCCTGTACCTGCATCTGAATGTCGCGGCGCTCGGGGACGGCAATCTCGGCCGCCATGGAGGGCGTGGCCGCTCGCGTGTCGGCTACCAGATCGGCAATCGAAACGTCCGTCTCGTGGCCCACCGCGCTGATGATCGGAAGGTCCGAGGCAGCAATGGCGCGCGCCACGACCTCCTCGTTGAAGGACCAGAGGTCTTCCGTGGATCCGCCGCCGCGCCCGACGATCAACGCCGCCGGTCGGTGCGCGTGATCGTCGGGCACCGCGTTGAACCGCACGATGGCGTCGGCAATGGCCTGCGGCGCGTCCATGCCCTGCACGGGAACGGGGCAGAGCCCCCCCCGCCCGGCCGGAAACCGCCGCTCCAGGATGGAGAGGATATCCTGCAGGGCCGCGCCTTGCCCCGAAGTGACAATGCCGATCGTTTCGGGAAACGTCGGCAGCGGCTGTTTGCGCGCGTCATCGAACAGGCCCTCCTGCTCCAGTTGGCGTTTAAGCTCCTCAAACGCTTCCTGCAGCGCGCCCTTACCGGCCCGCCGCATGGACTGCACCATGAGCTGCAGGTCGCCCCGCCGCTCGTAGATGGACGCGTCGCCATGGAGTTGGACCTGCATGCCATCCTTCGGCTCAAAAAACACGTACTTCGTCAGATGGCGCCACATCACGCAGCTGATCTGCGCGTCGCCGTCCTTCAGTGTGAAATAGCAGTGCCCGGAGGCGGCCCGGCTGAAGTTTGAGAGCTCACCTTCCACCCACACGTCGCTGTATGCATCTTCCACGACGCGCGTGAGGCCACCGATGAGGTCGCGGACGCTAAGGATGGTCCGTTCCGAGGACGGGGACGATGGGGGCATGAGGGGCAGAGGTAGTACTGAAAGCGTTCTAAAAGTCTGGCACGACGGGCGTAGTTGCAAGGGAAACTAGAAGCGAGAGTGAGTTAGCTCTATTTTGGCGCTCATTCGTTAAGAGAGCGTAAAGATTTAATGCCGTCGGAGGCCGCGCGGCCGGTGGTGTGCGGGGAGGCACGCCGGGCACAAGCCGCGGGCTTTCGCGTGTATCCATATGTGTATCACTCCCGCTTATGTTGACCATCAACAACTCCGCTGTTCTCATGGCCGACACGACGCCGATTCGCGTTCAGTTCGTATGCTTGGGCAACATCTGTCGCAGCCCGCTCGCGGAGGCCGTCTTTCGCGACCAGGTGGAGCAGGCCGGTCTGGCGTCTCATTTCGACATTGAATCGTCGGGGACCGGCGACTGGCACGTGGGTGAGCAGGCCGACCGGCGCATGCGCGAGACTGCCGCCCAGCACAGCGTCTCGCTGGATGGGCACCGCGCATCCCAATTCGATGCTGACGACCTGGAAGGCTACGACCACATTTTCGTGATGGACAAAGATAATTTGCATGACGTGCTCTACTTCGACGAGGACGATGAGCACAACGGCAAGGTGCGTCTCTTCCGCGAGTTCGATCCCGAGCCCAGCGACTTCCAGGTGCCGGATCCGTACTATGGCGGGCAAGACGGCTTCGAGAACGTCTACCAAATCGTAGAGCGCACCGCGAAGGAGTTGCTCGACCGACTTATCGAAGAGCATGATCTGCACGCCCAAACGGCAAACTAGCCGATCGAGGCTGGGCCGTCCTCTCGAAGTCCACACGCTTCGTCTAGCTTGTCATGGATTTACCCGACGCACTGACGGAAGCCCTGAGCGATGAACTGGGCGCCCCGGTGACGTCCGTAGCGGCCGTGGGCGGCGGGTGCATCGCCAACGCCTGCCGCGTGGAGACGGAGGCGCGGTCCTTTTTTCTGAAGTGGGGCCGCGGCGACGTGGCCGAGACCTTCCCGGCCGAGGCGGCCGGTCTGGAGGCGCTCGCAGCCGCGGATAGCCCGCTGGTCGTCCCCGACGTCATCACCGAACAGCCCACCACGGACGACACACCGGCGTTTCTGGTGACGGAGTGGATCAACTCCGGCCGGAAAGGGCTCCATTTCTGGTCGTCCTTCGGAGAAGAATTGGCGGTGCTCCACGAGCACACAGGACCTCAGTACGGATTCGACCGGGACAACTTCATCGGGCGGCTGCCTCAAACGAACGAGTCGGAGCGGACGTGGCCGTGCTTCTTCCGCACGCGGCGCTTGGAACCGCAGGTCGAGATGGCGCGCGAGCGGGGCCGCTGGCAGTCCGAATGGGATGCGCCGCTTGAGGCGCTGTATCGGCGTCTGCCGGATCTGCTGCCCGAACAGCCCGACCGCTCGATGCTCCACGGCGACCTCTGGAGCGGCAACTTTATGGTGACGGCGATCGGCGAGGCGGCCCTCGTCGATCCCGCGGCGTACTATGGCCACCGCGAAGCGGACCTCGCCATGACCGAGCTTTTTGGAGGCTTTGACAAGGCCTTCTACCGCGCGTACCGCAGCGCACATCCACTCGAACCGGGGTACGAGGAGCGGCGCGACATCTACAACCTGTACCACCTGATCAATCACCTCAACCACTTCGGCGGGCGCTACGCCGGCTCGGTCGGCTCCACGCTCCAGGCGTTTGCCTAATGCGCCGTTGCTCATGCGCTGACCGGGAACGTGGGCGGCGGAGGGGCGATCGGTTCGCCTCGGGCTTATGCCGTGCGGAGATCGGCCGACAACAACAACGCAGCCCGACCTCGCATTGGTGCTTTGCCCTGCTCATCGAGGGGCAAGCGAGCGGGCACTTGAGTGGCCTGTGAGGCGCCTCGTGCGATGACCCGACGATCTCGCACGGAAATTGCGGCCCTTTCGATGATCGATCTTCAAGTCCCATTTTCTCGCCGGTAGCCATCCCTCATGCCGGGCAGGCGCCACACATCCGATGACGATTCTTCTGCGCGGGCGGCGGCCGATGCCCGGCGGGACGTGCTGAACCGGTACGCGGTGTATGGCACGCCCCCGGAGCCGTCGTTCGATCGCCTCGTGCGCCTGGTTCGGCACACGCTGGACGTGCCCGTTGCCCTCATCTGCTTCGGCGACGAGGACGAGCAGTGGTGCAAGGCGGCAGACGGGGTGAATCTGGCCGGGACGACGCTGTCCATGAGTCCGTTGCACCGGGCTACTCTCCAGGCCGAGGACGCCACGGTGGTGTCTGACGTGCAGGATGATTCGGCCTTCGCCGACGACGTGCTGGTCCAGCGCGCCGACGCTCGCTTCTACGCCGGCGTTCCGCTGCGTGCCCCCGACGGGCACCGGATCGGAGTGCTGAGCGTGGCCGACACGGCCCCCCGTTCGGGCTTCGACCACAACGACCGGCAGGCGCTTCGGGACGTGGCCGCGACGGTCACCCCGATCCTCGAACGTCGATGGGAGAGCGACGAGCAGGTCCGTACCAAGGCAGCCCTCAAGCGCAGCCAAGCCTTGCTGCAGGAGACGCAGCGGATTGCGGAAGTGGGCGGATGGGAGATGGACCTCGTGGGCGAATCGATGTCGTGGACGGACACCGTGTACGACATCATCGAGGCGCCGCGCGACACGCCGCTCACAGCCCGGAAGGTGCTCTCGTTCTACGCCTCGGCCGACCGACCGCGCGTGCGCGCCGCCATCCGCGCGGCGATCGATCGCGCTGAGCCGTTTGGGCTCGAAGTCGAGATCACGACCGGAGCCGGTAACTTCCGGTGGGTGCGGCTCATCGGGGAGCCTCAGGTGGAGGACGGTGAGGTCGTTCGTATCACCGGCACGGTCCAGGACGTCACCGAACGAAAAGAAGCCGAGGAGGCGCTCAACGAAGAGCGCGACCTGCTGGATCGCATCATGGCCACCAGCGTCGCTGCACTCGCTGTGGTGGATACCGCCGGCCAGGTCGTGTTCGCCAACGAACGGGCCGAGGAGGTCTTGAATCTGAAGCGCGCCGACATCGAAGGCAGTCCCTATCGGGAGCTAGCGTGGCGCGTTACTGACGCGGAGGGCAATCCCCTGCAGCCTGATGAGCTCCCCTTTCGGCGGGTGCTTCAAACGGGGGCGTCAGTCTTCGGCGTCGAGCATGCGATGGTGGCTGAGGACGGGGAGCGACGGCTCTTGTCTATCAACGGTGCCCCACTGACTGACGAAGATGGTCGGGTCGTGCGCGTCGTTCTCTCCATCGAAGACATCACCGAGCAGCGGGAGGACCAGGCCGCGTTGAGGCAGGCCAAGCAAGAGGCCGAGGAGGCCGCCCGCTCGAAGGCCGAATTCCTAGCCAACATGAGTCATGAGATTCGGACGCCGATGAATGGCCTGATCGGGATGACGAGCCTCCTGCTCGACACCGATCTCGATGCGGAGCAGCAGGAGTACGCCGAGACAATCCGCACCAGCGGCAACACGCTGCTGGCTCTTATCAACGACGTGCTGGACTTTTCGAAGATTGAGGCGGGCGAGCTCCAACTCGAAAAAAAGCCGTTTCTCATTGACCAGTGTGTGGAAGAGGCCGTGACCCTGGTGGCGTCGAAGGCGTCCGAAAAGGGGCTCGAACTCGTGTACTGGGTCGATGAAGACGTTCCTGAGCGCGTCCTCGGGGACGTGACTCGCGTGCGCCAAGTGCTTCTCAACCTCTTGTCGAACGCCGTCAAATTTACGGAGGAAGGGAGCGTGGAGGTGCACGTCCGGGCCTCGGACGCCGACGACCTCACGCCGGGCGATGCTTTCGGTCTGGCCTTCGCCGTCAAGGATACAGGGATTGGGGTTTCTGAAGAGCATCAGGATCGGCTCTTCGAGTCGTTTGCGCAAGCCGACTCGTCGACCACGCGCAAATATGGAGGGACGGGTCTGGGGCTAGCCATCAGCAAGCGCCTCACCGACATGATGGGCGGTGATATCAGCGTCGCCAGCGAGGAGGGCGTGGGGTCCACATTTACCTTCTCGGTCGACGTTCAGGCGCTGCTCTCCGACGATGCAGGCGACGCTACAGCTTCCATCCTGGAAGGGCGTCGTGCGCTGGTCGTGGAGGATCACGAGGCCAGCCGGGACGCCATCACGAAATATCTGACGCGGTGGGGCATGACCGTGGATGCTGTGTCCACGGCCCGCGACGGCTTAGCGCAGTACCGGGACGCGCGCTACGACGTAGCCCTCATCGATTACGGATTGGCGCGCACGAACGGGGTCGCGCTGGCGCGCCGCATGCGGACGCTGGACAGTGACGCGGAGCGCCCGTCGGTGCCCGTGTTGTTGCTCACGATGCTCCAAGAAAATGCCCGTAGCCGGTCGAGCATGGAGGCTCCCAATCTGGCATCGCGCATCACCAAGCCCATCCGTCCGGGCGTGCTCCGTCGCCGGCTCACCGGTTTGCTGGAGCACGGAAAGGAACACCTGCTGCACCTCGACAAAGAAGAGTCGGCGTTCGAGGGCGACCTCGGCGAGCGGCACCCGCTGCGGATTCTCTTGGCGGAGGACAACGTGGTCAACCAAAAGGTGGCGCGTCGCCTGTTGCGGCAGCTGAGCTACCGGGTCGATGTCGTTGCCAACGGGATCGAAGCCATCGAGGCCGTTCGCCGGCAGCCGTACGACTTGGTGCTCATGGATGTGCAAATGCCCGAGATGAACGGCTTGGAAGCGACCCGCCGGATCCGCGCCGACGATGCCATCCAGCAGCCGCGCATCGTAGCCATGACGGCCGCGGCCATGCGCGGTGACCAGCAGGAGGGCCTCGATGCCGGGATGGATGACTACCTCCTGAAGCCGGTCGAAGTCAAGGACCTGATGGATGTGTTGAAGGCCACGGAGCGCCAGGACGACGGCGCGTCAGGCTCCGCCCCACAATCCGATGCCCCGGCGGCCGAGGCGCCGAAACCCGTGGATCAAGGCATCGACGCGAATGCCTTCGAAACCTTCCGCTCGGAAGTGGGCGACGACTGGGGATTCGTCCGCGAACTGATCGACGATTACATCTGCAGCGCACGAGAAGCTATCGACACCATGGAGCAGTTCGCACGCCTGATGGAGGCAGACGCCGCAGACCCCTCGGTGCCGGTCGATGAATTGGAGCGGGCCGCCCACAGCCTGAAAGCCTCCAGCGAGACGATTGGCGCCGTCGAACTGGGGGCCACGTGCGAGCGCATCGAGGCGCTGGCCAACCGCGGCGCGCTCGACGAGGCGCTCAACCTGGTTCCGCATCTGATCGAGCAGTTCGACCGCGCCGAGGAGGACCTCGCCGCTCTTCGCGACCAACGCCCGTCGTAAAGCGGGGGCAGGCGGCGTCGGAAAAGAATTCCGTCTGCGCTGTACGGCATGAACATTTTGCCCCGTGGCGCTCGCAGACCCGACCCCCATCATGAAGCCCACGACGCGCCACGACAACTGATTGCTGAATTCAACCGAACAATGGGGCACAAAAATGGGACTGATGGGCTGGATCCGCCACACTTTCCAGGACGAACGCACTGATGAGGCTACGGCACCGGATGAGGCCGCAGAGGCGGAGGACGGTACCGTTTTTGAGAAAGAGATGGAACAAAGTTTGTCCGCTGCAGAGAGCGAGAAGAGGTCTTCTCCTCGCTCGCCCGCTAACGCCCGTACATCGTCGAAATCAACAACCCGGCCGCGCCGCGCTGATCCATCTCCTCACTCAGGCACTGTTCCTATGACCACGCATACGTTCCCCAGCCTTATCGAAAGCCACAACACGGAGCTCGAAAACGTTGCGCTCGACCTCGTGCACGGGCTCAAGATTTACGAGGACGACACCGGGTACATCATTGGTGACCTCGCGCTTTCGGAGGGGGCCTCGCCGTACAAAGCCGTCAACAGCTCGCCGCAAGACCTCGACTACCGCCTGCTCGCGCGGGCCGGCCTGTTGGTGGCCACCGAGGGCGAGCAGGAGCCGGTCACGATCACCGTGGGCTTTCCCTACTCGACGTACCAGCGCAACCGCGACCTGGCGGTCGACTTCTTCAGCGAGGCGCACAACATCCAGCACGACGCAGCGACCTACGGCGGCGGCGGGCGCAAAAACGAGTACGTCCAGGTCGAGCGTGTCGACGTGCTGCCCGAGGTGCTCGGCTGCATTATCGCCGCGCGCAACAACGAGGAGTACCGCCGGCACGACGCGCTGTTTATGGGCAGCCTCGGCTACGGCACGTTCGAGGCCTGCCTCTCCACCCGCGGTGGCGTCGTGCAGCGGACGACGGTCAGCTGCCAGGGCATCCGCTACGCCGTCGACATCACAATGCGTGAGCTCGAGAAGAAGCACTATCTGGACCTGCGCACCGAACACCAGTTCGATACCAGCTTCCAGAAAGGGCAGATCATCCTCGACCGGCGCCGTATGGACATCAGCGGCGTGCGGACGATGGCGCTGCGCCGGTATTACCAGGACGTGATCTCGCCCGCGCTCCGCAGCGCCTGGAAGGACGACGACTTCCGCCGGCCGACGAAGCTCGTGCTCGCCGGGGGCGGTACCATGTACACCGAGCTCTTGGACTGCTTCCGCGACGAGTTTAGCGAGATTTTGGACGTGGAGGTCGTCGACGACCCGGTGACGGCGGCGAGCCGCGGCTACTGCCTGCGCTCGATCAGCTTGGCGGGCAACCGTGGCGTGGCCGTGGGGCTGGACGTGGGCAACGCGCACACGGCGCTCAGCTTCAAGCGCATTGGCTCGGGCGGACGCAGCGAATACGCTGGCGAACAGCAGTCCAACCAAGAGCAGCAGCCGGCGGCCCCGTCGAATGGCGCCGCTCCGGACCGGCAGCCGGCGCACGCCGAAGAGCCGGTCGGTCGATGACCGCGCCCTGCTCGGCCACGGCCGGACTTGTGCGATCCGCCGCCCCGCACAAGCCGTCGGGCTCATGCCTGATCGTCCCATCAAGAGTGTAAACCAATATGTTTAAGAAGAAGGCAAAGAAGAAGTCGTCGAAGTCGTCTGCTCAAGACGTGACGGTGGTCAACAAAGGCACCGTCATCGACGGAGAGGTGAACGTCACCGGGACGATCCGGATCTACGGCCAGATGAACGGCACGGTCCGCTCGGAAGGAACGGTCGTCGTGGCCGAAGACGGCGTGGTGAGCGGAGATCTCTACGCCCGCGAAGCCGTCGTCAGCGGCACGGTGGAAGGAGTTATCGAAGCGGAACGGCTCGACCTGCGGAGCACAGCCACCGTGGAAGGCAATGTGATCGTCGAGACGTTTACGACGGAGACGGGCGCGATCTTTATTGGCGATTGCAAGATGCCACAGAACGGCGCCTTGCCCTCAGGGCAGCGCACGGCTTCCCCAGCGGAAGAGGAAGCGCCGCCGGACGAGAAGCCGCGCGATGAGCAGGACGACGACGAGTCGCCCGAATCTGCCTCCGACCCGTCAGGCGACGGCACGGCGGTGGAGCCGGTCGCCGTCGAGCAGCCGGCGCCCGAACCAGTCGCGGCGTCCTCGGGCGGATCTGTTGAGGATGGGGGCGTCAAGCCGCTGCCCAACAAGCCGAACGAGGAGGCTGCTGCCGACGAAGCCGCCGAGGAAGACGAGTCAGCTTCCGCCGAGGCGGGGGGCCGCCCGCGCTTCTGGTAATCACTTCGCCCCGCCCCCTCAGCGCGTTGTGCGACTGCGTCGCCGGAGGTCACGCCGCCAGCCGCCGTTTGTGACCCGCAAGACCGCACCTCGCCCTGTGATGCTCTGTATTTCACACGCAAGGCCCAGCGTATCACGTGACCCATCGTCCCCCCACCGCCTCATCGCTGTCGCTTTCCCGACGCGATGCGCACGCGGCATCCGAGCACTTCTCTGAGTCGTTCTTCCGGCGCATCGCCGAGCTGGCGATGTCGGCCCTGCACGTTCCTGTTGTGGCCGTTCGCTTCACGCCATCCGACACGCTGTGGATCGCCACGCAGGGAGGGGACCAGGGGATGGCGCTCAGCGACCAGCTTCAATCCAGCACCCTGTTCCAGCGCCTTGCGCACACTGACGATGTCGTGATCGATGACGTGTGGGCTGAGGAGCGTTTTGCCGCCCTCGTTGACCTGGAGCAGTTTGAGTTTCGATTCTTTGCGCGCATCGGGCTGACCGATGCATCGGGGCAGACGGTGGGGCAGCTGTGCGTGCTCGACCGCACACCGCGTACGCTGGAGTCGCATCACCGGGATGTGTGGGCCACGCTAGGGCAAATGGCGCAGAGCGAGTGGGAGCGCCAGCAGGAAGCGGCACGCCGCCGTCGTGGCGAGGCGCTGCAAGACCGGTTGCAGCGCGTGCTTCAGATGATCGCGCGCGACGAGCCGATCGACCGAGCGCTCGAAGCGCTCATGTATTTGGTGGAAGGCCAGTTGCCAGGGCCCGCGGCCACGATGCACTGGCTGGACCCGACCGATCTCGTCTTGCGCCCCGTCGCGGCGCCCAGCATGCCGAGCGCCCTCGTCGAGGCCACCGATGGCCTCCCGGCCGACGCCGAGGCCGGCTCGATTGGCGCCGCCGTGCACGACGGGGAGGAGGTGCACGATGACGACGTGGTGGCCAGCATCCACTGGCCCGACATGCGCGCGGCCGTGGACGACGCCGGCTTCACGACGAGTTGGTCGTTTCCCGTACGGTCCTCGGCCGGGCGGCAGGTGCTCGGTGCCATCACACTGTTCGGGACGGACACGCTGCAGCCCACCGACGAGATGCGCCAGACCGTCGAGATCGCCGCCCAGATTGCCGCCGTGGCGCTGGAGCGCGATCGCGACCGGTCCCTCCTGGAGCAGACGCAGGTGCAACACCAGCGCTTCCTCGACCAGTGCCGGGAAGGCATGTACCGCGTGGAGCTCAATCCGCCTGTCCGCACCAATCAGCCGCTGGAAGCGCAGATCAGGCAGGTCTTTCAGCGCGCCCACATCGCCGGGTGCAACGAAACGTTTGCCCACCTGCATGGCTTTGCGCAGGCGAGTGACGTGATGGGCCGGCCGCTGCTCGACCTGTACGGCGAGGGGCAGGACTTGGCCCAGCTGCCTATCCTGCGCGCCATCGACTACGACTACGTGCTCGAAGGCGCCCAGTCGTGCGAGGTCGATCAGCGCGGCCAGCAGCGATGGTTCGTGAACGCCCTGCAGGGCACCGTCGAGGACGGCTATCTCGTCTCGTTCTGGGGCGGACAGCGTGAGGTGACGAAGCAGAAGCACACCGAGTACGCCCTGCGCGAGAGCGAGCACCGGTACCGCACGCTGGTGGAGCTCAATCCGAATCCGGTCATCGTGCACAGCGAGAACGGAGTCGAGTTCGTGAATGCCGCAGGGGCCGACCTCCTCGGAGCCGGCGCAGCGGATGACGTCCAGGGCCGTCCGCTGAGCGACTTCATGGAAGCCTCCGTCGCCGAAGCGCTTACGCAACGGGCCCGTCAGCCGGATGCGCCGCAGGGCAATGCCTTTCGGGGCATCGAAATGAACCGCCTCGACGGGACGCCCATCGAGGTCGAGGTTGCGTCGAGTCACATTCTGTACCGCGGTCAGCCCACGGTGCTTTCCGTCGTGCGTGATCCGGGCAGCGGACCGATTGGCGGGCACCTGTTGACGGACGCATCGGACTTGAAGGCGGCGCGCGAAAAGGCGGAGGAGGTGAGCCGCTTGAAGTCAGCGTTCATGGCGAATATGAATCACGAGATCCGCACGCCGCTGACGGCCATCATCGGGTTTGCAGAAATCCTGGGTGACGAGATCGAACATCCCAGCGACCTGGACGTCCACGAACTGGTCGATCAGATTCGAAGCAACGGGCAGCGCCTGTTGTGGACGCTGGATTCGATTCTCAACCTATCGCGCGTAGAGGCGGGGGCCCTCGAACTCCGGCCGCAGTCGTTCGACATCGTGCGTGAGGTCGAGGATTTGGTCGAGACGTTCCAGCTGATGGCCGCGCAAAAAGGAATTCACCTCACGCTCGACGCTGAGCCGTCGGCCGTGTACGCATCGATGGACCGAGTCGCCTTCGAGCGCGTCGTGGGCAACCTGCTTGCGAACGCGATCCGGGAGACGGAGGACGGTCGCATCACGCTTCACGTGCGTGAGCGAGACGACGGGCCGGAGATCGTTATCGAAGACACGAGCGACGGCCGTCCCGTTTTCCTGAACGGCGCCGATCCGACCGATGCTTCAGCCAGCTTGCTGCGCGAGGAGCGTCCGGGCCTGGCCGTGGTGAAGCAACTTCTGAACATGATGGGCGGATCGGTCCGCGTCAACGAGCGGGCCGAGGGCGGAAGCCGATACCGGGTTCGTTTCAAGACGACTCACGACGGAGCGCAGCGCAACGGGGTCAACGTTCCGCACGCAGCGGCCCCAGCGGCCTGACGCCGCAGGACAGCCGATCGTCCGGGGCAGATCTGCTTCCAGCCGATCGTACCGCCTGGGGCTGCGAGCCGGCGCGAGGAGCTACACCGTTTTTTAGCAAGAGGACGTATCATGCGGAGGCGTGCAATTGGTTGGGGACTGGTGGGCGGGATCATCGCTGCGGCGCTTGTCGTGAGCGACGTGTGGGCTCAGCGAATCGATCGCCGCGTGCGCCTGGAGGTGGACCGCATGGCGCGCGAGGTGCCGAGTGCTACCATGCAGCGTCGCGTCGCGCGGCACGAATCGCTCATCCAGTACTTTACCGGGCTGGCGTACACGCGGCCAGGAATTACGGTGAACGCATCGTTTGTCCGCGCACTCGTCTCGGCCGAGTCGGCCGGCGTGGCGACGGCGGTCTCCCACAAGGGCGCCATCGGACTCATGCAGATTATGCCGGCCACGGCGCGGCCCGCCGCCCGTGCGCTCTACGAAACCGGATACGACTTCCGCTACGTCGACGAGTCTCGGCTTCAGACGCTCACCGCGGAGGACCTCAAGACGCCGGCCATCAATCTGCTCATCGGCTGCTACCTGCTTGATCGGTACAACGGCCAGTACGGCAATAATCTGGCAAAGACGGTCAGCGCATGGAACGCCGGACCGCGGTCGGTAGATCGGCACGGCGGGGCGCCGCCGTACCGCGAAACGCTCGAACTGATCGGCCGCGTGAACGCCTACTACGTGTTTTACGACCGCAAACAGCGGCAGCCGCAGTGAGGCGCAACCCAATGGGACCGTGCCCTCGTTTGGGCGAATACGGCCGGACCTTTGCGGGGACATGACGCCGCCCCGTACCACGCATTTCTTGTGTCGAACTTAGAACGGAAGACCCAGGACGGACGATGGAACGCCAGCACGATAGCACCGAACTCATCCAGAAGGCCTTGCAGTCCGTGCCCCTACCCCCGCGGGCGGTGCGCGAATTGTTGCGCATCAGCCAGGACGCGGACGTCGACATGCAGCGCATCATCGACACGATCACGTCGGACGAGGCGCTCACGGCGCGGGTGATTCGCGTCGTCAACTCGGCCCTGTTTGGCATGAAGCGCCAGATTTCGAGCGTGCAGCAGGCTACCGTGCTTCTCGGCCGAGAGGCCATCGTGCAGATGGCCGTCGGGGTCGCGGCGCTCCACATGGAGACCGCCGTGCCGGCCGACCTGCCACTCAGCCGTCAAGCGTTTTGGCGCCACAGCATGAGCACGGCCTTCCTGGCTCGGCACATCACCGCGTCCTGGGGGGAGGGCGATACCGAGAAGGCCTTTACCGCGGGGCTGCTGCACGACATTGGCAAACTGGTTCTGATGGGCTACCTGGGGCCGGAGTACACGTACGTGCTGCAACAAGCGCAAGAGGAGCAGTATCCGCTCCACGTGGTGGAGCGCAACATGCTGGGTGCTGACCACGACGAGATCGGCCGGGAGCTGTGCGACAAATGGAAGCTGTCCGAGTCGCTTCAGGAGGCTGCCTCCCTGCATCGCTCGAACGGCAAGGCGAGCCGGCTCAACCGAATTGTGCAGGCGGCCAATGCCGCCGCAAAAGCCGCCGGTGTCGGCGAGAGCGGCAACCCGCACGTCAATGCATGGCAACTGCCCGACGCCGAGATCCAGCAGGCCGCCGCCGATCTGGCGTTCATCCGGGCGCTGCCCTACGAAGTCACGCGCATCGAACAGGCCTTTCGGGCCGGAGGCGGTCAGGAGCCCACCGCGGACGAGTCGGACGCGACGGAGTCCACGAAGGGCACCGTCTTCGTCCAGATGCAGGACGAGCCGCTGGCCGCGCTAATCGCCATCGCCCTGAGTGGATTGGGCTTTACGCCGCACCGGTTTCAAGCGGGGCCAGAAGGCGAAGGAGACATCCCAGCCTCCAAACCGATCGACGCGGATCTCGTGGGGGGCGTCACCGACGGGGCGCCTCCGCAGAACGCCGATGGGATTTGGCTCGACGTGACTTCGTGGCGCGAAGAGGGACTCAGCGGCATGGCAGGCACGATCAACGTCGCGGCGCTCCGCGCGTGGTTGGATCGGAAGCTGAGTGCGCCTCATGCCGAGCAGGCGTGAGATGAAACTGCCCGTTAACGAGGGACTGTTGGCGAACGACTGTTACACCAATTTCCTGAAACGGTATTAACGACCGGCCCCGTCAGTTGACCGGCGCCGTCGG
>CAYFRX010000005.1:2500-34797 GCA_964345515.1 uncultured Rhodothermales bacterium
CCCGTCCCGGCGCCGTATCCCAACACCATCACCAAGCAATCCCCGGCGCCGGGCGACTCGGTGCAGAAAGGAGCCACCGTTAACTTGTGGTTCAGCCAGGGGTTGGGTGACGACGAAACGACCGTTCCTAATGTGCGCGGCATGCGCGTCCCGTCTGCACAGCGGGCGCTGTTAGACCGCAACCTACGCTCGGTCGTAGTGGATACGACGCAAGACGCCGACCTCAGCCAGGTGCGCGTGCAGTCGCAGAGCCGCGCGCCCGGCACCGATGTGCGCGAAGGCGTGGAAATTCGCCTGTTCGTGCAGCGCGACACCACGGCTACGGATACCGTTCGGCTCCGCACCGAGCAGCAGGAGTAGCGCCGCGCGCTCAGTCTTCGACGTACACGGCGAAGTCGTCGTCGGTGGCGACAGTCACTTGCTCGCGGTGTTTGGTTTGGAGCTGCCGCCCCACGTAATCCGGTTGGATCGGATACTCGCGGTGCCCCCGGTCGATGAGGACCACGAGTTGAATGGAGCGCGGCCGGCCGAATTGAACGATGGCATCGAGGGCCGCCCGGGCCGTTCGGCCCGTAAACAGTACATCATCGACGAGAATGACGTCGCGGTCGGTAACGTCCACCGGCGCCTCGGGCACAGCAGGCGCCTCCGCATCGCGATCGTCTCGGTAGGGCGTTACATCCAGCCCGTGCGCCGTGAGGCTCACGTCTTCGATGCGACCGATCTCGCGCGCCAGCGCCTCGGCCAGAGGCTGACCGCTCTGCAGGATGCCCAACAGCTCCACGCGCTGGGCGCCTCGGTTGTGTTCCACGATCTCGTAGGCCAAGCGGCGCAAAGTGCGTTGCACGCGCTCCGGCGACATGATGAGGGTGCGAGCCGATGCAGTCATGAACGCTCCGACGGGTTCTGTTTCATGCTTTCCATGCGTGTTCCCCCATACTATAAGGCCTCGGGCAGTGGATTGGCAGTAGATATCCCCACGGGCCGTGTTGAGAACGATTGAATCACGCACCGTTTGCCCCCGGCCTCGGAGAGTGGGTGAACGAGGGCAGGTCGGCACGACGTGGTGAGGCGGCATCCGCCGTCCAGCATCAAGCCACCTTTTCGCGCGGCGACTCGGCGTTTGTTCGGGCGATGAGTCCCACAAGCCGCGCGCAGGAACCTACGCCGACGCGTCGCCGGCATCGACTTCGACGGCGCTCGCGCTGGGTTGCTGCTTGTCGCCCGGGGAATCTTCTTCCGGGCGATTGGGGCAATTTTCGCGGACGCAGTGGCCGTACATGTTCAACGAGTGATGCTTGATCTCAAACTCGTAGATGTCGGCCACCATCTCCTGAATTCCCTGCAGGCGCGGGTCGCAAAACTCGAACAGCTCGTTGCAGTCGAGGCAGATGAGGTGATCGTGCTGCCAGTAGCTGTAGGCGCGCTCGTACTTGGCCTGGTTCTTCCCGAACTGATGTCGAACGACGAGCTCGCATTCGAGGAGAAGCTCCAGCGTGTTGTACACGGTGGCCCGACTGACCTGCGTGCCCTCCTGTTTCAGCCGCACGTACAACTCGTCGGCATCGATGTGGTCGTCGGTCTGGTAGATCTCGTCCAGAATGGCGAAGCGTTCCGGCGTCTGACGCTTGTTGCGCTTCTTCAGGAAGGCGCTAAAGATAGAGCGCACTTCGTCCAGTTTCTGCTGCGGGAGCGTCGACATGTTCGCCAAGGGTGAGGCTGTAGCAAGAGCGGATGAGGCGAGGAATGCGGCCGCGCCAACCGGCGTCAGGAGGCCGACTCGCTATGTGTCGGATGAACCGTTTCCGGAAGGGGCAGTTCCACCGTACGTCGCCATGAGCGCCCGCACATCGGCCCGGATTTTCGTGTGCAGCGCGTCGATGGACTGCTCGCCATCGAGCCGCACGAACCGGTCGGATTCTTCCTCGGCCAGGCCGGCGTAGGCCGCGGCCACGCGCCGATAGAAGTCCGTCCCGCCGGCCTCCATGCGGTCGGGGGCCGACGCGCCGTCCGTGCCGCTGTCCTGCATGCCCTCGCGGCGCGCTTGCGCGACGGCGGGCGGCACCTCCACGAGATACGTGCGATCGGGGACGAGGCCGCCGGTCACCTTCTCGTGAAACGTGCGCAGCCACTCCGGCTCCTCAAGCTGACGGCCGGCCCCTTGGTATGCCGTGGTCGAGTCGTAGAACCGGTCGCACACGACGACCTGTCCGGCTTCCAAGGCCGGCCTGATTTTTTCAGTTACAAGTTGGGCCCGAGCTGCCGAAAACAATAATAGCTCGGCAAACGGATCGATGTCGAGGGCTGGATCGAGAAGTAATGTGCGAACCTGCTCCGACAGCGCCGTGCCCCCGGGCTCCCGCACGAGCAACGCGGAATGGCCCTCGGACCGCAGGTGCTCGATAAGCAACCGGGCTTGGGTACTCTTCCCGCTTCCGTCAATGCCTTCAAAGGTGATCAGCATGGGCGTTGCGCTTGTGGGAACGCCGTGCCTTCCCGGACGACGTTGCAACCTGGCTAGAAATGGCGCGTGCTTTGATCGCCATCGGATCTTGCAACTTGACCGGGCCTCACCTTGTTACATAGCGGACAGCCGGTCAGGCCTCTTTGTTTAGTTAGATGGTCTGACGCCTCCGCACGCGATTTGTGGACGACTCATTAACCGGCGCATATTCAGCATGTTCGACTTTGGCTTCGATGACTTCGACGACTCCATCCGCGAAGCCCGCCTCAATGAACTGGTAACGCGTTACGAACAGAACGGGCCTTCGGGCTACTTCGACTCGGAAGCGCTTGAAGAAATCGCGGGCTACTACTTCGACGCGGGCCGCTTCGAAGCCGCGCTTGAGGTGGTCGACCAACTCATCGAGCAGCACCCCTACTCGTCCGACGCGTGGATGCGCCGCGGCGTTGTGCTCAACAACATGGGCTGCCACGAAGAAGCGCTCGACGCGTACGATCATGCCCTGGAGCACAATCCGCTCGACACCGAGTCGATCGTCAATCGGGGCATCACGCTCGACAGTTTGGGCGACCCCGAGGCGGCGCTGGAGTGCTTCGAGAAAGCGCTCTCAGTCAATCCGCTCCACGGCGAGGCGCTGTTCAACCAGGGCGTCACGCTGGAACGGCTCGACCGGCTAGAAGCTGCGGCCGACGCCTTTGAGCGCTGCGCCGAGGTCCAACCGGATCACCCGGAAGTGTGGTACGAGCTCGGCTACTGCTTCGACCGCCTCAACAACAACGAGCAGAGCGTCGAGTGCTACGACCGGCATCTCGACATCGATCCGTACTCGCAGGACGCGTGGTACAATCGAGGCATCGTGCTGAACCGGCTCGGCCGCTACGAGGACGCGGTGGAATCGTACGACATGGCCATCGCCATCCAGGATGATTTCGCCTCAGCGTACTACAACCGCGGCAACGCCCTCGCCAACATGGGCGCGCTCGACGAGGCCATCGAAAGCTACGAGCAGGTGCTGGCCATTGAGGGCGACGATGCCGCCACGTTCTTCAACATCGCGCTCGCCTACGAAGAGCTCGGCAACTACCAGACCGGGCGTACCTACTACGAGTGTGCCATCGAAGAAGACGCCGCGTATCCGGAGGCTTGGTACGGACTGGGCTGCTGCTACGACGCCGAAGGCCGCTTCCGGCGCGCCCTGGAGTGCTTCGATCAGGCGCTCGAATTCCGCCCGCGTGCAGCCAAGTTCTGGAAGGCGAAGGGCGACGTATCGTTCAACCTCGGCAACCTCGGCGCCGCCCTCGACGCGTACGAGCGCTCCACCCAGATCGACGACACCAACCGGCAGACGTGGCTCGATTACGCGGAGGCGCTCTTCGAGGCCCGGCGCGTGGAGGACGCCCTGGCGGCGTACCGTAAGGCCCTGAGCCTGGAGCCCAACTGCGCCGGCACGTACTTCCGGCAGGCGAAGGCGCTGCTGGCCCTAGGCCGCTCGGACGAAAGCATCCGCTCGCTCAAGAAAGCCTTCCGCCTCGACCCAGAAAAGAAGAAGGAATTTCAGTACGCCTATCCGGACCTGTACCGCAACGCCCAAGTCCGCCGCCTGCTCGGCCTGGACCGCGCCTAGTCGCGCCTCACGTCAGTACGATGCAGACCATCGGGGGCAGATGATGAAATTCATCTGCCCTTTCGTATTTTTGAGTCCCCATTCTCCGACCGTTTTTTCTGCGACCCGCATGCCCCCTCTGCTCCGTCACAGTCTGGATTGCTTCCTCCGCGGCCTCCTCATGGGCGGCGCCGACATCATTCCCGGGGTGAGCGGGGGCACCATCGCCCTGATCGTGGGTGTGTACGAGCGGCTCATCGCCGCCATCAGCCACCTCGTCTCGTTTGGGCTCGGCATCGTTCGGCTCGATGGAGAGGCCGCCCGCGACGCGTGGCGCGCCGTTGACTGGCGCCTGCTGCTCCCGCTCGGGGGCGGCATCGTGACGGCGCTGCTGGTGGGCGCGCGCTTCATCCCCGGCCTCATGGAGCAGTATCCGATGCACATGCAGGGGCTGTTTCTCGGACTCGTGGCCGCCTCGCTGATCATTCCCTGGCAGCGCATCGACCGCGTGACACTGCCGCTAGGGCTCATTGCGGTCGTCGCGGCCATCGCTGCGTTTGGGTTCACGGGTCTTCCCCAACTTCAGGTGGACCAGCCCGGCCTCCTTCGCGTCTTCAGCTCGGCCGCCGTGGCCATCTGTGCCATGATTCTGCCTGGCGTGAGCGGCGCGTTCCTGCTCGAAGTGCTCGGAATTTACACGCCCACGCTGGAGGCGGTGAACGCGCAGCAGTGGACGTACATCGCGGTGTTCGTCGCGGGCGCCGGAACGGGACTCGGCCTCTTCTCGAAAATTCTGGATGCCCTCCTCAGCCACTACCACGACGCCACGATGGCCGCGCTGATTGGCCTCATCGCGGGGGCCCTCCGCGCGCTCTGGCCCTACACGGCGGCCGACGGCACCCTGCACGGGCCGGCACCTGGCGATCCGGTGGGCTCCGTGGTGGCGCTCGTTCTGGTGGGCTTCACGGCCGTTGCCCTCCTCGCGTGGTGGGGCACCCGGCGGCGCTCCGTCCCTTCCTCCATCGCATGATTCCCCCTGTCCGCTCCCTGCTCCCGTCGGATGCTTCGCACGGCCTTCCTCCCCCCGCTGCTGATCGTACTGCTGGCGCCCCTCCTCGTGGGATGCGCCACGCAGCGCGAACTCGTCGACCAGCAGCAGCGCACCCTCGACTCGCTGCGCACCGAGAACGCCATCCTCCAAGACCAGGTAGCCGCCCTGAACGACTCGCTGCAGTTTTACGACGACATCGAGTCGGGCGCGTACTATCGGCGCCTGCGCACGCTGCGCGACCAGCTGACGCGGCTCACCTACGAGGTCAGCCTCCTGCGCGATGGCGGCATCACCGTGGCTACACTCCAAGCCGATGCCCTCTTCGAGCCTGCAAGTGCCACGCTGCGCGCGCACGGCATGGAGCGCCTGGCCGAGATCGCCCAGCACCTGGCCGAGACCTATCCCGACCGCCCCATCCGCGTGGAAGGCCACGCCGACAACGTACCCCTCGGCCCGTCCCTGCAAGAGAAGTACCCAAGCAACTGGGAGCTCTCGGCGGCTCGGGCCGCCGCCGTGACACGCCACCTGATCGATGCGCACGGCGCGGACTCGGATCGGTTTGCCGTCATGGGCTTCGGCTCGACTCATCCGGTGGCCGACAACGACACCGCCGCTGGCCGATGGCTGAACCGTCGCGTCCGTATCGCCGTGCTGCCGGAGCCGTCCCGCATCGACCGGCCGACGGAGCTGTCGTGGTGAACGCGCCGTCGGCGAGCCACCCATCCGGTCGCCCAAGTATCGACGCTTTTGTATACTGGAGGAAACCCAGCTCACCGCACTCCCCTCCGCCTTCTCATGCGCTTCTTCGGTGTCCTGCTCGTCGCCGCCCTCAGCCTGTCCGCCTGCTCCCCGCCCGACTACGACGTCGTCATCCGTGGCGGCACCGTGTACGACGGCAGCGGCGACACGCCCACCGTGGCCGACGTCGGCCTCCGGGCCGACACCATCGCGGCCGTTGGCGACCTCCGCGACGCGAGCGGCGCGACCGAGATCGACGCCGAGGGGCTGGCCGTGGCGCCCGGCTTCATCAACATGCTGAGCTGGGCGACCAATTCGCTCATCATCGACGGCCGCTCGCAGAGCGACATCCGGCAGGGCGTCACGCTCGAAGTGTTCGGTGAGGGCTGGTCGATGGGCCCGCTCAACGACGCGGTGAAGCGCGAGCGCCTCCGCGAGGCCGTCTCCGACCTCGGCTCGATCGAGGCCGTGGCCGAGCGACTCGGCGTCGAGGCGGCCGGCGACACGCTGGCATGGCCGTGGACGACGCTCGGCGAGTACCTCAATTTTCTAGAGCAGAAGGGCGTGGCGCCCAACGTCGCCTCCTTCATCGGGGCCACCACGGTGCGCATCCACGAGCTGGGCTACGCCGACCGCGCGCCCACCCCCGACGAACTGGAGCGCATGCGCGGACTCGTCCGGCAGGCGATGGACGAGGGTGCGCTCGGTGTCGGCTCGTCGCTCATCTACGCGCCCGCCTTCTACGCGGACACGGATGAACTCATTGCGCTCGCCGAGGTCGCTGCCGAAGACGATGGCCTGTACATCTCCCACCTCCGTAGTGAGGGCAACCGCTTGCTCGAAGCGCTCGACGAACTGATCACGATTGCTCGTGAAGCCGGCATCCGCTCGGAGGTGTACCACCTGAAGGCGGCCGGTCGCGCCAACTGGGACAAGCTCGGCCCGGCCATCGACCGGATCGAAGCCGCGCAAGACGAGGGGCTCGGCGTGGCAGCTAACATGTACACGTACACGGCCGGCTCGACGGGGCTCAACGCCGCCATGCCGCCGTGGGTGCAGGAAGGCGGCTTCGCCGCGTGGCGCCAGCGCCTGCAGGACCCCGCCATCCGCGCTCGCGTCGCCGGAGCGATGGAGACGCCGACCGACGCATGGGAGAACCTGTACCTCGCCGCCGGCGCGGACAACGTGCTGCTCACCGGCTTTCGCACCGACTCGCTGCGCCCACTCATCGGCCAGACGCTCGCTGAGGTCGCAGACGAGCGCGGCACGACGCCCGCCGAGACGGCGATGGACCTCGTCGTCGCAGACAGCAGTCGCGTCGATGTCGTCTACTTCCTCATGTCGGAAGAGAACGTCCGGCAGCAGATCGCGCTGCCGTGGATGACGTTCGGCTCGGACGCCGGCTCGATGGCCACGGAGGGCGTCTTCCTGGAGTCGAACACGCACCCGCGGGCGTATGGCAACTTCGCGCGGCTCCTGGGCAAATACGTGCGCGACGAGCAGGTCATCCCGCTCTCAGCGGCGATCCACCGGCTCACCGCGCTCCCGGCGGAGCGACTCAACATCCGCCGGCGCGGGCGGCTCGAACCCGGCTACTTTGCCGACCTCGCCATCTTCGACCCGGAGGCGATCCAGGACCACGCCACGTACGAGGTCCCCCACCAGTACGCCACGGGCATGGTGCACGTCTTCGTCAACGGCGTGCCCGTCCTCCGCGACGGCACCCACACCGGCGCCACGCCCGGCCGCGTCGTCCACGGCCCCGGCTGGACAGGCTGGGATGAGTCGTCTGCGACGCAGCAACGCTGATTCTTTCCCCGGCCTTGAAGAAACCGGTGTCCTGGACGCACACCGTCTTGCCGTCCTTCCGTTTCGCGTGGTCGGCGCCGAAGCCGACAACACCGAAATCTTTTGGGTCCATTCTTGGATCAAGCCAAAATGGATACTGCGGAACGATCCAATCAAACAGTGTCGATCATGCCTCCCCCACCAGAAGCGACTGTCGTCGGCGCCGGCGTGGTCGGGCTGACCACGGCGATCCGTCTGCAAGAGGCCGGCTTCCCCGTCCGCATCGTGACGCGCGAGCGGCCGGCCGACACGACCTCCGCGGTGGCCGCCGCCGTGTGGTATCCGTACGCGGTGCATCCGAAAGAGCGCGTCGTCCCGTGGAGCCAGGCCACCCGCGCGGCGCTCACCCCGCTCGCCGACGACCCATCAACGGGCGTCTTGATGACGACCTTCGTCGAGCTGTTCGACGCGCCGGTTGACGACCCGTGGTGGAAGCCGGCGGTCCCCTCCTTCCGCCGCGTGACGGAGGCCGACCTCAAGCCGGGCTACGTCGACGGCTACGTGATCGACGTGCCGCTCATGGAACCGGCCGTCTATCTCCCCTACCTGGAGCAGCGCTTCACCGACGGCGGCGGCACCATGGACGTCATACCCGCAGGCATCGACGACCTACACGCGCTGGAGGCGCCGCTCGTCGTCAACTGCACAGGCCTCGGCGCCCGCGCCCTCTGCGATGACGACGCACTGTACCCGATCCGCGGACAGGTGGTGCGCGTGACAAATCCCGGCCTCACCCGCGGCCTGGACGATGACCACGGCCCGCTCGCGCTGACGTACATCATCCCGCGAAGCAGCGACGTCATCCTGGGCGGCACGGCCGAGCAGGGCGTGTGGGACGACGCGCCCTCCGACGAAACCACGGCAGCCATCCTGGAGCGCGCCTGCACGCTGGAGCCGCGCCTGCGCGACACCGAGGTGCTGGAGGTGCGCGCCGGCCTCCGCCCCGGCCGCGATGCCGTACGGCTGGAAATGGAGCGCATCGGCGACGGCGTTATCATCCACAACTACGGCCACGGCGGCGCAGGCTACACGCTCGCCTGGGGCTGCGCCGACGAGGTGGTGACGCTGGTCCGCTCGGCAGCGGCCCGAACGTTTGGATGAAGGCAGACGATCCAGATACGGCGCGTCTCTTTCGTTATCCTCCTGCCCGCCAAACGGTACTGCGCGCTACCTACAGTCCAGTAAAGCTCTTTGCCCACTGGACGTCTGCTCATCATGCGTGCGCTGTGCATGGCCTTTTGTGCCACCTTGATGTTGACTGCCCCCCCTCCTGCCTTCGGCCAATCCGTCACCGGCTGCGTCGTCGATGCCGAGCAAGGGACCCCGCTCCCGGGCGCCCACATCGCCGCGCCCCCGACCGGAACCGTCGCCGACAGTACGGGCTGCTTCCGGCTCGCGCTTCCGCCCGGCACGCACCAGCTTGCGGCCCGGATGCTGGGGTACGGCACGCAACACCGAACCGTCACGCTGACGGCGGATACGCCGGCCCGCGTCACGTTCCGCCTGCTTCCTGAAACCCTCCCGCTGCAGCCGGTGGAGATTGTAGCCGATTCGTCCCCCCCGGTGGATGCCGCTCCCGCGCTCACGACCCTCACGTCCAAGGCGGTGACCACGCTGCCCGGCGCGGGCGAAGACGTGCTTCGCACGCTGCAAGCCACACCCGGCGTCGTCAGCGTGAGCGACTTCTCGTCGCAGCTCATCGTGCGTGGGAGCCGGCCGGATGAAAACCTGATCGCAATCGACGGCGTCGAGATCCTCAACCCCCACCGGCTGCACGGGGTCGTGTCCGTCTTCAACCCGGCGCTGCTGGAGGACGCCACGCTCTACACAGGCGGATTTCCCGCCCGCTACGGCGATCGCCTGTCGGCCGTGCTCGACGTGAAAACCCGCTCCGGAACGCCCCAAGGCGGACTGCACGGCGCGATCAACGCCTCCCTCTCGAACGCCAACGCGGTGCTCGAAGGCCGGACAGGTTTTTGGGACGGCACGTGGATCGCCGCAGCCCGCCGCACCTACTACGACCTGATTCTGGATGCCGTCGACCTCGCCCTAGGTCACGACGAGCGGAGGACGTTCCCCAACTTCGCCGACGCGCAGGGGAAGCTCACCCTCCGCCCGGCGGCTGCGCATCGCCTCGACGCAGGGTTCCTGGCCGGCCGCGACGCGCTCGACATGACCCTCCAGGGCGCCGACGGCCCCCTCGCCACCGCGGCCGACCGCTGGCAGGCCGATGAGTCCTCGCGCAACGACATGGCGTACGCCCGATGGCAGTGGCAACCGACCCGCCCGCTCGTCCTCACCACCACGGTCAGCGCCTACCGTCACCGCAGCGCGGCCCGCTCCGACGGCCAGTTCGTCCCGCAGGACCGCCTCGTCGGCGACAACGTCGTGCCCTCGCTCGACACGACGCATGTGTTTTCCTTCGACACCGACCGTCGGGTTCGGCTGCGCACGGTGAGCCTGAACCACCGGGCACGGTGGGTGCAGGGCCGGCATGCCCTGGAGGTCGGCCTCGGCATCGATCGCCTGCATACGACGCTCACTCACGATCTCGCCACAACGGACGTCGGCTACAACTACCTCGACGTGTTGCAACAGACCCGGCCGCAGGGCCTCACGCTGCTGCCCGGCGTTTTCAACCGCACCCGGGATTACGGCCGCTACAGCCTGTACGCGCAGGACCGGATCGCGCTCGGCGATGAAATGCTCTGGCTCGAACCCGGCCTGCGGTTCGACCGCTATGGACTGATCGGCACATCGCATCTTGCCCCGCGCCTGCGCATGCATCTCGCGCTGGCGCCCACCACCACACTGCAAGCAGCGTGGGGGCTTTTTACGCAGTCGCCTGGCTTCGAGAAGGTGATGATGAGCCGCGACCGTGTCCCGCTCTCGGAAGCCACTAACCTCAGTGCCCTCCGCGCCGAGCGGGCCACCCACTACACGCTGGGCCTGTCGCACCGGGAGGCCAGCTATCGCCTGGAGGCCGCCGCGTACCTCAAGACGATGCGCGCCCTGATCACCCCTGCATGGACGCCCACGTTGGAGGCGCGAGCGCACTACACGGGCGAGGCGCCGCGTACCGACCCCACCGGGTACGAGCGATATCGCTCGTCGGTGCTGGAACCTACCCCGCAACTGACCAACGACGGCCGCGGTCGGGCCTACGGCATGGAAATCACCCTCCGGAAGCGGAAGGATCCTGCTCGACGGCTGTCTGGGTGGGTCAGCTATGCGTGGTCCCGCTCCACGCGATCACAACGCCTCACGCCCACCGTCGAGGTGGAGCACCCGTTTGCGTACGATCGGCGCCACACGCTGAACGCCGCCGGCCACCTGCGCCTCGGGACGCGGTGGATGCTCGGAGCGAGCTTCCGGTTCGGTACGGGCTTTCCGCACACCCCCCCCACCGGATTCACACCGATCGTGGTGGAATCTGGGGACGGGGACGCGCGCATCCTCACGCACAGCACGACGGGCACCGTGCGCTTCCAGCCGCAATTCGGCGGGCCGGAGCGCCGGTACACCGCGCGCCTTCCCACGTACTACCGGCTCGACCTGCGCCTCGCTCACACCGTCGACTGGTCGGCCGTCAGCGGGCGATTTTACGTGGACGTGATCAACGCCACGAACCGGCGCAACGTGCTCTCCTATCAGTACGCTGCCGTCACCGACCCGGCGAAAGTGCGCCCCGTCGTCTACCAGCAAGCGATTTACATGCTGCCGATCGTGCCGTCGGTGGGATTTCGGCTCCGGTTCTGATCGGGAGCGGAACGGCGCTAGGCACCGCGAGACTCCGCACGGTATGTTGCGAACGCGCTGTTTTCCCCGCGAGCGTCCCCCACTCATGAAGCGCGATGTGATGCGGTTCGTGCTGCCTGATGCCTCCCGGCAGGCCCCATCACCCAACTCCGCCGCGGAGTAGAAACTCCTCCTTCGAAAAGATAGTTACGTTGCTCCCTTCAGCACTTGAGTGCTGGAGTCAATGGAGCCTTACGCGGTAACCGTCTCGCATCAATCTGTCGACACGTCATCATGGGCAATACATACGCAGACGCCTCGAATGCAGAGCTTCTGGACGCGCTGGAGCGAGCCGGACGGTATCCTGACCCAGCGCTCATCAATGCCTGCCTGGAACGTCCGGGCGAACTCACGCCGGGACTTCTGGACCTCCTCCAAGAGGATGTAGAGACCCGCAATCCGCCGTGGAAGCAGGGCGATCCGCGATGGTACCGGATGATCCACGCGGGGCTGCTGCTCATTCACTTTCGCGAAGAAGCTGCGCTGCCGCTCGTGGTGGAAGAGTACCGCCGGAGCGACGCCGACGCGTTCAACGAGTGGTTCACGAACAAACTGCGCCTGTACGGCCCGCCGGCGGTGCCCCCGCTCACGGACCTGCTCCACGATGAAAACGCCTACGTGTGGGGCCGAATTGAGGCGGTGGGCGAGTTGGCCCACATTGCCTGGGCACATCCCGAGGTGCGCGACCGCGCCGTACAGGCCCTTCGCGACGCGCTTCCTCCGGTGGACGAGGGCGGCACGCCCGACGTGCCCGACGACGTCGGGGACCGCCCGATCCTCTGGGCCGAAGTGGCCTGTGGGCTGGGGCGGCTTCAGGACGAGCCGAGCCGCCCACAGATCGAAGCGCTCTTCGCCCACGATCTGATGGACACGATGCTGTTCGGCGACGTGGACGCGTACCGTCGACTCCTGCAGGGCAAAGGCGACTCCTGGGCGGACTTCGAGCCGGCTGCCTTCGACATCATGGAGCACTACGAGCGCCTGCATCGGGAGGGCCAGCGCGAGGCCGAGCATCGTGCGGAACGCAAGCGCCGGCAGAAAGGCGCGGAGCGCGCGAGCGAGGGCGGCCACCACGAACACGGCACCTTCATCCGCGACGCGCCGAAGGTCGGCCGCAACGACCCCTGCCCCTGCGGAAGCGGACGCAAGTACAAGCACTGCTGCGGGTAGCGGCTTCTCTTGGTAGCGGCTCCCTCACGCATGGCTCCCTCACGCGTGGCTCCCTCAAGACTGGATGAGGCGATCCCCGGTTGACGCTGCTCCGATGATTGAAATTGAGCCGGCCCCTTCGTACCATCGCTTCACGATTCAGCGAGGTGCTGATGCATTCCAGCGGGATCTCGCGTCCATTGGCATTCCGGAGATGCAGCCATGACCGCACGTGACGCCGCCCGGATCTTGAGCATAGGCATTTTGATCGTCGGGATGGCGCTGCTGCTGAGCGTGCCGGCGCGGGCCCAGGCTCCGCTCCACATCCACATGATCTCGGGCTCCGACGAGTACAGATCAGAGGCGTCGCTGAAAGCGTACCGGCAGCACCTGGCCTCTACCCACGACGTGACGATCACGGCGTCTTGGGTGCACGACCGCGCCGAGACCCTGCCTGGCGTCGAGCACATTCCGGACGCGAATCTGCTGCTGGTCTTCGCGCGGCGCATGCAACTGCCCGACGATCAGATGGCGATCGTCCGAAGCCATTGGGAGCAGGGCAAGCCGGTCGTCGGCATCCGCACGGCCAGCCACGCGTTCCGCGAGACGACCAACCAGGTGTTCGACCACGAGGTGCTGGGCGGCAACTATCAGGGGCACTTCGGCGACGAGCCGGTGCAGGTGACGAACGTTGTCGACGACCATCCCGTGCTCGAGGGCGTGCAGCCGTTCACCTCGCGGAAGCTGTACAAGGCCGGCGCGCTCGCCCCAGATGCCACCGTGCTACAGACGGGCACGACGGAAACGGAAGATGGCTCGCACACCCATCCCGTAACATGGACTCATCAGTACAAGGGCGGGCGGACCGTGTACACGTCCCTCGGCGTGCCGGCAGACTTCGAGAATCCGACCTTCCGCCGTCTCCTCACGAATGCCATCTTCTGGGCGGCCGAGCGCGAGCGGCCGGCCCCACAGGGCGATTCGTGATGCCCTGATGCACCGTCCCCCTCTTTTCGAGCTCTCACCCGCCGCCTCCGCCATGCCCGACGCTGAACCGCACACCTCGTCCAGCATCACGCGCCGGGATTTTGCTCGATACGCGGGCCTGATGGCCGGGTGGAGCCTGCTGGGCGCTCCCAGCGTTGCGGCTGGACGCGATCCGAATCCAAGCCCACCTTCCACCAACGCGATGCCGATTGAGATAGCGAGCGTCAATGCCAACTTCGAGCGCGAGCCGCTCCGGCAGCCGTTCGGCTTCAAAGGGAGCTTCATGACCGACGTGTGGCAGACGGTAGCGCGCATGGACAGCGCGTCTGGCGCGCGCGGCATGGGGCTGGGCACGCAGAACGTATTGTGGTCCGACGCGAATGTTTTTGCGGCCCACTCCGAGAGCGGCGGGAACGCGCTCATGTTTGCGCTCACCGAGAAGGCCCTTCAACTGACCGCCGGCACGTCGTTCGAGACCCCCATCGACCTGCTGGATCGCCTGCTGCCTGCAGTGCTCGACTATGGCCGGTCCATTACCGGGCGCTCTGCCCTCCGCCCTACCTTCGCGCTCAACGCGATGGTGGCCGTCGACAACGCCGCGTGGCTCCTCTACGCCGAAGAGCACGGCCTCCGCGACTTTGACGCATTGGTGCCCGAGGCGTATCAGCCGGGCCTCTCGTACCAGCACGACCGGGTGGCCAGCGTGCCGGCCTTCGGGTACGCATCGACGGCGGAGGACCTCCGCGCCGCGGCCGAGGCGGGCTACTACGTCATGAAGATCAAGATCGGCCACCCCGGTTCGCAGGCGGAGATGCTCGAACAGGACAAGGCGTGGCTCTCCGCGATCCACGAGGTGCTCGGCCCGATGGAGACGCCGTTCACCGAGAGCGGCACGGTGCCGTACTACCTCGACGCCAACGGGCGCTACGAAGACAAAGACACGCTCCGCCGGCTGCTCGATCATGCCCGATCGATCGGCGCCTTCGACCGGATCCTCGTGCTGGAAGAACCCTTTCCCGAACACGTTCGCGTGGACGTTAGCGATCTCGGTGTCAACGTCGCCGCCGATGAAAGTGCGCACACGGCCGAGGACGTCGTCGAGCGCATCGAGATGGGCTACGGCTCCATCGCGCTGAAAGCCGTGGCCAAGACGCTCAGCATGACGATGAAGATGGCGCAGGCCGCCTACGAGCGCGACACGCCCTGCTTCTGCGCAGACCTTACCGTAAATCCCATCCTGGTCGACTGGAACAAGAACGTGGCCGCCCGGCTCGCGCCCCTCCCTGGCCTCACGACGGGCCTCATGGAAACGAACGGCCATCAGAACTATGCCCGCTGGGCAGAGATGGAATCCTACCACCCGTGCGAAGCAGCCGCCTGGCGCGAGCCGCGCGACGGCGTGTTTCCGGTGGGCGACGATTTTTACGCCCGGAGTGGATGCATCTTTCAGCCGTCTAATCACTATGAGAACGTAGTCCAACCGCCTCAAACCGGGTAATCCGCCCCCGCACTCCGTCCCCCACCCCAGCCGTTGATGTCGTAAGCATGTCCTCTTTCTTTCGCGCGACGGCCCGCCGTTCCGGTGCCGGCTTGTTTGCCCTCTGCCTTCTCGTCGCCCCGGCGCTTTACGCGCAAAGCGCGCAGGATCCGCCGCCTAAAACCCTCACCATTAACGCGGTGAGCGGGTTGCAGTACGATCAAGTGCGGTTTGCCGCGCGCCCCGGCCAGGAGGTCGAGCTCACGCTGGAGAATGCCAGTTCCCTGGCACACAATCTCGTGATCACCGAGCCCGGTGCCCGGCCCGACATCGTGGCTGCTGCGAACCGCATGGGCGCCGCGGGGCTGGAGCGCGACTATGTCCCCGAATCCGACCGGGTGCTCCACTTCATTCCCGTGCTGGACCCGGGCGGGCGATACACGCTCACCTTTACGGCCCCCACCGAGGAAGGCGTCTATCCGTACGTTTGCACGTATCCCGGGCACGGCGTCGTCATGTACGGGGCGATGTACGTGTCGAGTGACGGCGACGCCGCGATGCCGCCGCTGGCCGAGGACCCACACGTCCCGCCGGACAGCCTGCGCGCCGGATCGGCGTCGGTCGCGTCGGTGTCGGCGCATCCCTATCCGACGACGCCTCCGATCATGTACCGGACGTTCATGCCCGAGAGCAGCCCGGCCTCCATCGCGGTCGGCCTGGACGGCGGGCTGTCGTACTGCTTCGACACGACGCCCGTTATGCTCCGGTATGCGTGGCAGGGCGGCTTCATCGACAACAGCGAGGTGTTCAAAGGCCACGTTTCCGAGCAGCGCGCCACCGTCGAGGGCGACGTGTTCTATCGGAACGAGGTCGGCTTTCCCCTGCGGATCGGGGCGAGCGATGCACCGCCGGATCCTGAGTTCGAGGGGTACACAATGATCGACGGGCGCCCACAGTTCGAGTACACGATCGGCGATGCCCTCGTACGTGAGCTCGTCGAGCCGACGCCGGACGGTACTGGACTGCGCCGGACCTTTCAGCTCGACGGGGCCGACCACTCCGTGCGATTTCTGACGAGCCCGCAAGATAGCGTCCGCATCGAGGCGTCCGCCGGCACGTGGGACGGCCCCACGCTGCGGCTGCAGCCCGACGAAGCCCAGCGGTTCGTGATCACCATGACGCCCACGACCTCGACCGACGTGGGCCGTATTAGCACTCCGGATCAGGCGACGACTCAGAATCCATGACGACGAAGCACCTCTCTCCCCTCCTTTGCGCCGCCCTTCTGTTCGTACTCGCCGGGTGCGGCGGCGAGGCTCCCGAAGCCGAATCGGCCTACGTGGTCGAAACGATCGAGACGCCGCCCGGGCTCGTGCCGGAGGTCGGCGGGATCGACTTCATGCCGGATGGGCGCCTGGTGGCCGTCTTCCACCGCGGCGAGGTGATGACCTACGACCCAGCGACGGAGGATTGGAACCTGTTCGCGCACGGCCTGCACGACCCGCTGGGCGTCAAGGCGATCTCGAACGGTGAGGTGCTGGTGACACAGCGGCCCGAACTCACCCGCCTCCACGACACCAACCAGGACGGGCGGGCGGAACGCTACGAGACGGTGACCGACGACTTCGGCATGTCCGGCAACTATCACGAGTTCGCGTTTGGCCCCGCCGAGGGCCCGGATGGCAATCTCTACATTTCGCTCAACACCGCCTCCAAGTACGCGGACGTCTGGGATATCATGCGCGGCACATTCAATCCGGAGGGGCGCCCAGGGCGCATGTATGCGGCCGTGCCGTACCGGGGCTGGGTGATGCGCTACAACCCGGAGACGGACTCGCTGGCGCCGTATGCCAGCGGCTTCCGCTCCCCGAATGGGCTCGTCTTCGACCCGGACGGCCGCCTGCTCGTGGCGGACAACCAGGGCGATTGGCTCGGGACCAGCAAGCTCTACCACGTACGGCGCGGCGCATTTTACGGCCACCCGCAGAGCCTCGTGTGGGAAGAGGGGATGGGCGACATCCAGCCGCTGGACCTCCCGGTGCCCGTCCTGGACAAGATGCGCACGAAAGCGAGCGTCCTCTTCCCGCAAGGCCTGCTGGCGAACTCCCCCACCCAACCCGTCGTGGACCGGGCGGGTGGGCAGTTCGGCCCCTTCGAGGACCAGCTGCTCATCGGCGAGATGAACCACGCGCGCATCATGCGGGTGATGCTCGAAGAGGTGGACGGCGCCGTCCAGGGCGCGGCTACCACGCTCATCGACACGTCGACGGCCCACACATCGATCCCGCTCCGGATTGGCAACAACCGGCTCGCGTTTGCGCCGGACGGCAGCCTGTGGGTCGGGCAGACCGATCACGGCTGGCCCGGCGACCAGGGCATCCAGCGTGTCCGATGGACCGGACGCACGCCGACGGCCGTGTCGGACATGCACCTCACGGAGGACGGCTTCGAACTCACGTTCACCAAGCCCCTCCGCAAAGCCACGGCCCAGCCGGACTCGGCCTACCGGTTCACGCGCTACTACTACGAGTACCACCAGGCATACGGCTCGGACCGGATGGACGTGCAGCCGGTGGATGTCACCGACGTCGTGTTGTCCGACGACCGCCGGCGCGTATCCTTGACACTGGGCGAGCTCGTGCCGGGATACGTGTACCAGCTGGAGCTGGACGGCCTGCAAACCAGCGACGGCACGGACGCGACGATCCGCCCGCTCTACTACACGCTCAACCGAACCCGACCGTAGCGCACCGAGCGTCGAGCTTACTCCGTCTCGACGCCGAGCGTGGTGAACGCCTGGCGCAGCTTCTTCCGTGCGGCAGCGGCCTCCTCCCCGCCCTCGCCCGGCGGAATGGGATGCTCCTCCGCCTCATCTTCGGCCACGTGATAGAGCGTGCCGTCGCCGTAGAGCTTCCAGTCGTGGTCGCGCGCCCACCGCGCCCCCTCCCACTCCGTGTAGATCCACGGGCGGTGCGACGTATCACGCCCTAACAGCTGCGGCGCGAAGGACACGCCGTCGATCACCCGGTCTTGCGGCACCTCCGCACCGGCGAGCTCAGCCAGCGTCGGCAGGAAATCGCTGAAGTCGATCAACACATGGCCGACGCGCCCGCTCGGCACGTGGGTCCCGGCGTTCGTGAGCGTGCCCTTCCCACCAGGCCACGCGCGGCCGTTGGACTCGACGGTGACGCGCTGCGGCGTGCCGTTGTCGCTCGTGAACAGAATCAGCGTCCGCTCGCGCAGGCCAGACCGCAGCGATGCTCGATGGACGCATCCCGTGGTGCGCCGTCCTGCTGGAGCAGCTTAACTTAGACGGCATGCGCCCGATAGTATGGGTTCCACTCCCCTTCCGTACAATCCGTTTGTCGCTATGCACTCGGTATCCCTACTTCGTAGTTCCCTACTTGTATTGCCACTCCTCCTGCTTGTGGCAGCCTGCGACACTGTCGGGGACCCCCCGGTCATCGACAGCGCCGCGGCATCTGCAGATGCTCCCGCCTCTCCGAGTAGTTTCGAGATTACTGTCGCCCCCTCATCGCCCCAGGCAAGCGATACGGTATCCTTCACGCTGGCGGCCCCTTCGTCGCACGACATCAGCGAGGCAGCCCCGATCTGGGTTCTAGATGACGGTGAATTGCTGGGGACCGGAACGACCGTTGAGCATGTGTTCGACGTGGCCGGTGAGTATCACCTTTCCGTCCTTGGACTGCCCGACGAGGTAAATGTAGAGCGCGTCGTGCCGGTGGCGGGCCAGTCGACGACGGACGCGCAATGAGCGCTCAGGCGCAAAACTGTTTTTTCGATCGCCCTCGTTAAGCCCGGAACGGCGTTTTACCCACACGCCGTCCGGGCTTTTTCTTTATCAACGCTGCACGTCTCGCATGCTGCCGATACCAACGCCAACTGTGTCGTTGGTGCGTAGATATGCGAAACCAATTCCCTGAAACGGTGGTGCGTTCGACTTCCCGGACGGCCCTCCAGGCCTCCAGCCTTGAAGAAATCGGCAGCTCGATCGGAGCAGAGTCGGAGCGTTTAAAAATCCTCGCTGTCTGACCGACGGAACGCCGTGAAGGAGGGCGGCAGCGCTACGCAGCGGCTTCCGGTTCGAGGGCGGCGGTCTCGCCGGAGGCGGCCCCATCGCCGACGTCGGTCGGCGTGGCGTTGCGGTCCTCGATCCACTGGAGGAGCGCCGGCAGGAAAAGAAGTGCCGCGAGGAGCGTCATGCCGATGCCGATGACGGCCAACTCCCCGATCGAGCGCAAACCCGGATGGAAACTCAGCAGCAACCCCCCGAAGCCGATCATCGTCGTGAGCGATCCCATCGCGACGTGCTCACCCGTCGAGCGCAACACGTTCCGGAGGGCGCCAAGGCCCTCCTCGCGGTAGCGGTGCACGATGTGCACGCCGGCGTCGTTGCCGATGCCGAGCACGGCGGGCAGCACGACGAGATTGTAAAAGTTGAGCTCCAGCGCGACCAACTCCAGAATCAGGAGCATCCACAGCACGCCCACGACGAGCGGCACGACGGCCAGCCCCGCCCAGCGGATCGAGCCGAAGTTCAGCATCATGAGCAGCGCGACAATGACGAACGTGCCGCCAACCATCCATGGCGCCTCGGCCTGCATAAGCTGCAGCATGGTGGCGGCCACCAGCGACGTGGAGCCGGCGTGGTATTCCTGCCCATCGGCCGTGCGGATGGTGCCCACGTCCTCGGAGAAGGCAATGGACTGGCGCCCGTCCGAGAGGCCCACCGACGGATAGATCATCACGAACGTGCCCACCTCGCCGGATTTGGTGGTGAAGCGCTTGCGCAGATACTCGGGCACCTGGTCGACGGAGACCGGGCTGCGCGTCTGCGCGGCGCGGCGAAGCCGCTCGATAGCGTCCGACGTCTCGTTGCGCAGGTACTTGCCGTTGAGCAGCGTGCGGATGTCGGCGAGGCGTTCGAGCTTGGCTCGCTGCATGGAGTCGCGCAGCGGGAAGCGCTCCTGGAACGTCTGCACCTCTTTGATGGTGGGCGACGTCGTGTCCGCGGCCGCCTTGGCGCGGACCGCCTCGGCCACCTTCGCCGCTTCCTCGGGCGTATCCGTGACAACGTAGGCGGGGTTCCGACCCACGGACTGGGTCGACACGCGATCGATGACCGCATCTCTCGCTTCGTACGCCTCGTACTCAGGTTCCAACTCGCCGAAGTCGTACTCGAACGAGGCGCGAGGCAGCAGCACGAGCGCAGCGATCACCGCGATGGCGCTCCCGACCACCACCTTCCGCGCGGCTGGAAAGGGTTTCGCCCGGCCGCCGGCGCCGTCCGTCGGCATCGCGGCAGAGGCCGTCAGGTTGAGCAGTCCCGTGCGTTCGAAGAGGGCGAGCAGCGCCGGCATCACCACGGTCATCGACACGAGCGCGAACAGGACGCCGACGCCCGCGATGAAGCCGAACTCACTGAAGCCCTTGAAGTCCGCGGCAGTGAGCGCGAAGAGTGCGGACGCCGTGGTGAGCGCGCCGATGGTGATGGCCTGCCCGGTGTGCGTGAAGCTCGTCTCGGCCGCTGCCTGCACCGTATTTCCCTCGGCCCGCTCCTCGGCGTACCGCCCGTAGAAGTGAATGCCGAAGTCGATGCCCAGCCCAAACAGCACGAGACCGAGCGTGGCCGTCATCAGGTTCAGCGTCTCGAAGGCCAGGTACGCCACGCCGAACGTCCACGCCAAACTCATGAGCAGCGGCACGGCAATCACGAGCGCCATGGCCGGCGCGCGCACCCCTTCGGTGAGTAGCGCCCGCCGGGAGAACGGGCCGCCCGCCGTCCGCGCGCGATACGCCTTGTAGAGGAAATATAGCACGACGACAAAGATCACGGTCGCGGCGCCCGTGCCGAACGAGCTCATCACGTCGCGCTGAATCGTTTGCACCTCCACCTGCTGGCGGAGCAACCGCCCGGCGAGGGTCACTTCCATATTCGGGTGATACGCCGCTGGGTTCATGCGCTCGACGAGCCGCTCCAGATCCGCGTACAGGTTCTCGATGAACCCGATATTCGTCTGCGCGCCGGCCGGGTAGAACCGGAGCACCATCGTCGTGCTGTCGTCCGAGACGGGGTACTCCGTCCCCACGAGTCGATCGTAGACAACCTCCATCTCCTGCGCCGTGGTATCGGGCTCCGCCTCGTCGTCGTCCTCCAGGTCAAAGTAGAAGGGGTTGGCCTCCAGCTTCGCCTCTTCAATCTTCTCGTTCAGGAACTGCTCGACCCGGTCCAGTTCGCTGTTCGTCGCGAAGTACAGCGCGTTGTTCTCCAAGAACTCCGTATCGCGCCGGTACTCAACGCGCGTGAGGTACGGCTCGGTGCGCTCTTCGCCCTGCAGGTTGAGCGCTTCGGGAATGAGCGCTTCAGCAAAGGCTTTGTTGGCCTCGAAAGATGGGCTCACGATGCCCACAGCTACATCGCTCTCGCCGCCGACCGTCTCGCGCAGTTTCTCCAGCGCCTGTACGCTCGGTTCATCCTGCGGGATAAGATTCGAGAAGTCGGTGTCGATAATGAGATTTTGTGCCGACCAGAGACCGGCTGCGGCGAGGGCAGCGGCCACCACGATGACCGTCCCCGCCCACCGGATGATGCCTCGGATGAACGGGCGCAGCATTTGAAATAATCGGTCCATAAGGAACGGGTAAATGATTGCGGTGACGAGGCGGCAGCGAACGAGACAGAGGGAGACCACTAACGCCGGAAGGCCGGGAGCAGTTTAATATCGTCGAAGTCGACTTTGGAGGTGCTTTCCGTCGTGTCGGAGTCGCCCCACAGCGTGATGGACAACGGGCGGTCTGGCGGCGATCCGCCAAAGACCTGCTGGTAATCATTGACGATGTTGCGCGTCACTATCTTCCATTCCCCAAAACGCGGTTCGTTGGCCGAGTCGACGACGATCACCTTGAGCGGCCCAAAGGAAACAATCGTTCCCACCGGCAGAGAGGAACTGTACGTGTACTTGATGCTCTTGGGCCGGCCGAGCCAGTCCGACCCAAATGTGACATACACGGCGCCGCCAGAATCGTTTTGCCCTTTTTCGCTGGCGCCCTCAGGCAGTTCCAGCGCCCGCCATCGCCACTGAAGCCGCGGATGCTCGTTGATGTTCCACTCAAACTCTTCCCCATTGCGCTGCGTATAGCGGATGGCCTCGCCCTCGGTGATGACGCGCACGAACTGGTTCCCGTCCTCTTCTTCTACAACCACCTCTTCGCCCGGGTCGCGCGTCTCTTCATAGGTCAACGCCTCCTTCGCCCGGTTCACGAACACCCACTCATCGGGGAACGTGCCGGGGGGATACCGCTCGAAGTCGTCGACGACAACAGCCGCCGGTGCCTCCGCAGACGAGGAGGAATGCTGCGCAGCCGCCGACGGAGCCATGTCGGCGGGAAGCAGAAACAGCGGAAGCACGATCACCAGCAAGGCCACCGCGCGACGGGCTTTGAGGGAAAGCGAAGAACACATACGAATGGGTGTCAATGTGATGCCAATGAGCCAGTGCATGAACGTAGCCGCCCCCGGAGAGATACAGGTAACGAAGACCGCTCCGGGCTCCCAAGACGGCGGCCCTGTTGCCAGCACGCAAACGTCGTTCGTTTCCGGATGTCATCCGCCAGCGGCCAATCCGCGACGGATGACAGGGATCGTTCTGTGTCCTTTGTCAGCCATCCGTTTCTCTGATGCGGGCTGGAACGGCTCCTCCGGTCGTGCCTCCGCTTGGACAAAGCGGCGTTCTCCCCGCTACGCTCCGTTGCCCTCCACGACGATACCGGCACGATACAACGGGGCACGGTGGGATCTTCGTACCGGCCGCGACATAACGTATTCTGGATTCTGTGTTAAAGCGATGGTTTTTCCCTGTTCGTCAAGATAACGTCCGTGGCGCTGCGCCTCGGCGACTGATGGGCAGGCCCTACTTTCCGGTTGATCTCATCCTCCTCGCTGGCCTCGCTATCCCGTCATGAATATGTACCGCAAGTCGATCCGTGTCATCGGAGGCGTGCTGGTGGTGTACGCGCTGCTGGTCGCCACTCATCTGGGCGAGTTCTGGCCCTTTAGCATCTATCCGATGTTTTCGCAAGCCGGCAACCCATGGTCGCGCTCATTGGTCCGCGAGATGCCGCCCGAGATGGCGGATGCCGAGGCGTTGTCCTGGTCATCGACCACGTTGGCCGACGTGCCCGGCGCGCCGTATCCGCTCGTCCCGCGCGGCATCAACCAGAACGACGTGGCCAATTATGTGTCGAAGACGGAGACGTGGACACCGGAACGCATCCGCGGGCTCCGGAGCATCTTTGCCAAAAACCGCGAGTTGCCCGCTCCACTCCTCGTGCTACGTGTGCGCGGCGAACTGGCGGGCGACTCGGTGGCCGTGCAGGCGACCCCTGTGATGCTGTTCGCGCCCGACACGACGTATCTCAATCCGTCGCTCACTCCGGCAGCTACGGCGTCGCGCGCGCTCAAACCGTAGCCGCCCAAACGCCCCGCTCCCACGTTTTCACCTGTTTCTGCAGCTGAAAGGCCTATGCGTCGCTTCATCCAAACCCTCTCCCACGAACTGTTCGCTTTCGACCGGACGGAAACGCGCGGCGACCGGATCTACTTCCGCATGCTGGAGCTCTTCATCGTGGCGTACGCCGTCTGGTACTGCTGGGATTGGGGCGTGTACATGCAGGCAAACATCACGTCGGTGCTTCTGCCGCTCGGCTTGGCGCAGTACATCGACATTTCGTTCATGTTCGACCATTACCTGGGTCCGGCCAACGCGGCCCTCGTCGCGGTCTTGGGCCTGGTCGGCTTCTTCCGCCTCTGGCGCCCGGCGTACCTCCTGGCGTTGCTGGCCTTCCACCTGCAGTACGTGGCGCGCTACAGCCTGGGCGAGATTTCGCACGGCTCGAACCTGATCGGGATGGGCGTGCTGGGCCTCGGCCTCGCGCTGCTCGTCTTCCGCTCGGAGTTTCACCGGCAGCGCTTCACGCTGGGCTTCCTCTATTTTTTCATCGGGTTGGGGTACACCTCCGCTGCCTTCTGCAAAATGATCGGCACCGGCATCACCTGGCCCGACGGCCACCACCTGCTGATGTGGATCGCTGAGCGCAAGGTGGACACCATCGCCAAGTTCGGTGCCTTTGAGCCCAGCATCTTGCAAGAGCTGGTGCTCCAGGATGTCCGCTTTGGCACGCTGTTTTTGCTGATCGGGCTCCTCACCGAGTTTATCAGCTTCCTGATGTGGTGGCGCAAGTACCGCTACGTGGTGGTCATGCTGGTCGTGGGCATGCACATCGGCATCGTGCTTACGATGAATATCTTCTTCCACGCCTCGACGTACCTTCTCCTGCTGCTCGGCATTCCATGGAACCGGGTCATTGACCGCATCCTGGAATGGGTACCCGCCCTGCCCGCTCCGTCGCTGACGCCCCCTTCTCCCCGCGAGCCGGCGTAGTCCTGCGCCTCTGCGCCTTCTTTCCCTGAGCCCTCATCCGCTGAATGCGCCTTCTCGTTGTAACGCAGGATTTTCCCCCGGATGTTGGAGGCATTCAAACGTATTCGTGGGAAATCGGGCGGCGGCTGGCGGCACGGGTGGCGGACCTGCACGTCATCGCCCCGCGTCGCCCCGGCGCGCCCGCCGTCGACCGGCAGGCGCCCTTTCCCGTCACGCGCGTGGCCGGACGCCCCGATCTGCTTCCGCTGACGGCGCTCGGCGCGGTGCTCCAGGAGGCCCGGCGTTTGCACCCTACCGTGGCGTTTCACGCGCAGTGGCAAACCGTGGGCGCCTCGACCGTGGCTCGGGCGCTCACCGGCTGGCCCCGCCGGATCGCCTGCGCGGCGCACGGGCGCGAGCTGCTCTTCAACCCCTTGCCGCACCAGCTGGGGCTGGACGCCGCCTACGGCTGGTTCCGGCGCTGGACCGTATCGCACGTCGATGGGTTCTTCCCGGTGAGCCGCTACACGGCCGGCCTCCTGCGCAGGCTGGGCGTCCCCGATAACCGGCTGCACGTGGTGCCAAACGGCACCGATCCCGAGCGCTTTCGCCCCGGCGGCAGAGATGCCGTGCGCTGTCGCCTGGGCCTCGGCGAGCGGCCCGTGCTGCTGACGGTGGGGCGGCTCGTACCCCGCAAGGGCATTGACACGGTGCTGCGCGCCCTGCCCACGATCATTGCCGCGGTACCGGACGTGGCCTATCTGGTCGCAGGCACCGGACCGGATCGCGAGCGGCTGGAGCAATTGGCCCGCCATCTGGACGTGCTCGATGCGGTCCGCTTTTTGGGCCACGTCGCGTACGAGGAGCTGCCGGCCCACTACAGCGCGGCCGACCTGTTTGTGATGCCTGCTCGCGAAGCCCCGCCCGATGTGGAGGGGTTCGGGCTGGTGTTTCTGGAGGCCAACGCGTGCGGCACGCCCGTCGTGGGGGCGCGCACCGGCGGCATTCCCGATGCCATCGTAGATGGAGAAACGGGCATGCTGGTCCCGCCCTCAGATCCTGACACCCTGGCCCGTACAATTACAGGCTTGCTGAGCGATCCTGAGCGGCTCGCGACGCTCGGTGAGCAGGGCCGCGCTCATGCGGTGCACGTGGCCAACTGGGACCGTATTGTGGATACCCTGTTAGCTCGCCTCATGGCGCTGGAATAATCCGGCGGACGCTCCCGCATCGACGCAACAAGCAAACGCACGATGCGAACAAATCAAGCGTTTGTTGGGTGTTGCTTCGGCGATCCCTCCCCCTCGTCCACCGTCTCCCCACCATGCTAATTGTTCAGGGGGTCTTCCGCTCCGGAACGACCATGCTGTTCCGCGCGCTGCGGAACGATCCCCGCTTGCGCTGCTATTACGAGCCGCTGCACCCCAACTTGCTGGACCATGTGTGGGAAGCCACTGCGGATCGTCCCGACCATGCGAAATCACCGCTCTACGCGGAGTACACCCCGCTGGCCGACTCGCTAGAATCTCTGCACGATGCCGCGCTGGCCTGCCACCACGCGGCGCTCGGCTCGCAGGACGCAGCCCCGGGCCTGAAGGCGTATCTGCACACCCTCACGGCCTCAGCGCCCTGCATCGTCCTGCAGTTCAACCGCAGCTTCTGGATGACGCGCTGGCTCCACCGCCAATGCCCCGACAGCACGTTTGTGCACGTGGTCCGGGACCCGCGCTCGGTGGTGTGGTCGCAACTGACAACAGCCTCGGGCCAGCGAGTGCGCATGGATTGGCCCCTACTTGGCCGCCGGTTCTTTAGTTTCTCCTCAGGCAACTTGCAGAATGCGTTCTCATCGCACGCGTACTGCGGAGCCTATCAGGTGAGCGACTACCTGACCGCCGGTCGCCAACTGGACCAGACCTTTCAAGATGACGTCACCGCCTGGGCCCAAGCGCGGCTTCGGGCCGTGCAGGATGCCCGTCCCTTCGTGCAGGCGCTTGCTCTGTGGGGCGCGCAGGTGCGCGTGTGCCACCACCATGCCCGGGACGCGTTCGGGGACCGATACCAGCTGATCCGCTACGAGGATCTCTGTCGTCATCCACCGCATACCCTGAATCGGGTGTATGCGGCGTTCCCGCACGGGATGCCCCGTCCTGTCAAACGGCACGGAGCGACGTGCATTCACGCCCGTCAGCTGGCGCCATGGCAAACCGTGGCGAGCGCCGAAGCGCACTTCCGCGACGGCATCCAGCGTGCCGGTATTGAACCGGTCCTTCGCGAAGTGGGATACTCTCTCGACATCCCTTTCTCCACCTAACCCATTGTCTTTCCTATGCTTAAGATGTTATGATCGAACGTCTGCGCCGCTGGTACGAAGCCGTCCGCAATCGGTGGCTGCCCTTTCAAGCGAGCCGCCTCGGGCAACGCGTGCTCACGGGGCTTCGGTGGCTGCTCGTCGGAGGCATCATTGCCTACTTGGCCTACCAGCTTACCACCATCGGATGGGCCGAAGTGTGGACCTCGCTTCCCACCACGCCCTGGTTTTACGTACTGCTGCTGCTCATGTACGCCACCTTACCCGCCACAGAGGCCATCCTGTACGGCCGGACATGGACGGCCCGCTACCGCGACCTACTTCCGGTGCTGCTCCGCAAGCGCGTGCTGAACAATGACGTACTCGGCTACTCCGGCGAGGCGTACTTCTACCTGTGGGTGCAACGCCACACCAATCTGGCGCGCCGGCAGATCGCGGAAACCATCAAGGACAACACGATTATCTCGTCGGTGGCCTCGACGACCGTTGCGTTTCTGCTGCTGGCCGCCTTTTTCCTGACGGGCCAGATTGCGCTACTCGACCCGTATCTGCCCGATGCGACCTCAACGCTCGCCGGCGGTCTGGCTATCCTGATCGGCCTCACGGCCGTCGGTATCACCTTCCGGCGCGCGATCTTTTCGCTGCCCGTGGCGCTGCTCGGACTCTTTGCCGCTGGACACCTGATGCGCTTCGTGCTCAATAACGGCTTCCAGGTGGTGCAGTGGGCGGTCGTCATTCCGGAGGTGCCGCTTGGAAGCTGGATCACGCTCCTCGCGCTCTACATCATCATCAACCAGGTTCCGTTCGTGCCGGCGCGCGGCCTGTTCTTTTTGAGCGCGAGTGTGGAGCTGTCCGGCCCGCTCCAGATCCCCACTGCGGCCGTGGCAAGCATGTTGCTCGCACAGAACTTGATCGACCGCGGTCTCAATCTGCTGGTGTACGCCGGCACGACGGCTGTCGAGGCGGCGGGCGATGCCTCTGACCGCATGGACGCGTTGTCGATTCCTGAGGACATCCAATAGTTGATCGCCGCTTTTCTGAACCACCCCTCGCATGGCATGCTGGATGCTCGCCTCCCTCGATGCAATTTGGTGCCTTTGCTGCTTCAGATGGGCATATCGGCATGGCTTGGATGGAGCATCCTTCCGACGGGGCTCGCGGCGCAACCGCAGGACCGGTCCTGGCACGCCGAGGTGGACGTGCACGCGGTGGGCGCCTCGACGGATACGCTGCCGTTCTGGCTCCGCGCCAACCAGTATGGCACGATCGACTCGACGTCGGCCAACGGGATCGTCCGTGCGGCGCTGGCGCGCACTTTCGCCCCGGCGGAGGATTGGCACCTGACCGTAGCGACGGATGTGCTCGCCCGGGCTGCGCGCCACCCTGCGCTGTTTGCCCACGAGCTGTACGTACGAGCCGACTACCGAGCGCTCCGGCTGCAAGCGGGCCGCTGGGAAGAAGCCCCCACGGGCCTCACTCACGCCACCCTGTCGCTGGGCGCGATGGGCCGCAGCCGAAACGCGCCACCGCTGCCGAAGATCGTGCTGGGAACGCCGTCCTACGTGCCCGTCCCGGGCGTGGAGCGTGCGCTGGCTGTGAAGGGCTATCTGGCCCACGGATGGTTCACGGGCGACCGGTTTGTACGCGATGCGCTGCTGCACGAGAAGTATCTGTACCTGCGCCTCCTCGCGCCCTCGTCGCCAATTCAGTTGCATGCGGGCATTCTCCAGCACACCGTATGGGGCGGCACGCATCCCACGCGCGGTCCGCTCCCGCAAGACATCCCGGCGTTCCTGCGCGTGTTGGGCGGGCAGCCGGGCGGCTCGGAGGCTCCCACAACCGACCAGAAGGGGACGATCGGCTCAACGGAGGCTGGGTACGACTTCGGGATTACGCTGCAGACGGCCGGCCTCGAGGCGCACATCTCGCGGTACTTCCATCACACAGATCGCCCTTCGCTGCTCTTTCGCAACCCGTGGGACGGCCTCTGGGAAGTCCGTGTGGAGCGCGCCTCCGACCAACTCGTGAGCACCGTGCTGTGGGAACACTTGAACGCAACGCGCCACAACGCCAAGTACAGCGAGGGCGAGGAACGCGGTGAGGATACCTACTACAACAATTCACTGTACAGGGGGGGATGGGTCCATCGCGGCTTCACGCTCGGCTCACCCTTGCTGCTCCCCAACACATCGGCGCCTGGGATCGCCAATAACATCGTGCTCGCGCATCACCTTGGGATAGGTGGCCAGCTTGCGCCCATGTGGCGCTACCGCGTGCTTGCCCCCTACAGCCGCCACTACGGCGCACAGGGGGTCTGCGCGGATGCCGCCTGTACGCAGCGCGTCGACCGCCGCACCGACCGCACCGACCAGTACGCAGCCCGGATCGAGATCACCCGGCACGTGACCGATGCCCTGCGCCTCCGAACTGCAGTGGCTACCGACCTGGGCGCCCTCTACCCAGACCGGGTCGGTGTTCTGGTCGGGCTCTCGTGGCAGGGGTCGGTAGCTACCCCCTGGTAACGTGCCGCCCTGTTTGCGAGAATCCGGTTCTACCGAACAGGCGTCCCAGTTACCATAGCGCCCCGGCGCGCGGCTTTGCACTCGGTAGGAGGATTTTTATATTTCTCTTCTTTAAGTTATCGGCAGCTGTTTGCGCTCTTGCTCGTATTCTTCGTTCCCGACGCCTACCGGTTTTTATGGCCAAAACGTACGAAAAAATTCAGATTGGCGACTCGTACTCGACGCAGCGGTTCATCTCTGCCGAGGACATCCAGACCTTTGCGGACATCACGGGGGACGATAATCCGATCCATGTCGATGAGGAGTATGCCAAAGACTCCCGGTTCGGCCAGCGCGTCGTGCACGGTGTGTTCCTGCTTGGCCTCATCTCCAAGGTCCTGGGGCGTGACTTCCCCGGCCACGGGAGCATTGCTGTGGGCATCTCCTGCCGTTTCCTCCGCCCCGTGCCCGTCAATTCCGAGGTGACTGTCGAGATTCAGGTGGCGGACAAGAACGATGAGCGCCGCCATATCAAAGTGCGGACGTATATCTACCTCGACGGAAAAATGGCACTCGGCGGCGAGGGCACCGTCATTCCGCCCGAGGAGGAAGCAGAAAGCACCGAAAGCGCCGAAAACGTCGAGGAAATTGGCAGTTAGTGCCGTGCCTTTCTATTCGACCAGCCGCTTCAGCGGTACACCGGCTGCGACGCGTTCGTCCATCTGCACCTGATTGAGGATGGCCAGTTCGTCTTCGCTGAAGCCCGACGGCAACGTGGGCGGCAGGAAGGTGCGGAACGGACCGTCCTGCTCGGCGGGGCGAATCGTCAGACGCGTGGGCTGGACGTTCAGAATCTCTGGATCGTTTAGCGGAGCAAAGCCGCGCATCGTGCGCGCAAAGGTGCTCCGGTATGCACCGAAGTTCTCGTCGCTCGCGAACCCGATGAATTCGTAGATGTGGTCGTCGTACGCGATGTAGTACACGAGCGCTCGTGCCTCGCTGCCTTGCTGCGTGCTTACGACGGCCTCGATTCGATAGGCCGGCAGTGAGCCGACGTCCGTGCTACTCTCTTCCACGATGCGGACGCTCTCGTTCCCGGCCAGCTCGGCCGCCGCCCTCCGCGGCGACTCCGCATCTTGCTTGATGGAAAACTGGACGATGGCCTGCTCATCCGGCGCGATCATGGCCACAACGGTCGGCTGGTTGACCACCTGATACTCGGGCGGTACCGGAAACTGAAAGCGCAGGTCGGGATGGTAGAACAGGCCGTCTCTCGTGAAACCCTGGCGTGGGTTTGCGCCCACCACCACGCCGTCGAGCACGGCGTAGTACGCTTCCTGGTTGATCACGTCGAGCGGCTGCTGCAGCTCGGCGCGCCACTCCTCGGCCAGGTCGAGCATGGTCTGCTCGCGCGCGCCGGGATCGGGGTGGCTCGATTTCCACGTGGGCAGGTTCTGCCCGCTCTGCGCGCGAATGCGATCGAGCGACTCGAAGAACTTAGACGCCTCTTCGACGGCATAGCCCTTCCGGGCCGCATACTCCACCCCAAGCCGGTCAGACTCGCGCTCGTTGTCGCGGCCGTACCGGAGAAACAGCAGCTGCGTGGCTTGGCTGCCGAGCTGCAGGATGTCGCCGCCGGGTAACCCGGCCAGCTCGCCGCCAATGGCGCCGGCGATGAGGCCGAGCTGCGCGAACTGCTGCCGGACGGCCCGCTGCGAGGCATGTCGCGCGGCCACGTGCGCAATCTCGTGTCCCAACACCACCGCCAGCTGCGCCTCATTGTTGATGTGGGCCATCAGTCCGCGAGTCACGTACACGTACCCGCCCGGTAAGGCGAAGGCATTCACGACCGGACTGTCGAGCACCCGGAAGGTGAACGCGGTTTCCCGAAACTGCTCCGGCGTGCTGGCGCGGCGCATGTGGCTTTCTTCGAGAATCTCCTGCCCGATGCGCTCCACGTACGCCTGCACCTCCTCGTTGTCGTAGAGGCCGTGCTGCTGCACAATCTGCTGGTCGGCCTGCTGGCCGAGGCGCAGCTCTTCCTCCCACGAGTAGCCATACGCCCGCCGGTTGCCGGACACCGGATTCACGCCGACGGTGCATCCCGAGGCAAAGAGTGCCCCGATGAGAAGCACGAGGACGGCTTGCGTCCAGGCAAACCCGCTGGGCTTCGATGGTGCGGCGACGCGGCCGGCTGAGGAACGCGCGCCCTTAAAGTGTTTCACGTGAAACGATTGGCGCGAGGGCGTCTGCCTCGAAGCGTTCACATCCCTCGCAAGCGCGTGACGCGATGAGTTCACAGCCATCGGAAGATACGGAGTGATGAGTGAGAGGCGTATTCGTTGCGATCAGGGTGATGCGGCGACGGCCTCGGCGGCCTCGCGGTGGATCTGAACGGCGCGGTGTTCAGGCTGATCGAAGTCGACGGTCTCTTCGAAGGGCGCGCGGCGCGTGGCCGTGATCACGCTCTGCCCGATCGCATCGGACTGGAGCAGTTCGAGAAAGACCGCCGAGCGTTCCGGGTCGAGCTTGCCGAAGGCGTCGTCGAGCAGCAACAACGGCTGCTCGTCGAGCCGGTCGCCCAGGAAGAAGTACTGGGCCAGCTTGAGCGCCATGCCGAACGTCCGGTGCTGCCCCTGCGACCCATACCGGCGCACCTCCAGATCGTTGAGTCGGAAGACGAGCTCGTCGCGCTGCGGGCCGAGGAGTGTCCGCCCGCGCTCGCGCTCGCGCTGCCGCGTGCGAGCTAGCTCGTCGCGGAAGGTGTCCTCGATCGCCTCGACGGAGGCATCGGCCTCGAAGTCCGCGATCGTGTCGTACTCGATGGAAGGCTCCTCAGCCACCTCCTCCACCTGCTCGTACGCCTGCTCCAGATAGTCGGCGAAGGTGTCCAGAAAGCGCAGCCGCCGCGCGATGATGCGGCTCCCGAGCGT
>CAYFRX010000006.1:0-5574 GCA_964345515.1 uncultured Rhodothermales bacterium
ACGGCCGTACGTACGAGGCTCACGCTACGTCCACACGTTCACTCCTCCACACGTAATCACATTACCGTTCTTGCGATTTGGAGAGCGACTCGTAGTATTTCTCCACCAGCTCGCGGTACTCCGGCGGCACGTCGGCCGGGCGGCTGCCATAGAGCTTCTTCTCCATCGCGATCTGGTCGAGCTCCTCTAGGAGCGTGTCCTCCAGCTGCGAGATCGGGGCGAAGACATCTTCGTTGAAGAACGTTTCGGCCGCCTCGCCCTCGATCGGGGCCATGTCATTGTCGGCCCCGTCGATGGCGCCGCGCAGCCGGTTCAGTGCGCCGGCGGACGGCGTACCGCCCAGATCCTCCTGGAGCCGCTCCAGCTGCTCGCGGGCCCGGTCGAGCTGCGCTTGCCGGCGGGCCTCGGCGGCGCGCGCCGAACGATCGCCCTGCCCTTGCCCCGAGGCAGCCCCCTCGCCCTGACTCGACGTGGGCGCCTGTCCCTGGTTCGACGCGGACTCCGCGCTCTGATTTTGGTCAGACGGTGACGATGCCTCATTCCGCAGGGCCTGCATCTCGCGTTCGAGCTCGCGGAGCGCGTCGAGCGATCGCATGAGCCGCTCCTCATCCGTCACGGGAAGCTGATCTTCGAAGGCGCGCATGGCGTCCTCGACGCGCTGCATGCTCTCGTCGATGCTCTCTTCCTGGCGGCGCGCCCGGTCGAGCCACCCCCGTTCGAGGGCCTGCTCCGCGCGCTCCATCTGTTCGTCGAGCGCCTCGCGGCGGAGGCTCTGCCGCAGGTTGCGCGCCGCCGAGGCAAGCTCGGGATCTTCGGCGCCGCGCTCGGCCAGGTCTTCTGCGTTCTGGTCGAGGTCGTCGAGCGTCTCGCGGAGTGCCCGCCGGCGTTCGGCGAGCTCTCGGACTTCCTCCCGATCGATCCGGCCGTTTTGGGCCTGCTGCGTTGCACGCCGGACATCTCCGGTGAGCTGCTGACCCTGGTCGCGCATCTGCTCGAACTGGCGGTCCATCTCTTCCAGCGTCCGGCGCTGGTTGCTGTTGGTCGCCGTCCGCATGTCGCGCGTCACGCGTTCCAGGTCGTTGATGGCCTGCTGCTGCCGGGCGCGGGCGCGCTGCACGTCGCCCTCACGGAGCGCGCGTTCGGCCTCCTCCATGTTGCGCGTGGCGCGGTCGAGCTGCTGCTCCACGTCGCCACCCAGCCGGTCGTCCTGCCGCGCCATCCGCTGCATGGACCGCGACAGCGACTGGGCCTCCCGCCGGAGCGCCTCCTGATCGCGCTGCAGGCGCTCCACCTGCCGTCGCCGGTCGTCGCCGTCGAGCTCGCGGCGGCTTTCGTTGGCGAGGTTCTGCTGGCGGCGCGACAGCTCGCGGAGCCGCTGCATGGCCTCGTCCATCTCCTGCCCGCCGGCCTGCCCGCCGCCGGACCGCTGGGGCAGCGTCTCGTACTTGTCCTTCGAGATGTCAAGCTCCAGATCCATGAGTTCCGTCATGCGCTCTTCGGTCGCCGCCGAGCCGCCGCCTCCGCCGCCCTGGTTGCGGTTCAGGGCCACGCGCTGATCTTTATTGAGCGCGTCGGCCTTGAGCAGGTGGTTGAGCGCCTCCCGCTCGGGGGTCAGCGCCTCCCGCAGCCGATCGCCCCGCAGCTCACGGACGGCCGCCTCCATCGCGTCGATGGCACTCCGGAGCAGCGACGCGATCTGCCGATTGTTCTCGTCCTGCTGCAGCTCCAGCGAGAAGGCCGTCGAGCTGATGCGCTCCTCGATGTTGCGGCGCAGGTTGTTCTGGGCCTGTACGAGCGCCCGCCGGGACGAGGCGACCTCCGCGTCCGGCATCTCAGCCCGCTCGCGATGCAGCTTCCACGTGGCCGCGATGATCTGCTGCTGGTTCAGCACGATGCCGCTTTGCGCGCCCCCGCCCCCGCCCTGCATGCCGCCGGCGGTCTCCTGGGTGTAATCCTGATCGAAAGGAATGACCTCGATGAAATACATGTCGGTGGCCGCCGGTGTCTCGTGGAAGGCGTCGCGGGCCTCCACGAAATACGAGATGACGTCGCCGGGCGCTAGCTGGTAATCCTCCAGGAAGAAGAGGTGATCGCCCTCGACGGTGGGTGCAGCCTCGCCGCCCTCCTTCAGCGAGAGCGTCTGCTCCTCACCGCCGTTGACGGCGAAGCGGAGCTGCAGGTCGCGGACGCCGAAGTCGTCCTCGGCACGGGCCGCGACGAGCACCTCTTCGATGGCGTTCACGCGCACGTCGCGCTGCGGATCGGTGATCGAGATGAGGGGCTTCTCGTCTTCGACGGCTACGATCTGGTACTCCTCGGGAAACTTGTTCTGCTTCTCGGCCTGGTCGGTGAGCCGGATGCGGTAGAAGCCGTCCGCTTCCAGCGGCATCGTCCCACGGAACTGCCCGTTGCCCGCGGCTTCCAGCGGGATCCGCTCATCATCGTCCAGGACGAGCTCGGCCTGTGCGACAGAGCCCGTCGTGGCCACGTCCAGCGTGACGGTCGAGCCTTTCACGCCGGTGATGTCGCCGGTATTCTCCTCCGTCCGCGGGGCGCGGCCGGCGTACTCCGGATACGTGTACGTCAGGTCGATCTGCGCGATCTCGGGGAACGTGTACAGCGAGATCGAGAAGACCTCGGACCGTTGCTGGTCGTACTCGACGAAGTACTGGATCGGCGCCTGCACGTTGACGAACTCGTGGAGGAACGCGGGTTCGCCGAGCGCCGGCTGCATGGTCGCCTTCTGCCACTCGCCGTCGCCGGACCGGTACGTCAGGATCACGTCGCGCTCCGTGTCTTCGCGCAGCATAACGATGACTTCCTGCGAGGCGCCCTGCTCGATTTCCACGTTACCGGGCTCGATGGTCATCAGCGGCTCCGAGACGGGCAGAATCGTGGCCATGTCCGCCGTGGCGACCGACACGCGCAGGTCGTCCATGAAGGCGTAGCCGAGCACGAGAAAGAGCGCGACGGCCGCCGCGCTCACGCCCGCCAAGATGCGCTCCTTGTGCCGATCGATCACGGCGGTGAGCGGCACCGAGCGGGCCTGCCGGGCCGCGTCGTCGATCAGCCGGTCGACGAGCACGCCGTGCGCCGTGCGGGCCGCCTCGGCGTTTTCGATCTCGACGGCGCTGTTGAGGCGATCTTCCAGCTCGGGCACCTGCTCCTCGACGTAGAGCGCGATCTGCCGGTCGGAGATCGTGCGGAAGGCCGGCCGCGCGATGTAGCGAATCGCCAGTCCCAATCCCACCAGCGCACCGATCCCCGCGCCGATCAGCAGCACGAGGGACGGAACGTTGACCACGCGGCTCACCACGAGCAGGAGGCTCCCCCATAGGCCCAGCGCCCCGAGGGTGAGCGCCGTGCCCTGCAGGAGCGCACGGCGCCGCCACTGGCGCCGGATGTCGCGAATCAACTGGCGGACACGGCGTTGGCTGTATGACATGGGGTCCTCCTGTTCTCGTTCGTCTACCCGATCGGCTGCTAGGCACGTCTGGATCGTGAAGTTTTGACACCGGTTGTACCCGCCGCCTGCCTCCGCGTGCCACGGTGGGCGAGATACGTTTCGGCGGCGAAGAGCACGATCACGGCCAAGAGCAGAAACCGCCAGAGCTTCTGCTGGCGCTCCTCGCTTTCGACGACCGCGGCCGTGGCCTCTTCGGGTGTCGTGGGCGTGTCTTCCGGCGGCGCCACGACGGCAGCGTACACTTCTTCCACGTCGCGCGCCTGCAGGTCGGACTCACGCGGATCGACGTTGACCGAAAATAGCCGCGTCTCGTCGTCCCCGGCGGCAGCGTAGTGGCCCGGCACGTTTGTCTCGCGGAAAAAGCCTTCGCCCTGCGCGTCCAGCGTCACCGGGAAGAGGCGCCCGTCGGGGTCGCGCACCTCGATGGTTTCGGACGGCGACCCGGAGAGCGCCACGGCCTCGCCGACGCGGACGGTGCGTTGCTCGTCGCCACTGCGCGTGCCGTACGCGGCGAGCTGGTACAGAAACGGCACGTACATCTCGTCGAGCGGAAGATCCGTCCAGCTCGTGTTGAAGGTGGAGGCGTAGAAGAGTGCGCGCCCGCTCCCCACGCTGTGCTCGGCCAGGAAGACATCACCACTGTCGAAGCGCCCGATCACCGTGGCCTCTTCGCTGGGCGCGAGCCGCGCGAAGCGGCGAAACGTGGGCCGCAGGATGGCGCCCGCCCCGCTCCCGGCGAACGGCTGGAAGATCGGATGCCGCATGTCAACCTCGCCGATGATGGCCTCGTAGCCCAGCTCGGCCCGCGCGTCCACGATCGCCTCCACCTGGCCCACGTCGACGGCGTCGAGCAGGCCGTTCAGCGCGGCGGGATCGGCCTGCTCGCCCGCTGACACGACGAGCGTCCCGCCGTCCTCCACGAACCGTCGCAGAGCGGCCTCGTCCGAGGCGCTCGCAGCCGGCCGGTTCGCCCAGAACACGATTTCGTGCTGCGCCAGCGCATCGGCCCCGACTTCCTCCGCGCGAGTGAATTGAAAGTGGGCGGCCTCGCCCACGTCGAACGCGTTCTGCAAGTAGAAGGCGTCGCGCCGCGTCGAGGCGGCGGGGCCATCGACGACTAAGATGCCCGGCAGGCCGTCGACGCGGTCGGTGAAGTAGTAGCGATCGTCCACCGTGAGGGCATCGCCGTCCAGCTCCAGGTGCCCCTGGTAGAAGCCTTCGCGCGGCGCCTCGTACTGGAACGAGAGCGGCGCCGAGTCGCGTCCTGGGAGGGTCTGCTGGTCAATCGTGCGGCCGTCGACGGTGAGAGTCGCCGTGTGCGTCTGGCCGGCCGCTGCCCCGAAGGCCGCGATGCGCGCATCGGAGCGCAGGATCTCCGCGCCGTTCACGCGCTCGCTGGAAAGCTGTAAGTCTTCGACGTACGCGTTGGCCACGTCGTCCGCCCCGACGTCGACCGTTTCAAACATGACGCCGGACGGGAGGTGCCAGTTCGCCAGCGCGCCGCTCCACCCGGCCTCTTGGAAGTCGGAGATCAGCACGACGACCTGCTGGTCGTGTTGCGCGTCCTGGAGCAGGTCCTCGGCCCGCTGCAGCGCGGGGAAAAAGTCGGTAGTCCGGAACCCCGATTCGAGCGTGCGCAGCGCCCCGCGGTGCAGGGCGAGGTCGGTGTCGAGCGCCGAGAGCGGTTGCCCCTCCTCGTCGAAGGCAACGAGCGCGAACTCGTCCCCGGCCCCGCCCGCGTCGATGCGATCGCGCGCCGCCGCCACGGCCCGGTCGAAGGCGCCGTCGTACCGCATGCTGAGCGACCGGTCGATGAGGAGGACGACGGACTCGCTCTCGCGTTGCTCGACGAACGGAATCTGCTCGGCGGGCAGGAACGGCCGCGCGAAGACCAAGGCCAGAAGCAGAAACAGCAGCGACCGGACGGCCATGAGCAGCAGGTCTTTCAGGCGCCGCTTGCGCACCAGCTTCTTCGGCGTGGCCTGTAGCAACATGAGCGAAGGGAACGGTACCGTCTTCGCCCGAAGACGCCGCACCAGATGGTACAGGATCGGCAGCACGGCCGCGGCCGTCGCAAACAGGAATAGGGTGTTGATGAAAGACACAGC
>CAYFRX010000006.1:5674-25712 GCA_964345515.1 uncultured Rhodothermales bacterium
GCAGCACGGCCGCGGCCGTCGCAAACAGGAATAGGGTGTTGATGAAAGACACAGCAGGTCGCCGTCCAGATAGTTCTTATGCCAGTTGCAAGAATGGACTACGCATTCGAACAGATGGTGCAAACACCAGCAAACCGTCATGCCCGACTCCGATCGGGCATCCAGAAAACATCGCTTTCGTAAGCCGGATCCTCGCATTTGCGCCACGGGCCATACACACCGTGCAGAGCGCGGCGTATTCGCCTCCACATGTTCGGTGGATGCAGACAGTTCGACTGTGGCGTTCATTCTTTCCTGGATGAAAGAACGAACCAAGAAAATCACGGCTGGGAAGCCTCGGGCTGACGCCGCCCTCCGCTCCGCTAAAAGGAATCAAACTCACTCGCTTCGCTCGCTCAGGCAAGATTCCTTTTGGACACTTCGCGACGGTCGTCGTCCGAGCGCCCGATGCTTCAAGGCCGGAGGAGCGAACGAGCTGGCAACTGAACGCATCCATCGAAGGGGCGAGCGACCGGATTGATCGCCCTGTCATTGGTGTACACGCCGTAGCACGCCCGCAAGAATGGTTGGCTCTGTTCATAACGATGCCTCGTTCGGTGCTAGGTTCGGTTCGCGCGGGCGGCCAGGTACTCGAACAGCGCAAAGTCGAGCGGCTGGTCCGTGGGCAGGAGCGCGTAGTCGATGTTGAGCAGCCCGCACTCGCGGCGGAGGGTAGCCTTGAAGCGCTCCAGGTTCTCCATGTACGCCTCCCGCGCCGCCTCCGAGGCCACCAGCAGCTTCTCGCCGGTCTCCATGTCCTCGAACTCCGCCAGATCGGAAAAGTCGAAGGTCAGCTCCTGAGGGTCCATCACGTGGAAGACCATGACCTCGTGGCCCTGATACCGGAAATGCCGCAGGCCGTCCACGAGCGCCTCCGGGTCGTCGAGCAGGTCAGAGATCAGGATGACGAACCCGCGCCTGCGGTGCTGCTCGGCGAGCGCGTGCAGCGGCTTGCCCAGTTCGGTGTGCGCCCCCGGCCCCTGCGTCTCCAGGTACTGCAGGATGGCGTGCAGGTGGCTGCGGGTGCTGCGCGGCGGAATGCTCTCGACAATCGCGTCGTCAAAGAACGTGATGCCGGCGGCGTCTCGCTGGCGGATGGCGAGGTAGGCGAGCGAGGCCGCCAGGTACGAGGCGTACGTCCGCTTCGTTAGGCCGTCGGAGGCGTACTCCATCGACCCGCTGATGTCGAGCAAGATGCGCAGCGACGTGTTCGTCTCGTCCTCGAACTCCTTGATGTAGTACCGGTCCGTCCGGGCGTACAGCTTCCAGTCGAGGTGCATCAGGTCGTCGCCCGGCATGTACGGGCGGTACGACCTGAATTCTACGGAGAAGCCCTTGTAAGGACTCCGGTGGAGGCCCGACACAAAGCCCTCGACCACAGAGCGCGCCCGCAACTCCATGTTGGCGATGCGGGAGAGCGCCTTCGGATCGATGAATCGCGTAGCGGGCATGGTTTTGGTTGTGGACAGTTGCTGAGATGGTGGCAGGCGTCTGCGCCGGATCCGCAGTGAGGCGTGAGAAATCAACGAGTCGGGGAACCGAGGAGTCGAAGAGGCGAGGAGAGAAACACCGCTCTTCGTTTCCTCGTCTCATCGACTCCCCGTTTCTTCACTTCAACACCTCCATCCTCAAATCCGGCCATCCGATTCGAAACTAGGCGAGGCCGGAGGCTGGTTCGCGGGTGCGCTCGACCAGCATGTCGATCACCTGTTCGACGGTCACCTGCTCCGACTCGGCGTAGAAGTTGGTGAGCACGCGGTGACGCAGCACGGGTTGAGCCAGCGCCTGGATGTCTTCGACGGCGACGTTGTACCGCCCGTTGAAGACGGCGCGCACCTTCGCGCCGAGCAGCAGGTTCTGCGTCGCCCGCAGCCCCGCGCCCCAGTCGATCCACTCCTGCACAAACTCCGGGGCGGAAGGATCCTCAGGCCGCGTGCTGCGCACGAGATTGACGGCAAACTGGCCGACGTTTTCGGGCACGTACACCTTCTTCACGAGCTGCTGAAAGGCCAGAATGTCGTCGCCGGTCAGGATGCTCTCCAGCTCTGCTTGGTCGCGCGAGGTCGTGGACAGCGCCACCTCCAGCTCCTCCTCGGCGGAGAGGTAGTCGATCACGATGTTGAACATGAACCGGTCGAGCTGGGCCTCGGGGAGCGGATACGTTCCTTCCAGCTCGATGGGATTCTGCGTAGCGAGCACGAAGAACGGGCGGTCGAGTGGCAGCTGGTCTCCGCCGGCCGTCACCTGATACTCCTGCATGGCTTCGAGGAGCGCGGCCTGCGTCTTCGGCGGCGTCCGGTTAATCTCGTCGGCCAGGATGATGTTGGCGAAGATGGGACCTTCGACGAATTTGATGTCCCGCCGCCCCGTGGCGTGATCCTCTTCGATGATGTCGATCCCCGTGATGTCGGCCGGCATCAGGTCCGGCGTGAACTGGATGCGCTTGTAGCTAAGGTCCAGGATCTCGCCGAGCGACTTGATGAGCAGCGTCTTGGCGAGCCCAGGGACCCCCGTCAGCAGGCAGTGCCCGCCCGCGAAGAGTGCGATGAGTACGTGCTCGATGACCTCCTCCTGTCCGATGATGCGCCGGCGGAGCTGCTGCACGATCTGCTCTTTCCCTGCCTGCAGGCGCTCTAGCACCTCCTCGTCGGGCGCCTCGTGGTTGGAGCGGGGAGCGTCGTTGTTGGATGGCGTGTTCGTCATGTTGTCCTCATGGTTATCGTCGCGGCATCAATGCCTGTCGGCCGGTATCGAGTCGTTCTAGCGTCTCCAGAGATTATGCCAATGCGTATGGGTGTGTGGGAGTCTGTAAGAACACCCACACGCCCAAACCCCCTTACTTGCCTTGTCCCCATTCAGTGCGTGAGGGCGTACAGCAGGAAGTTGATCCCCATCTGGAAGCTGGTCGTCGAGGCGTTCTCGACATTCCGCTCGGGCCACTCCCAGCCGTCACCGATGTCCTGGTTGTAGCATATGAGCGCCATCATGCGGCCCCGGTCGTCGAACAGGGCGAAGTACTGGTCCTCGTAGTCGGCAAAGCGGAATCCGCCCCGCACGAGCGAGGGCGCCGCAACGGGATCGACGTCGTAGTAAATGGTCCAAATCGGGTGATCGGGCGGGATCTCGACCGGTTCGCGGTCCGGAAAGAGGCGCTTCAACTGGTCGTAGAGCTGCTGCCACTCGCGCTCGCCACGAAAATCGTCAAATAAGATGAAGCCACCGCGCTCCAAGTAGGCGCGCAGGTTTTCGACCTCGTCGTCGTCCATTGTCCAGTAGCCGGGCTCGCACAGGTAGAGGAGCGAGTGCTCGAAGATGCGCTCGTCCCTCAGCGTGAGCACGAGCGGCGGGCCTTCCACGTGGATCTGCGTTGTCCGCTCCAGCGCTTCGTAGAATTGCAGCTCGGCCCGCGGGTGGTCGTGGCTCCACGGCGCGCCGCCCATCGACCGCATGCCCGGCGCGTTGCTGTCGAACTGGATGCGCACGAACTGGAAGCCGTGGTCCGGCCACATCTCGGCCGGAGGCGGCGCGGGGTAAACCGTGCCCAGCAGGGAAGCCAGCATGAGGAGAACGAGAGGGGGCATGGGCATCTCAGGGGTCCTGGGGCGTGGGGCCTGTGCGGTCGACCACGTCGAGCAGCAGCCGTTGGGCCTCGCGGAAGTCGGGGGCGATCTCCAGCGATCGGAGGACGGCGCGCTTGGCTTCAGCGAGTTGGTCGCTGCGATACAGGCTCTGCGCGAGCCGGTAGTACGCGCCGGCCCGGTCTGCGGGCTCCAGGGCGAGGACGGCGCGGCGATGCAGCACGGCGTCGGCGAACTGCCCGGCCGCCTCGTGCGCCGCAGCCAGCCGCTCCCGCACGTCGGCGTCGTAGGGCGCCACGTGGAGGGTGCGCTCGAGCATCGCGATGGTGGCCTCCGTATCGCCGCGTGTCTCATATAGCTCAGCCAGCTCCAGCGTCGCATCGACCTCGTGCGTGGCGCGGTCCAGATAGCGCGTCAGCACGTCGATCAGCGCGTCGGTCTCGTTCCGGGCGCGGTGGACGGCCGCCAGTCCTTCGTACGCGTTGCGTGGGCCAACGTAGTCCGGATACATCGCCATGGCGTCGGCGAAGGCCGATTCGGCCGCGGCGTAGTTGCCCTGGTCGAGGGCGTCGTGCCCAGTGCGGAGTCGGGAGAAAAACGGCCCCTGCGCCTCGGCGATCGACTCCGAGGTGACGGTGGCATCTTCCGATTCCAGCACGTCCGGCAGGCCCTCCAGCGCGCGGGCGACGGCCTCTCGCTCCTGCCGAACCGCCGTGCGGAACTGCCGGTCCAACGCCTCGATTCCGACGCCCGTGGCGGCCTGGATGGCGGCTTCTTGCGTGGCGCCGTCGCGGAGCTGCTGCAAGATTTGGGTGATGGCTTCGAAGCCGTACGTCTCGGCGACGTAGCGGACGACCCGAGAGGCATGGTAGTACGAGAGCATGACCTGCCCGGGAAAGCGCGGCCGCGTGAAGCCGCGGTCGATTTCTTCGAGCGGAAGCAGCTGGTCGCGGTCGAGCGCCGTCAGGAAGGCGAGCTCCATCTCACGGTCCCATTCCGGCCGGGCCCGTCGCTCCTCGTACACGGCAAGGCCTTCGGTAAACCAGCGCGGCACCCGAAATTGCGAGACGCCGATGGCCATCGTGTGCGCAATCTCGTGCCAAAGCGTGCGCGCCCAGTTGTAGTCTCGCCCCGTCTGCGCACGGGGCGTGTTGATGGCCAGCACGTCGCCGAAGCACACGCCGAGCAGGCCGCGGTGCGGCACGCCGGCCACCCGGACGGCAAAGTCGTCGGGGTTGTTGTAGGCTTCGAGGAGGATTTTGTCGCCCGGCGCATACGGGTAGCGCCTCCGGAGCGAATCGTAACTGGTCTCGGCGACCTCCAGAATGAGCGGCCCCAGCACGTCGCGCTCGTCGTCGTGGATGAGCAGGCGGAAGTGATCGCTTTCGAGCGTCGAGAACGCCTCGTCGTACGTGTCCAGCAGCGTGAGGGCATTCGAGGCGAAGAGGTTGAACGGATCCTGCTCGAAGGCTGCGTCCAGATGGTACCGGGCGTCTTCCCGCCGGCCCAGACGGAGCGATGCCGTGCCCAACTCGGCCCGTGCCTGCGGATCGCGGGGATCGGTCTGAACGGCCTGCTCGGCGAACGTGAGCGCGTCGGGGTAGCGGAAGCGGCGCGTTAGGTTCTCCACCACGGCCAGGTAGAAGTCGCTCGCCCGCGGGTCGACGGCGAGGGCGCGCTGCTCGGTCGCCCGGAAGGCGGCCGTGTCGTCGCGCAGGTAGTGAATGGAGGCGAGCTGCGCCAGCGTGGGAACGGAGTTTGGATTCACATCGAGCGCCTGGCGCGCAAGGGCTTCGGCCTCGGCGTACAAACCGTCGATCACGCGCAGGCTGGCGAGCAGATCCAGCGCCTCCGTCAGATTTGGATTGATGGCGAGCGCCTGCTGGGCGAGGGCCTCCTGCCGCCCGAAGTCGGACGTGGCCCGGGCCAACCCGACCAGCGACGGCGCGTGGCGTGCGTTCGTCGACAGGGCATCTTCGAACGTCCGCTGCGCGTCCGCGTCGTTGAACTTTTGGCGGAAGAGGTCCGCCCACTGGTAGAGGGCCGGCACGTACGTCGGATCGACCTGATGGGCCGTGCGGAACGCTTCGTTGGCGTCGCGAAACTCCGCCACGCCGATCGCCGCGCGGCCGCCCACGGTCAGGTGCTCCGCCGTGCGGAAGCGCCCCTCTTTGTACCGCCGATAGAGCGACGCGTACAGGATGCGCGCCTCGCGGTCGCGTCCGGAGCGTGCGAGCACATCGGCCAGCTCGATCATGGCCCCCCACGCGTCCTCTCCGCTCATCACGGCGTCGTTCAGGGCGCGGGCGGCCTCGTTATACCGCCCCAGTGGACGAAGAAGTTGCCCTCGTGCGTGCAGCAGCGCGGTGGAGTCCGGCGCCTCTTCCATGAAGGCGTTGAGAGCGGCGAGCCCGGACGCATAGTCGCCTACGGCCTCGAACGTGGCAGCGTACCCCACGGCGGCGGCGTCGCCGGGCGCCCGTTCCAGCACGGAACGATAGAGGCGGCGGGCGTCCTCATGCTGGCCTGCGTGAAGGTGACGATCCGCGCGCAGGTGCAGGCTGTCCACGTCCTGTGCCTGCAGCGGCGGGACGACCGCCCAGAGGATCGCGCAGGTTACTACGCTAAAAAGAGAGAAACGACTAAGCACGATCGCGACGTAAACGGGTGTCCATCAGGCGGCCGGGGGCGCCCTCTTTCAGCGGCCGTTTTTCGGCAGCTGCAAAAGCAGCCGCTGGGGGATAGTCCCCGGTACCGACTCGGACGCCGCACAGAAGATACGTCATTTTGGTGGGGGTTGCACGCCCGGACACCTTGCTCTTTCACGAGGTGCACCTCGGTGCAACGGATATCATGCCGCCGCGCTCGGCCTTGGCATGGTATCTGATGACGTAAACCCGTACGGGTCCAGGTGAATAATGAATGAGATACTTGAACCGGTTACGCGCCCTGTCGTTTCTATTCGGTCCTCTTTTTGTGACGAGGGCGTGCGCTCTACTCGTCTTCTCGATTTATCAGGCGGTTTCATGGCCGATTCCATCCTCTCGACACCACCGAAGGATGGGATGATTTGTCGTCCCTCACCGGTCTGCGGGACGAGCGGCCTTCCTGGCACTTGTGCGACGCGCGTCTCTATGCTATCCTTTCGGCTGGTGATTTGCGGTTTGTAAAGTGCCCTGACCCGACTGAGGCGCCGTCGCTCGTTGACTTCTCTGCAGCAATGTCCTTTCCTCAAGCCCTCAACCGCGTTGTACGCCCCGTGAGTATCTTGCTCGGCTACGGCGTACTGTTCGTGTTGTTTGAGACGCAGGCCGCCTTCTTCGAGGTCCGGCCGGGCGTCAGCCTCTACTACCCATCGGCGGGGCTCAACTTGGCTCTCGTCCTCATTTTCGGCCTGAAGTATACGCCGGCGATCTTCGTTGCGGGGCTGGTGAGCAGCCAGTGGATTAGCCTGCCGGCGATTCCGTTCCATCACTTTCTCATTCCGGGCCTCGCGATTACAGCGGGCAATGGCGTAGCGGCCTGGTGGCTCCGGCAAGTGCTCCAGGCGCGCTCGCTCTTTTCGCCCGGCACGGCCCTCCGGCTTGCGGGCATCATGGCCGTCCTGGCCGCGTGGAACAGCCTGTCGGCCGTGAGCGGGTACGTACTCACCGGTATGGCAGGCTATGCGCTCGACACAGCGGGCGCCACGGCCTTGCTGTGGTGGGTCGCCGATTGGGGCGGGATGCTGATCTGCACGCCGCCGCTGCTACTTGGCGCGCTCGCCGTCTTCAGCCCGGACACGCTCGGCGCGTGGGCCGAGCACGGATCGATCGACGGGTCGGTCACGCCGCGTGCGATCCTCGAATTAGTGGTCGAAGCAGCCGCCATCGCCCTGAGCCTCTACGCCGCCTTCTTCCTGATCGACGGGCCGCACCTGCTCTACCTGTGCTTCCTGCCCCTGCTTTGGGTGGCTCTCCGGCACGGGCTTCCGCGCAGCACGTTCGGCGTGCTGCTTATCAGCCTGGGCGCTGCCTTCGCGCTCCGCATCCTGGACGACCCGGGCTCCATGCTCCAACTCCAGCTCTTCGTGATCGCGCTGAGCCTGACGGGGCTTTTCCTTGGCGCCCTCGTATCCGAGCGGAAGCGCGCGTTTCGCACCCTCCAACGGGGGCTGGACGCGCTCGACGTGGGGGAGCCGGATGCCGTCCGGACACCGTCGAACCGGTCGATGTTTGACGCCGACGGCCTCCAGCTCGCCGACACCTTGCAGGCCGGGCAGCAGCGGCTTGCGGACAAGGCCGGCGCGCTCCAAGACCAAAATCGCCGCAAGGACCAACTCTTCAGCATCATCGCGCACGATCTCCGCAACCTGGTCGGCTCCTCGGCGAGCCTGGCGAACGTGCTGGAGGAGGAGTCCGACACGCTGTCTCGCGAGACGCTCGCCCGGTTTGCAGGCCACCTCAACCAGTCCACGTGGCAAGCGTCCAGGCTCCTGGACGACCTGCTGGAGTGGGGCCGCATGTACGTCGACGATGCTCGCAACCGGATGGAGGCCGTCCCCGTGACGGCGTTCGTCGACGCGGCGGCGCAGCACCTGACGCCGCGCGCGGACCAGAAACAGATCCGCCTTGAATGCCCGGTCGATTCGGACCTCGCGGTGCATGGCCACGCTGGCCTGCTTGAATCGGTGGTGCGCAACCTGTTGTCGAACGCCATCAAGTTTTCGGAGCGCGGCAGCCGCATCGAGGTGCACGCGACAGCAACCTCCGACGGGGTGACAATCAGCGTGCGCGACAACGGCGTGGGCATCCCGTCTGAGCAGTTGGAGACGCTGTTTGAGCCGAAAGCGGGTGTTTCGCGCAACGGCACCCAGGGCGAGCACGGGGCAGGCCTGGGCCTCGTGCTCTGCCGGGACATCGTGGAGCAACACGGCGGGACGATTTGGGCTGAGAACCAGCCGAGCGGCGGCTCGTCCGTTTCCTTCACGATTCCAACGCCTCCACCCGATTCGCCGGAAGCGGAGACGCGCTAGTCCAACCGCTCGGCGTCGAGCCGCTCGATCAACTCCTCCACCGAGCGCGCGACGACGGCGCGCTGGTTGCCAAACCGGTGCACGACGAACACCTCGCTCTGCCCGGACAAACTGTCCCTAACAACGAACCAAGGCGGCATGAGGAGATTCACGGGCCGACGCTCAGCGTGACGTTCTGCACGCTCGATGGACTCCGTAATTCGGGTAATTTCCTCCTCGGTAAAGCGCCCCTCAAACCCGATCAAATCATTGTCGCTCATCGATACTGTCTCCCCCTGCGCTGTTTTTGATGCCTCGGCGGGTGCCCTCCAAAGGAACCTCACTGACCGCTGGAATCGGAAGCGACCCGGAGGTCCGCAACGATTTGCTGGACGGTAGCCGCCCGGAAGGTGCGTCCATCTGCCAGTCGGGTTGCAGCCACAAACGGCGTCCCCGTGGAATCGACTGATAGGATCAGCCACTGCGGGGATCGCTCATCGGAGTCTGCGCGGGCTTGCTCAAACGTAGTGATGGCCCGGGTGATCGCGTCCCGCGCCTTCGAGCGGAACGCTCCGCGGAAGAAGAAGGCGACGTCCTGTCTTGCGCCATAAGCGCCGTCCTGCTCGCCAGGAGGCGGGGGCTGGCGGCGCTTGGGCTCGTCTGGACGATGAGCACTGGAGTTACCGAGAGACATTGCCGTGGAGCGACTCTCTCCTGTTCCACGTTCATGCGTTGCAACTGAGCAAAAATAGTGTACTCATTTCTGTCCTTTCTGTCAACCGAGAGCCCGCCCTCAGTTCGTCGTGGGGCTCTTTCGCAGGACCCGCCCCGGCCGTGCGCCGGTAACCGCTCCATCGCGCAGCACGGCCTCGCCGGCAACGAACACGTGCTGCACCCCCGAGGCGAACTGGTGCGGGTCGGCGAACGTGGCGTGGTCAATGATGGTCGCCGGGTCGAACACCGTCACGTCGGCGATGGCCCCTTCCTGCAAGACGCCGCGGTCTGCAAGCGCGAGGCGACGCGCGGGCAACCCCGTCATCTTATGGATCGCCTCGCGCATCGAAAGGACGCCCTCTTCGCGCACGTGGTGGCCCAACACGCGGGCAAACGTCCCGTAGCTCCGCGGATGCGGGGCGCCCACGCCGGGCGCTGGGATGCCTCCGTCTGAGGCAATCATCGAGGTGGGGTGCTGCATGATCCGCCGCACGTCTTCCTCGGCCATCGAGTGCAGCACGACGCGGCACCCGCCCTGCGCCTGCAGATCGATGGCAAGCTCGGCGGCGGCCTCGACGGTGACGGTCCGCCCGCGCTCGGCGAGCACGTCCGCCAGGCTCTTGCCGTCGAGCGCCGCGTTCCACGAACACCGCGAGAGTACGATAGTGGACGGGTCGCCGCCCCGCTCGGCGTTAACGTGGCGCGTGATGGCGTCGCGGATGCGCGGGCGCGCCTCCGGATCGTTCAGCCGGTCCTTCAGGGCGGCGCTCCCGCCCTCACGGCTCCAGCTCGGAAACAGGATGGTGAGACCCGTGCTGGATGCGGCGTACGGATACACGTCGCTCGTCACGTCGACGTTGCGGGCCCGGGCCCGCTCGATGCGCTGAAGCGAGGCGGCGCTGTTGCCCCACCGGTCCGGCCCGACGACCTTATGATGCGTCACCTGCCCGGCCACGTCTGCCCCCTCGGCTACCTGGATGACCTCCTCTACGCTTTCAAGGAGCCGGCCGCCTTCATCCCGGATGTGGCTGATGTAGAGTCCCTTGTACGGCGCGGTGACGCGGGCGAGGTCGATGAGTTCGTCGGTTTCGGCATATGTGCCGGGCGTGTACTCCAATCCCGAGGACAGCCCGAAGGCGCCGTCCTCCATGGCTTGCTGAACCAGCGCGCGCATCCGTTCCCGTTCGGCGTCGGTAGGGGCGCGGTCGACGGCGCCCATCACGTGCCCCCGCACGGTGCCATGCCCCACGAAGAGCCCGATGTTGATGGCCGCGCCGGCCTCCTCCAGCCGAGACAGGTAGTCGCCGATGGAGAGCGGCGAGCCGCCGTCCTGTCCGCCCATCGCCGTGGTCACGCCCTGGCGCAGGTAACTTTCCGCCAGCGGGCGCTGCCGGATGTCGCTGCGCTCCCACGACGAGCTCGTCGCGTGGCTGTGGGTGTCGATGAAGCCCGGCGCCACGGCCAGCCCCGTCACGTCGATGCGCCGCTCGGCCTCAGCCGCTGACAGGTCGCCGACGGCCGCCACCCGGTCGCCCCGCAGCCCCACGTCGGCCGGCTGCGGGGCGGCGCCTGTGCCGTCGTACACCGTGCCGCCCTCCAGGATGACGGAGAAAGGCTGGGCGCTCAGCGACGTCCCGAGCGGTCCGACGGGGCCGGCCCAGAGCACGGCGAAGAACAGAAGCGAAAGCACGGAGCGAAGACGCATGGAGCAAGGACTCTCGATGGGAACGAGCGAAAAGGCCGCCGCTGCCGGAAGAATTATAGCGGCGTCACAAAGAAGTTAAGGCGTTGTTACACGCCGTGCAATCCATTACGCAGGAATGCAGCCCGTGAATTGGGCCGAACCTTGTCGCGGGGGTTGCGCTTGTGAGATACCGCATTGGGGATTTTTCTCACAACGCTCGCCTCGACATGCGTTCCCTCCTGACGGTTCTCGCCCTGCTCTTCGCGCTGGGAAGTGTTCATCCGGCAACCGCCCAAGAACACACGTCCGACGGTGACGGGCGCGTGGAGGGGCAGGTCGTCGATGCGTCCAACGAGACCCCCCTCGCCGGGGCCACCGTGTCGGTCCGCGACCCAGCGGATTCGACGCTCGTGGCCGGCGGCGTAACGGACAGCACGGGGGCCTTCGCCGTCAACGACGTGCCGTACGGAGCGCACACCGTCCGCATCAGCTTCGTCGGCTTCGCGACGAAACGGCTGACCGACGTGCGCCTCACGCGGGAGCGCCCGGAGCGTGAACTCGGCATCATCACGCTGTCGGAGGAGACGGAGCAGCTCCAGGAGGTGACCGTGAGCGCCGAGCGGCCGGCCATGGAGATGCAAACGGATCGCACCGTGTACAACACGGACCAGCAGCTGGTGACGGCCGGCGGATCGGCGCGGGCGGTGCTGCAGGATCTGCCCTCCATCCAGGTCGACATCGACGGGAGCATCAGCTATCGCGGCAACGAGGGCGTCGTCATCCACATCAACGGCGAGCCGACCTCGCTCTCGGGCCAGTCGCTGGCCAACTTCCTGCAGAGTCTCCCGGCGTCGTCAGTGGAACGCGTCGAGGTGATCCCGAATCCCTCGGCCAAGTACCGGCCGGAGGGGGCGGCGGGCATCATCAACATCGTGCTGAAGCAGAACCGTTCGGCGGGGTGGAGCGGCGGTTTCACGGCCGGCGGCGGCACGAATCAGTCCTACTCGCTGTCGGGCAACCTGGGGTATCAAAACGGGCCGTGGCGCCTGTTCACGAACTACGGCTTCCGGGGCGGCTCGGAGGATGAGGGCGGCAGCCGCCTCCGCCGCAACTTGACCCAGAATCCGACGGAGGTTCTGAGCCAGTCAAGCACCGAGAGCGAGTCTGACCGCGGCCACACGCTCAACACGCAGGCCGAGTACAGCCCCAGCGATGCAACCTCCTTCTCGGCAGAAACCGTCCTGAGCACTGACGCCGAATCCTCCGAGGAGCGACGGAACACCATCTTCGAGACGGGCACCGGCACGCTGCTGGACCGGTACGCACGGCTCACCGACGAGGACGGCGACGAGCAGAGCATCGACACGCGCCTGTCGATGAACCACGACTTTGCCCCGGACGATCATAACCTGGAGGCGGAGCTGCGGTACGAGAGCGAGTGGGAGAATGAAGACGGCACGTACCGGGAGTTTGCGCTCACCGAGGACCGCGCGCTTGGGACGCGCCGGCAGCGCGAGCGCGAAAAGATGACCGAACGCGAGCAAGAGGCCACCTTCGAACTCGACTACGTCCGGCCGCTCGGTCGCTTTGATCTGGAGGCCGGCTACCAGAGCGAGTGGAGCATGGAGGACAATGATCAGGCCTTCGAAATCTTCAACGACGGCGCGGACGCCTGGCGCACCGAGGAGGTCAGCTCGTTCGACTTCGAGGAGCAGACCCACGCCGCGTACGCCCTCCTCACCACCCCGCTCAGCTCGTCGTTCGACCTGAAGGTGGGTGCGCGCGCCGAGCAGGCCCTCACGACGTTTACGCTGCCCGCACGCAGCGACGCGTTCGATAACAACTACTTCAGCATCTTCCCGAGCGCGTATCTGACGTTCAAGCCGAACGAGCAGTACCAGGCGCGGCTCTCGTACAGCAAGCGCGTGCGGCGGCCCAACTCGTGGCAGCTCAACCCGATCGATGATAACGAAGACCCGAACTTCCGCCGCCAGGGGAATCCGCAGCTCGATCCCGAATACATCCACGCCTTCGAGCTCAGCCTGACGCGCAAGTGGGCGCCGGTGACGCTGTCGGTGAACCCCTTCTTCCGGCGGACGGTCAACGAGATCGAGCGGCGCCGGCGCTACGAGGGCAACGTGACGATCACCGAGTTCGCCAACTTCGCATCCAGCAATTCCTACGGGCTGGAGGTCGTGACCTCGCTACAGATGGACGACTGGGTGCGCGGCAACATCAGCCTCAACGCGCACCGCGTCGTCACCGACGGGAGCAACTTCACTACCGACCGCAGCAATGACGCCATGGAATACTCGGGCCGCACCAACCTCACGTTCAGCCTCGGTTCCGGCGTGGACGTGCAACTTAGTCAGTTCTACCGGGCGCCCATGGACATCGCGGGCGGACGGATGGGCGCATTCACGAGCAGCGACGTCGCCATCCAGAAACAGCTCTTCGACGGCCAGGGCAGCCTGAGTCTGCGCGCCAGTGACGTGTTCGACTCGATGAACTTCAACCTCCAGCAGCGGCTCGCGGGCCGCTACACGCAGAGCTCGCGGGATTGGAGCGAGCGGCAAATCATGCTCACCTTCTCGTATAGCTTTGGCAACAACGGCCAGCGCGGCAGCCGAGGTGGCGGGCGAGGCGGTGACTACCGATAGACCGCTCCGGTCCTTCGGCAAAAATGACTGGACCCTCCATGCCCTCCCCAAACCATCCGCACCGGCGCATGTCTCGCCACGGGCACGCGCCGGAGTCCCCGAGGACTGGACGCGAGGAGATCGCGGAGGAAGCGGAAAACGTCAGGGTCCGCGCCCGTCTGATGGATCGCTTGAGCCGCTTTATCGAAGAGCGGCGCATGAAGCAGCGTGAAGCGGCCGACTTCTTCGGGGGGTCCCAACCCCGGATTTCTCATCTGGTGAGCCGCAAGACCGCGAAGTTTTCGATCGACGCCCTGGTGAACATGCACGCGAAGACGGGCGCCGTTGTCCGCTTCACCGTGGTAGCGCCGGGCAAGCCTCCTGAGTAGCGCGCAACACGTCTTCCGCGCCGTGGACGAACACTCAGTGGCCCTTCCCGTTGAATGTGAAGTATCCGTTAAGTCTCACATTCAACGGGAAGGAGGAGGTTATGAAAACGCGCGTCCGCGACTTACTCCGTCGCAAAGGCCATAACGTCGTCACCACAACGCCAACGGCCACCGTCCGAGAATGTATTGCCACGATGGTGCAGCACAACGTCGGCTCCATCTTGATGATGGATGGGTCCGAGGTCGCCGGCATCTTCACCGAGCGAGACTACCTGCGCCGCGTCGCGCTGCGCGGCCGCACGTCTCGAACGACCCGCGTGGAGGAGGTGATGACCACCGACGTGATCCGCGTCAAGCCCGACACGTCGATCGAGGAGTGCATGCAGATTATGACGGCGCACAAGTGCCGCCATCTGCCTGTCGTTGACGAGGGCACGCTCACGGGCATCGTGTCCATCGGGGACTGCGTGAAGCAGGTCTCGCACGATGCGCAGTCGGAGGCTCACACGCTGAAAGCCTACATCAGCGGGAAGTACCCGGCGTAGGGTCGGCAGCCGGTTGCTGGTCGGGCACTCGCGCGGCGTCGGTGAGCACCACGAAGTCGCCCAACCCGGTGTGTGCGTCGGGATCGAAGCGCGCGACGTCATCCGCCGGGCGCACCGTTACGATGAGCGGGCGGGCACTGGGCCGGTAGTGGGCAAGCTGTTCGGGCGTGCCCGTTCCTTCCGACACGTGGAAGCGGCCGGTGACGTGCAGCACGAGAGCGTCGGGCGTGTTCATCAGGTGCCGGGCGAGGGTGTGTGCCATCGTCGCATCCCACAAGGCCTGCGCTTGAAGCAGATGCGTCGCCGCCGTGCCGTGGTGCGGTCCGGGCGCCTGCGCGGAGTCCACGGCGGCCGTGTCGGCGGGCGCGCCGTGCGGAGAAGCGTTGGTCGAATCGGCATGGGGCATCGCCGCGTGCATGCGGGCCATCCATTTGGCGCGGTACGCGTCGGAGGGCCCCGGCAACGGGAGCGGCGGAAGCCACGACCTAGCGGTCGGGGGCAACGCCTCAAGCGCCGCCGGACCGAGCCGCGTGACGCGGTTCACGTAGCGGCGCGGCGCGTTGGCGGCCAGCACCGGCATGCCGTTCGCCTTGGCATACTCGATCAGCGGCCGATACGCGGACGGGTAGTTCGACCAGGGACGGCTGCTCGCCAGAAAGTGCTTTTCCGTGATGAGGCCGGCCAGGTACTCGTCGAGGATCGGCTGCACGTCCCGCGCAAACATCTCAAGCGACACCGCGACGGCACGATGCGCCGTGTCCGCCGCGCCGTACTGCCGATGCGCCGCTCGGAGCAACTCGTACTGGAGCGCGTGGGCTGTGGGATCATCGTGCGTCTCGCCGATGAATACGACCTCCGCACGCGCCATGGCGGCGACCACGTCATCGAGGGAGACGAGCGCGCCGTCGCCGGTGTAGATGCGATAGCTGGTGTCGGGCGCTGCGGGCTGTGCCCACGTGGACGGCATAGCCGCCGTCGCCGCAAGCAGCCACAGCGCGGCGAGGCTCGTCACGAACGCACGGAGCGTCGTCCCGCGCGCGACCGGACCGGCGTGCGGCGCGTCCTCACACATGCTGTGCTTCGACCGGCTCCGATTCGTGATCCGCCTCGTATTGCTGGACGACCTCTTCGACCAGTTGGGCGAGGAGTTCAGGGTGGTCGTCAGCGAGGTCTTGGACTAGTCCGACGAAGCGTTGCATCTGGTCGCGCGTGACCGGGTCCTGATTACGCAGCCGATCTTCGAGGAGCTCGGTCGCCTGCTCCTGAATCGAGCGCTCGCGCTCGGGCAGTTCGTGGCGCTGGATCTCCACGCCGTAGCGCTTGGCCGTGCGGATGAGTTGGAACTCGTCTTCGTGCGTGGCCAGCACGATGGTTGTGCCCGACTTGCCGGCACGGGCCGTCCGCCCGGCGCGATGGATGAAGTACTCACGGTCCTGCGGCACGTCGTACATGAAGACGCAGTCCAGGTTGGAGATGTCGATGCCGCGCGCCGCCACGTCGGTCGCCACGAGGAAGCGGAGGTTGCCCTCGCGGAGGCGACGCATGGCCTTCTCGCGCGCCTTCTGCGACAGGTCGCCCGAAATCTCGTCGGCGTCGTAGCCCTGGTTTTGGAGGAACTTGGCGAGGTAGCTGACTTCCCGCTTCGTGTTGGCAAAAATGATGGACGACGCCGGCGCCTCCACTTCGATGATGCGCATCAGGGAGCGGTCCTTCTCCATCTGCGGCACCAGGTGGTACCGGTAGTCGATGTTCTCGACGTGGACCTGGTCGGAGCTGAGCGAGAGGAAGCCGGGGTCGTGCAGAAACTCGCGGGCCGTTGCGCGCACCTTGGGCGGCATGGTGGCGCTGAACATGTACGAGCCCCGGTCCTTCGGCAGGCGCTTCTCGATGTCTTTCATGTCCGGATAGAAGCCCATCGAGAGCATCTCGTCGGCCTCATCCAGAATGAAGAATTCGAGCGTGTCCGTCTTAAAGTTGCCCTTCTTGATGTGATCGAGCGTGCGGCCCGGCGTGCCGGCCACGAACTGGGCGCCGCCCTTCAGCGCCTTGATCTGCGGCCCATAGCTCACGCCCCCGTAGAGCAGCGCCGCATCGATCTCGTTTGTCTCAGGCGTAGCAATCTTCATCCGCTCAAACTCCTCGTACACTTGCCGCGCGAGCTCGCGGGTGGGCGTGAGGATAAGCACCTGCGCCTCCTTCCGGCTGGCGTCCAGCAGGTCGAACATGGGGAGCAGGAACGCGCCCGTCTTGCCCGACCCCGTGCGCGACTGCACGATGAGGTCGCGGCGGTCCAGCATGTACGGGATGGCCTTCTCCTGCACGGGCATCAGCTCGGTCCAGCCGGCCGCGCGGAAGACCTGCTCCACGATGCTCGGCAGAGCATCAAGCGTCACCTCGTCGAGCGAGGGGTCCGGCTCGCTAAAGTCGCTAGTCTCCTCCCCCTTCTTGCGTTGGGCCCGTTTGGTGAGATCGATCGTCTGGACGAAGGGGTTTCGGGGGGCGTCCGTGGTTTCGGCGGAGTCAGTCGACATGTGCGGAGACAAACAGTTATAAAGGGATTAAGCAGCAGCGTCCGTGGGCCGCTCGCGGGGACCGTTCAGCCCCGATTCGTGGCCGCGCCAATCGTTTGCATCATGCTCTACGCGCTAGCGACAGCGAACGATCCTGCGCAGGCCAGACGTGCAGAGAATGTCCGTGTTAATTTTCCACGGTTGTCATGCCCCGCCGAGGCCGCACGCTACATGGCGAGACCGCCATCCACGTGGAGCACGTGGCCGGTGATGTAGTCCGCTGCGGGGGAGGCCAAGTACAGCACCCCCGACGCAACGTCCTGCGGGCGGGCGGGGCGTCCGAGCGGCACGGCGTCGAGCATGGCCTCCTGCGCGCTGTCGCTCAGCTCGGCGGTCATGTCCGTCTCCACGAAGCCGGGTGCCACCACGTTGACCGTCACGTTGCGGCTGCCGAGCTCTTTTGCGAGGCTCTTCGAGAAGCCGATGATTCCAGCTTTCGATGCCGCATAGTTCGTCTGACCGGGATTCCCCGTCACGCCCACCACGGAAGAGATGTTGATGATCTTGCCCCCGCGCTGCCGCATCATCGGCCGATAGGCCGCTTTGCAGAAATTGAAGACGCCCTTCAGGTTGGTGGCCATGACGGCGTCCCAGTCGTCCTCCTGCAGGCGAAGCAGCAACCCGTCGCGTGTGATGCCGGCGTTGTTGACCAGCACGTCGAGCGTATCCCACGCGTCAAGCACCTGATCGACGGTGTCCTGGGCGGCGTTTGTCTCCGCTACATCGCCCTGGATGGCAAGCGCCTCGACGCCTTGGTCGGTAAGCTCATCGACCAGTTCGTCCGCCGCCTCGGACGACGAGCGGTACGTGAAGGCGACACGCGCCCCAGTCTGCGCAAACGCATCGACCAGGGCCCGTCCAATGCCCCGCGTGCCGCCGGTTACGAGAACGCTCTGATCGCTAAGAGTAATTTGCATGGAGTGCGGAAAACGGAAATGGGGATTCGGAGGGAAAGAGTCGGTGTAGATGGAGGGGCCAACCAGCCGCTAGAAGGTCCACGTGAAGTAGTACCGTCCGCCTGGCGATTGATTGATGTACAGCCGAAGCTCTTGCACGTCATTAAGCAGGTCACGCCCGTCGATCTCACGCTGAAAGTAGAAGGTGTTGCGCCGGTAAAGGGTGCGGTTTCCCGCGATATACGCTTCGGTCGGCGGCTCGTGCTCCACCCGATCGGGCCGGTAACGATTGCCCTGCCCATCGCGAAGCGTCACCCGGCTTCCAGGGCCGCCCACGAGCGTGCTCCCGATACCGCGCCCAAACGGCGGCGACCCGATGAAGCGGTACAGGTCGATCTGCAGCACTTGCTGATGCTCCTGTCGCCGTTGGGCCACTCGTTTTTGGGCCAAGTCCTTGGAGAGCGCATCGACGGCCTCCTCGGCGACCAGGGAAGCGATGGACAAGTCGAGGCTCCACAGCGTCGCGAAGGTGCGGTACGACCGGCTCGCATCAAAGGTGCGCCGCGCGGACTGGCTGACCCACGTGACGGACCAGTCGCGCATCAACTGCTCGTAGGAGCGATCGAGTTGGATGTCGATCTTGTTCTCCTCCTCTACGATGGCGAGGGTCCCGAGCGAGTCGGGATGACTCGGCGGCTCGGCGTTGCTCGGAAGGTACCCGTACGCGATGCGCGTTTCGTCCACAGAGAACCCACCGCTGCTCGCGCATCCCCCCAGCACGAGAAGTGTCATGACAAGCAGACCGTGCGCGAGGCGCCGGAAGGCAGCCCACGACCGAGGGGCCGAGTAAGCAATAGCGGTGCAGTGTGCCATAAATCCTTTGCCTCCAGCGCCAGGCGCCAACGATTCAAGCCGCAGTGCCCCCAAGGTACGAAAGCGCGCTGGAAAAGCTACAACGGACCGGTTCACGCCTCGACGAGCGCCGCCAACACGTCGGCCGTGCCCGCGCCCTGCGTGTCGACGTCGCGGCCCAGCGTGCGCCGCACGAGACCCCGCAGCACCTTGCCGGCGCCGACTTCGACGAAGCGCTCAGCCCCGTCCTCGTGCATCCGACGCAGCGATTGCGCCCAGCGCACCGGAGCCCGCAACTGTTCGAGCAGCCGGGTACGCATGTCGTTCGGATCGGTGGTGGGCTGGCCCGTCACGTTCAAGTACACAGGGCACTGCGGCGGCTGGATGTCGACCGCGTTGAGCACCTCCGACAAGCCCTCTTCGGCATACGCCATGAGCGGCGAGTGAAAGGCACCGCTGACCGGCAGCCGGATCGTACGGCCCGGCATCTCGTCCATGGCCTGCTCCACGGCCTCCACATCGCCCGAGATGACGATCTGGCCCGGCGCGTTGAAGTTGGCCGGCTGCACGACACCCACAGAGTCGCTCGACACGTCGCGGCAGATGGATTCGATTGTGTCATCGTCCGCGCCCAGCACGGCGGCCATCGCGCCCGGCCGGCGTTCGCCCGCCTCGGCCATAAGCTCGCCACGGCGGCGGACCACGCGCAGCCCATCCTCAAAGGAGAGCGCCCCGGCAGCAGCCAGCGCGCTGTACTCCCCGAGGCTATGCCCCGCCACCATGTCGGGCGTCCGGCCCTCGGCCTGCAGCACCGCCATCGCGGCCAAGCTGTGGACGTACAGTGCGGGTTGCGTCACTTCCGTCTGCGTGAGCGCCTCTTCGGCCTCGGCCTCATCGTCGGTGTGCCGCCCGAACATGAGGTCGGTGAGCTTGTAGCCGAGCAGCTCGTCCGCCGCCTCGAAGTGGGCCCGCGCGACCGGGAACTGTTGCGCCAGGTCAGCGCCCATGCCGACGAACTGGGAGCCCTGCCCGGGAAAGAGAAAAGCCGTGGTCATGGTCGATTGTCGAACTGCGATTGTCGAATTGCGAAATGACGACGATCAGCGAAGAAGCGCGATTCGAAAATCGTCAATCGCCAT
>CAYFRX010000006.1:25812-32830 GCA_964345515.1 uncultured Rhodothermales bacterium
TGCGAAATGACGACGATCAGCGAAGAAGCGCGATTCGAAAATCGTCAATCGCCATTCGCCGTTCCGTCGTACGCCCACCTCAGGTAGCTGGCACCCCACGTGAATCCCCCCCCGAACGTGGCCAGCACGAGGTTGTCGCCTCGGCGGAGGTCGTGCTCCCAATCGTGCAAGCAGAGCGGGATCGTGGCGGCGGTGGTGTTGCCGTACCGGTCGATGTTCATCATCACCTGCTTCTCCGTCAAGCCCATCCGTTTGGCGGCGGCATCGATGATCCGCTTATTCGCCTGATGCGGCACAAGGTAGCGCACGTCGTCGCCCGTCAGACCGTTGCGCTCCATGATCTGCTCGCAGGCATCGGCCATGGCGGTGACGGCGTACCGGAAGACCGCACGTCCCTCCTGGTGAAGAAAGTGCATCTTTTGATCGACCGTCTCGTGCGTGGGCGGGTGCAAGCTCCCGCCGCCGTGCATGCACAGCAGATCCCACTTCGAGCCGTCCACGTCGTGCACCACGTCGATGAGGCCGACGGCGTCGTCACTCGGCTCAAGCAGGACGGCACCGGCGCCGTCGCCAAACAAAATACACGTGGTCCGATCCGTGTAGTCGGTGATCGCGCTCATCGTGTCGGCCCCGATGACGAGCACCTTCTCGTGCTGCCCGCTCTCGATGAAACGCGCGCCGGTCGTCAGCGCGTAGAGAAACCCGCTGCAGGCCGCGGACAGGTCGAAGCCCCACGCGTTGTCAGCGCCGATGGCCTCCTGCACGAGGCAGGCCGTCGACGGGAAAAACATATCGGGGGTCACGGTAGCAACCACGATGGCGTCGATCGCGGCGGGGTCGAGATCCCGCTTGGCGATCAGTTCCTTCGCGGCCTCACTGGCCATGTACGCCGTGGCCTTGCCGTCGTCGTTCAAGATGCGCCGCTCGCGCACGCCGGTGCGCGTCCGGATCCACTCGTCGCTCGTCTCTACCAGGCCCTCCAGGTCGTGATTTGTGAGCCGCTCTTCAGGAAGAAAGTGGCCGAGCGCGGTGATTGCGGCGCGCGGCGGGGACGAAGCGGCGTCGGAGGCGTCGGAGGCAGCAGGCATGCGTGCAGATGGTGCAGGAATGAACGAAAGGGGGAATGACAGACGGCACTACGCCGCGAAGGTGGATGCCATGGGCGAGACGACGTCTTTGGACGCCGTGTCAGCCGCCGACAGAATCATTTGCTGAATGGCGCGGGCGGTGGAGCGACCGTGCCCAACCAAGACGTGCCCGTTCACGCCGAGCAGCGGCGCGCCGCCCCGCTCTTCCGGGTCGAAACCCTTCTTCACGCCCTTCAACACGCGGCCCATCGTCTGCTGCTCCTTGGGAGCGAGGCCCTGCCGCTGCATTTCTTGCTGGGCAAGGCGCGGCAACACGGTGGTCACGCTCTCGCCGAACTTGAGCAGCACATTGCCCACGAAACCGTCGCAGATCACAATGTCAGCGGCGTGGGCGAAAATGTCGCCGCCCTCGATGTTGCCGCGGAAGTGGATGTCCGGCGTGTCCTGGAGCAGCTCGTAAGTCGCCTTGATCTGTTCGTTGCCCTTGCCCGGCTCCTCGCCGATGTTGAGCAGCGCCACGGTCGGGTCGTCGTTCTCGAAGACGTGCCGCGCATAGATGGAGCTCATCTGTGCGAACTGGACGAGGTGCTCGGGCTTGCAGTCGACGTTCGAGCCGATGTCGGTGACGAGGCACGATCCTTCGAACGTGGGAAAGAACCCGATGATGGTGGGCCGCTCCACACCGGGCACGCGCCCAAGGATGAAGAGGGACGCGGCCATGATGGCGCCCGTGTTGCCGGCGCTCACAAACGCGTCGGCCTGCTTCTTCTTCACGGCGCCGAGCCCACGATGAATGGAGGAGCGCTGCTTCTTCTTGACGGCCGTGCCTGGCGCCTCTCCCATGCCGATCACTTCGGGCGCGTCGACGACCTGGATGGGCAGATCGGCCGCCTGGTCGTGCGCGTCCAGCCCACGCTGCACATCCTCCTCCGGCCCGAAAAGGAGCACTTGAACTTCGATCGGCGCGCGCTCAAGGGCCCGCATCGCTCCTTCCACAACAACGGAAGGGGCCTCGTCGCCCCCCATGGCGTCCACGGCAATTCGCATGATCTAGAAGCAGTTTCGTGTTTGAAGCCGAGCGGGAAGAAAACGGGCACCGTCGCTCCACAATCAGGGCGATCCTGTGCGGGATGCTGCGCAAGTTGCTCCAAAGTACAAAAGCAGGCAAAAAAAATGCACGCCTTGCGCTTCGGAGGGTTCACACATCCGAAGGAAAAGCGTGCCGCACGATCAAGCGCTGGCCGCACCGTATACGTACGGCGTCACGGTGCTACAGGGAATAACCCTCAGTGGGCTCAATGACCTGCCGTCCGCGGTAATAACCGCAACTCGTGCAAACGCGGTGCATCACCTTGGGGGCGCCGCAATTCGGGCACTCCATCAGTTGCGGCTCGTCAAGGCCGTTGTAGTACTCGGAGCGACGCTTGCGCGAGCGCGATTTCGAATGTCGTCTCTTCGGTACAGCCATGAGTTTCTGATCGGTCTGCGGTCACGTGGCGCGTGCGATGTGCATCTATGACGCCACTGCCATTTTGTTCGAAGGATAGGGCACAGAGCACGCCCTGATGATGAAAAGCCGGTTAGTTACCGTTGGTATCGGCGCTGTCGCGAAGCTCACGGAGCGCCTCCCAGCGCGGATCGATGTCGGACGGCGGTCCATCCTCGCTCCCCTCAGTCTCCGACGCTGCGGCCCCGAACGTCATCGGGATCTCCTCGTCCTCCGCCCCCGGCGCAATCTTGCGGTGCGGGATGGCGAGCAGAAGCGTGTCGCGCACGAGGTCAGTCACGTCGATTTCGCGGTCCGACGGGTGCAGCACGCGCACCTCGTCGAAGTTGTCACTTTCGGCGCCCACCATGCGCTCGGGGCCAAAGAGCACCTGGTACGTGCCCTCCAGCGTCTCGTCGTACTTCTGGAGCGTCCGGTCGCACGTGAGCGCAGTCACACCGTGCACGTCGAGAGAGACCAGGATGCGATCGCGGTGGCAGTCGAGCCGCGCCAGGACGTGGATGTCAGAGAAGGTGTCCGGGTCCAGCTCAAGGTCATCCGCGTCGGGATCCAACTCCACGTGGTAGACGCCTGACTTGAACGAGGTAATGTCAATCTGCAGCATGGAATGAAAACGTCGATGCGCCGCGATGCCATCGGTGCTATCAGCACTCTACACTGACAGCCAATGCATTACATGTTGCGGCAACGTTGAGTTCCACCCCGGCGCCAGAGCCGGTCGCGGGTCGCCCGACCTGGGCCTTACGCCCGGGGAGCCCGCATGGGGGCGGCTCACTCAAATCACATGTGTTTTGTCTTGACGTTACGAGGCGCGATGGTTAACGTAGGAGACCGCCTGAGTCAACCACGCCACACGCCCGAGCGTCGGCGCTTGCCGCAGCGGAATGAGCCTCAGTCGCCCCACGAAGGATTGAGGCTTTTTGCGTACTGAAAGCCCTGTTTGCACCCGGCATCTGCCAGCGCACCCAGCCCGAACCGTACCCCGTCGGCGGTTGCTTGCTGTGCTGTGTTGTGAGTAAAATGTGGATAATTTATCGCACCGCGCCTGCTGGCAGTCTTCGGTAGCCGGCCGGCATCACGAAGCGCCTAGGTGATGTCGATGCCTTTCTTTGTTTTTTCCATAACCCTCTGTTTTTAATCAATTAATAGTTGTGGGGGAGTTGTGGAAAACCTGTGTATAGCGCAGACGGAACGAAGATCCAAGGGCTCCCATAGTTCATGCGCAGCCGTTGCTTTGTGGATAAGTGCCCTCGTGCTGACAAGCGAGTTCCCGAGGTAGATGCCCCCTCGGTAACTGCGCCCGTGCGGCCCCTCAGGCGACTTTGCCTCCTCGACGAGCATCCGACGTTTCTCATCGCTACCGGACTCCGGTGGCACCACAGGATACAGTATGGATCGGTCTCCCGAATCGGTTTGGAATGAATGCCTTGACATCATCCGAGACAACATCAGCCGTCAGAGCTACAAGACGTGGTTCGAGCCGCTCAAGGCGCTGTCGCTGGAAGAGGAAGATGACCTCGCTAAGCTGACGATTCAGCTCCCGAGCCGCTTCTATTACGAATGGCTGGAGGAGCACTACTTTTCGCTTCTCCGGAAGACGGTCACGAAGGTCATCGGGCCGCGGGGACGGCTCTTCTACGACATCGTCATCGAAAAAGACGACGTGGAGCAGGGCGGCGCCTCGATGCATCTCCCGGCTCGCCAACCCGCCAACGAACCGCCTTCGCAGACGAGCACTTCTCCCAGTGACGCCGCCGAGTCGTCGCCGCCGTCGACCCCGCCGCCGTCGGAGTCCCCGCCGGAATCTTCAGGCGGAGGGGCCGAATCGCCCGCGCCCTCCCCTGAGTCGGGAGGCAAATCGCCGCAGGGCGCCCACCCCTCGGGAGGAGGACGCCCGGGGTCGGCGCAATCCACGGAGCAGCAGACGGACACCGGGGAAGCCCCCGTCCAGAATCCATTTGCGATTCCCGGCATCCAGAAAGCCGAGATCGACAGCCAGCTCAACGACGGCTACACGTTCGAGCGCTTCATCGAGGGCGACTGCAATCGGCTGGCGCGCAGCGCGGCATGGGCCATCGCGCAGGAACCGGGCGGCACGAGCTTCAACCCGTTCCTCGTCTACGGCGGCGTGGGGCTCGGCAAGACGCATCTCATCCACGCGGTTGGCAACTACGCCCGGGCCAACAGCAACGCCGAGAGCGTGCTGTACGTCTCCAGCGAGCGCTTCACGACCGAGTTCGTGCAGTCGATCCAGCGGAACCGCATCAGCGAGTTCTCAATGTTCTACCGGCAGATCGACCTGCTCATCGTGGACGACGTGCAGTTTTTCAGCGGCAAGGAGAAGACGCAGGAAGAGTTCTTCCACATCTTCAACGCGCTGCACCAGAGCGGCAAGCAGATCGTGCTCTCGGCCGACCGCCCGCCGCGCGAGATTCAGGGCATCGAGGAGCGGCTGCTCTCCCGCTTCCAGTGGGGCCTCTCGGCGGACGTGCAGCCGCCGGGGCTGGAGACGCGCATCGCCATCCTCCAGCGCAAGGCCGAGGACGACGGGATCGAGCTCCCGCAGGAGGTCATCGAGTTCATCGCGCACAACGTGAAGAGCAACATCCGCGAGCTCGAAGGCGCACTCATTCGCCTCCTCGCCCACTCGACGCTCCATCAGCGCAACATCGACATCGACCTGGCGAAGGAGGTGCTGCGCGATTTGATGCAGGACTCGAAGGTGAACCTCACCATCGAGGAGATCCAGCGCATCGTGTGCGACTATCTCGACATCCCCGAAGACCTGGTGCGCGCCAAGACGCGGAAGCGTGAGGTCGTCCGGGCGCGGCAGATTGCCATGTACTTTTCCAAGGACCTCACGCAGCACTCGCTGAAGACGATCGGCCTCCACTTCGGAGGGCGCGACCACTCGACCGTGATCCACGCCAACAAGACGGTGGAAGATCAGATCGAGACGGACGACCAGTTCCGCAGCATGGTCGAAGAGATTGGACGGAAGATCGAACTCCGCGCACGATGATGCGTCCTTCGGTCGCGTCAGGCGGACTCGCCGACGCTCGTCTGTCACAGGACTCCCTTCGGGTCGCCGTCATTCTGTTCGCTTCGCTCACGTCACTTGGTCATTGGTTCTCACGTTGACAGCGACCGATGACATGAGCCGCAGACGGGTATGTGACCAATGACACGAACGTAGTGGGTACATGACGTAATCAGTCTCCCCTGGATCTGCACCGCAATTTTTCCGTACTTGACTGTCCCTCGCACCTCGTCAAGCTGACCCGATATCGCCATGAAATTTACCGTTTCCAGTGCCGATCTGCTTGAGGCGCTCAACACCGTGAAGGGCGCCGTGCCGTCGAAAAGCACGCTGCCCATCCTCGAATGCATCCTGTTTGAGCAAGACAGCGACGCCCTTCGACTGAGCGCGACCGACCTCGAAATTTCGATCGTGCAACGCCTGCCGGTCCAGTTCGAGACGAACGGCACGCCCGAGGAGGCCCGCATCGCTGTGCCCTCCAAGCGACTGCTCGACACGCTGCGCGCGCTGCCCGACCTGCCGCTCGAATTCACGGCCAACAGCGATTTCGAGATCACGCTGGAAACCGATCAGGGCCACTACAAGATGGTGGGCCACGACGGCGCGGATTATCCTGAACTCCCAGAGCTGTCCGACGAGCAGCAGATCACGGCCGAGGGGACGCTGCTGCAGCGGGCGATCCAGAAGACGAGTTTCGCCGTCAGCAAAGACGCGCTGCGCCCGGCGATGATGGGCGTCTACTTTCAGATCAGCCCGGACGAAACGCGCGCGGTGGCCACCGACGGGCACCGGCTCGTGAAGCTCGATATGCACGGCATCACGAGCACGGACGAGATCGACTTCATCGTACCGGAGAAGGCCATGAAGCTCGCCGGCCGCGTCGCCGATGAGGAGGCGTGCACGATTCGCCTGGATGAGGGCCACGTCGCCTTCGACTTTGGCGACGCCTGCGTGCTCGCCCGGCTCATCGACGAGGCGTATCCGAACTACGAAGCCGTCATCCCTGACGAGAACGACCGTACGCTTGCCGTCAACCGCGAGTCGATGCTGAACGCCGTGAAGCGCGTGGGGCTGTACTCTTCCAGCATGACGAACCAGATCCGGCTGGCCATTCAGAGCGACCGCGTCAACCTCTCGGCCGAGGACATCGAGCGCTCCAGCGAAGCCGAGGAGATCGTGTCCTGTGACTACGACGCCGAGGAGATGACGATCGGCTTCAACTCGAACTACCTCACGGAGGTGCTGAGCAACATGGACGCCGACGAGGTGATCTTCAAGCTCAGCTCGCCCAATCGCGCGGGCATCGTGTTGCCGCAGGAGCAGGCGGAAAACGAAGAGATCCTGATGCTCATCATGCCGGTGATGCTCAACACGTACGCGTGA
>CAYFRX010000007.1:0-32565 GCA_964345515.1 uncultured Rhodothermales bacterium
GGCGACGCTGTCTGCGGTGGGCACGATGGGCGGTATCGACCTCGACGGGCCGTTCGGTATCGTCGTTGGGGCCAACGACTGATACGACTGATTACTCCATCGGTCTCATCCTACTAGGCCCATCGCGCTTCTTGTATTGCGGGCCTGGAAAGTATGCCGGCGTGAACGTATGTTTCAGTGTTGCAGTATTCGTATCGTACCTGCACGGCTTTGCATCTCGTGTCGTGCATTCACGAACTCACGAACCGAGCCGCGTGCCGCGCATCGCTCCAGCTTGCACCCTGACTGACCTGTAGGTCCCGAGAGCCAGTAGTGAGTGAGGTCCGCGCTGAGCAGGCGGCCCAGGCGTTTTCACTTCGCACATTGCGCATAACGATGGGGGACGATTATGTGCTGGTCACACCGCTGTACCTCGACTGGACGTTGGACGCGTCTTCAACAGAGTGGGCTTCCGCTTCTCATCGCCGCTCTGATTTTTTCCATCGGCGCGCCGGCTTCCGCCCAGCAGCCCGTCGTGACGATGCCGCGCACCATGCGTGTGCTTCAAGTGAGCCCGCCTACGTTCCAAGCGCCGTTTCGGGTCGCGACCCGGGATCGGCAGGTCTTTACGTTCACACTCGACGCGCCGGGTGCCCTGCGCGCCCGGGCCACGTGGTCCGGAGCGCAGCGCCTCGCCCTCATCCTGAACGGGCCAGGCCAAACTGGATACTACGCCCGCCAGGACGGCGACAGTCCCCTCTCGATCGATTTCGACGTGACCGAGGAGCTGCTCGACCGCGGTGCACAGTGGCAAATCTCGGTCGTCAATTTCCAGCAGAGCGGGGCCCCTGCGGAGGGCACCCTCGCCGTGACGATCCCCCGCCCCTCAGCGGTGCCAGTCACCGATGCGGAGCCGCCTTCCGCTTCGGACCCGACTTCGCCTCCTCTCGTCCCGCGGCCGCAAGCGCCCCGTCTCGCCAACTTCGACCCGGCGACCGTGCGCCTCATGCAGCGGCCGGACGTGCTCGACGATGGCACCATCCGCTTTGCACTGGGTAATGGACGGCTGGCGCAACTGAACCCCTCGGACACGCTCATCCTCTACGACCCTGAACACCCGGACTCGACGGAGACGATGATTCTTCGCAGCACGCAGGTGCAGGTGGACGATCCGCCCGTTCCCCCTGACGCCCTCAGCACCGACAGCGACTTCTCGTTCTGGTGGATGCGGATGCAAGCATGGATGAGTGGCCTGAACGAACGGATGCTCATCGCCATCGGCCAAGCGTTCAACGAGAACGCAGTGCAGACCGTGGAGCAGCTCGAAGCCAACGACGACCGCGAGTCGCCCTTCGACCGGGCCGACTTCCGGCTTCGCTACCTGGAGAAGTCCATCCCGGTATTGAAGGAGCAAATCGAAACCCTACTCCACCGGCTGGAGACCGACTCGACCAACCAGGAATAGCGACCCCGAGCCATGCTTCCTCTTCTTCTGACCGTCTGGGTGCTCGGGAGCGTGGCGCTCGTTCCCCAGGAGCAGGACACGACCGCCTCGCCACCGCGTCCCGTTCTGGACTTTGAGGCGATCTCCCAGCAGGTGGCCGCCAGCCTGCAGGAGCGTGATTCCCTTCCTCAGCCTCCCGCGCTGACCGAAGGCCTCACCGCCGTGGCCGCCGGCGATTCAGTGACGCGGGCCAAGCAGCAAGCGGCGCTCCGGGCCTATTTCGACTACCGGATCCAGGGCTTCGATCACCGGCTCCGCGTGTTCGAGTGGCAGTTGCTCTCCTCACGCATCATTTTCGTGGTCGTGATTCTGCTCGTGCTCGCGGGCGTCTACCTCTCCGGGGTGCAGTTCCGTCGTGGACTTCGAGAGCGCCCCCCGTCCGACGCGCCCGCCGAGTCCGAGGCCGTGACGGAAATCGAAGCGTCGATGGGCGGCATCAAGGTGAGCTCCTCGACGCTGGGCGTCATCATCTTGGTTATCTCGCTCGCTTTTTTCTACCTCTACCTCGTGTTCGTCTATCCCATTGAGGAGATCCTGTAGCGAAGCCGTCGATGCGCTAGCACGTCGAGTGAAAGAGGCCGCCGACGGCTTTCCCCTCGGCTTGCAGCTCGTTGTAGCGCTCCACGGCCTGCTCCGTCTGCAGCACGTCTACGTCGACCCCCTGCTCTTCGAGGGCGTCCAGCGTCGCGCGTTGGACCTGCAGGCGTTCGTTGATGCCCTTCGAGAGGACCACGGTGTCGACGCCGTGCTCCACGAGCTCTTCCACGTCGGCAGGCTGGATGCCGGGCCGGTGGTGCGTGCCGGTCTCGTTCCAGTCCCATTCGCGCCCGCCGCCCGGCCACAGCTTCGCGTCCTTGAAGGCGGCGTCACGGCCTTCCACTTCGAGACGGCCCCAAGACAGATGCGTGATCCGCGGTGACGATTGGGTGCTCGCAGCCATAGTGATCCCCCGTCGCGATTGTTTACGATACACGCTCGATTACGTGCTGGTACGGTCCGCCGGCGCAGCGTGATTCAGCCCGCTACTCGACGATGGTGCAGGTGCCAGTCTCGTAAGCCATCCGGAGCGCCTCGGTCGCGTCCTCGCGGAGCTGCTCGGGCGACTGCGCGTCCTCGCGGAGCATGGCCACCCCAATGCTGACGCCGCCCGTGAGCAACCCGCCGACGCCGTTCATCTCTTCCTGTAATCGCTCGGCCCACGGTTCTACGTCGGTCACGTCGCCGTTGTAGAACACACCATACGTCAGCTCGCCAAAGCGCTCGACCCGGCTGCGCGGCGCCGACCGCTCCAACCGGGTGCGAAGGGCCGACTCGGCATCGGCCACGACGGCTTTCCCTTCGCCGGCCAACCGTTCCGCCCGGTTGAGGTGCACCAGCGCCAGCGCCAGGGGCGACGACGCACGCTGCGCTTCCTGGATCTCCTCGGCGATAATCTCGCGGCGAGGGCGCGGCTTGGCATCCGCATCGCCGGAATCCGGGGCAACGTCCGGCGCGGGCGATGGACGCGACGTCTCTGACTCGATGAGAAGCCCCAGTAAATCGGCGAAGTGGGTGATGAGCTTCTTCGCTCGCGGATGGTCGAGATGCGTATCCGTCGCATCCAGCACGAGAAAATAGGTCGAGGCCGCGGAGGGCGTAGGAACGGGCGCAACGGCGACCTGCGCAAGCGGGGGCGTCGTCTCGTAATAGCCCAAATGGGCCGGGTCGACGCCATCACGCCCCACGGGTTGAACCGTCACCTCGACCTGCGCCATGTTGGCCGACAGCAGCGGATCCGTCGTCTCGAAGGTGCCCCTGCGACGCAGGGAGGCCGCCCGGCTGGCCGCTGCCTCGATGCGATATGAGAGGGTAACGTCTTCCTGCACGAGCAGGCACGCGGCATGGCTCTCCGTCGCGGCGCGCAGCGCCTGCAGGTACGGCTGGAGCACCGGATCGCCTGCCCCTCCCTCCGCCGACGCTGCGGGCGATTCCTCCGCAGGCTGCTGGGCCGGCTCGGCGGCTACGTCGTCAGACGCCTCCGCTGGTGCGCCGCGATCCGGTTCCTGAGCGGCGAGGGACGCGGCGCTGTCCTCCGACGCCTCGCGGACCGGCTCCGCAGAACCGGTGGTAGCCGCGCGGGCCGGCGGCTCGTCGTCGGCCGGGGGCGGCTCGTCCTGGACCGAGGCGGCTTCGTCCCTTGGGCGCACCTCCATGATGCCTAGCTCACCCAACTCGGGATGGCGCGGGGCGGACTGCCCTTCCTCGCGCTGAAAGCGCACTGCTTCCTGATACCGCCGCCACATCCGGACGACCACCACCACGACGGCGGCCACGAGGAGTGCCCCCGCCGCCCAGTACAGCCACGCCTGATTCAGCAGGAAGGCGAGCGCCGCAATCACGACGGCCAGGGATATGAGGAGAATGCGCATCATGCGACGTGTGGCAACCGGCCCATCGGTGGCGTGCAGTGGGGCGAAAATCGAGCACTAACCTATCGGCAGCGTGCGGGAAAGTCAACCACGCGCGCACTGCCCGACCGTTCCCATCGGCCCGATGCGGTTAGGACACCGTGGGCAGCGGCACGAACGCATCGCCGCTGGTAGGGATGGTTTCCGCCGCGTCGGGCATGTCGACGGTCGGAAGCGTTACCGCAGTCGTCTCGCCGGGCGGTATCGGATTCGGCTCGGCCCACAGCTGGCCGTCGTAACTTTCCATCACGATGCGATCGCCGCAGCGACCTTTCACATAGCTCCGGTTCAGGGGCACCTTGCCGAAGGGCGTGTCCAGCACGTACGTCGGGATCGCAAACCCGGAGGTCCGTCCACGGAGCGCGCGCATGATCGCCATCCCCGTCTCGATGGCGGTGCGAAAGTGGGCCGTCCCGCCAATGACCTGGGCCTGGTACAGGTAATACGGACGCACTCGCATCCGCACGAGCCCCTCGCAGAGCATCTTCATCGTCTCGGCGTCGTCGTTGATGCCGCGCAGCAGCACCGTCTGGTTGCCGACGGGCACCCCCGCGTCCTTCAGCCGCGCGATGGCGGCGGCCGCGTCGCCGGTCAACTCCTTCGGATGGTTGAAGTGCGTGTTGACCCAGATCGGGTGGTAGCGCGCCAGCAGGTCGCACAAGTCGTCCGTGATGCGGTACGGCAGCTTGACCGGCATCCGCGAGCCGAAGCGGATGAGTTCCACGTGGTCGATGGCCCGCAGGCGGCTCAACAGCCACTCCAGGTGGCGACCGTTGAACGTGAGCGGATCGCCGCCGGTGAGCAACACGTCGCGGATCTCGTCGTGCGCCGCGATGTAGTCGATGGCCTCCTGCAACTCGCCCTTCCGCATGAAGAACTCAGCGTCGCCGACCATACGCTTGCGGAGGCAATACCGGCAGTAGATCGCACACTCGGCCGTCACGCAGAAGGCGACGCGGTCTGCGTAGTTGTGAATGAGGTTCTTGACGGGCGAGTGGGCCACCTCTTCCAGCGGATCGACGACGCCCACGATGTCGGGCTTCAGCTCGTCGAGGTGCGGCACCACCTGCCGGCGCACCGGATCCGACGGGTCGTCCGGGTCCATGAGGCGCGCATAGTACGGCGTGATATTCCAGCGGAAGACATCTTTCGTCTTCTCGATGGCCTCCAATTCCTCCGGCGTGGGGTCGATCCAGCGATGCAACGCGTCGGTCGTGTGGATGCGGTTTTGCATCTGCCACCGCCAGTTCGTCCACTTCGGATGGTCGGGTGCGGTGGTTCGGTCAAGGGGCATGGTAGCGCGTGCGTGGTGTGTTCGCTTCGCTCATGGTTGTGGCATGAGTCACGTGCTCGCCTTCGGCTCGTGTCCTACTGTTTCCATTTCAAAATGTCTGGGTCTCGCGGGGCGTCGTCCATTGCATACCGCTGTGGATCTTGCGCGAGAACGTTCGAACGTTCAACGTTGGACGTTTCTAAGCCTCGAACCGGACACGCGACGGGAGAACGTCCGGGGAACCCCGACATGATCATCTGGAAACGGGTATCATAGGTCAGTTAGCATGGATCACGGGTAGCCAACCGCTTTCCCAGTGCCCGGTGGCTCGTGACGTGAGCGAACTGAGCGAACAAAGGACAGTGAGCGGAACGAGCATCATTCACCCAACCGAAAACTCGCCGCTCAGATCCTCACGCACTTGCACCAAGAGGTCCCTCGTCGCTTGAATGCCTTCGCGCTCGCTGAGCCCCTCGCTACCCTCATATTCGATGCCGACGTATCCGTGGTAGTCGTGCTCCAGCACGAGCCGCATCATGCGCTCGAAGTCGATGTCGACCTCCTGCCCTTGCTCGTTGAAGTTGAGCGCCTTCGCGCTGACGGCTTCAGCATACGGCATGAGCTCCTCAACGCCCTGGTACTTGTCGTACGTCTCGTCGGCGCTGATACGGAAGTTGCCAAAGTCGGGCAGCGTGCCTACGCGCGGATGGTCGGCCTGCTCCATGACGCCCGCGAGCCAGGCGCCGTTCGACGACAGCCCGCCGTGGTTCTCGACGAGCACGTTGATGTCGTAGTCGTCGGCAAACTCGCACAGCTGGCGCAGCCCGTCGGCGGCGCGCTGCATCTGCTCCTCGTAGCTGCCCTCCTCCTGCGTCTCGGCGTTGACGCGGATCGAGTGGCAGCCGAGAAACTGCGCGGCCTCCACCCACTTGTGGTGATTCTCGATGGCTTGTGCCCGCTCCTGTGCGTCGGGATGGCCCAGCGCGCCCTCGCCGTCGCACATGATGAGCAGGCTGCGCACGCCGGCGTCCTCGGCGCGCTGCTTCATGTCTTGCAGGTACGCCTGATCCGTGGCCTTGTCCATGAAGAACTGATTCACGTACTCGACAGCGTCGATCCCGAAGTCTTCTTTTGCGGTCCGGGCGAAGTCGAGGTTGTCCAGTTCGCCGTCGAAGAAGGCCCGGTGGAGCGACCATTGGGCCAGCGAAATCTCGAACAGCGGCGTGGCTCCGCGCTCCCCTCCGCTGTTGGAACCGCACCCCGCCGTCCAGAGCCCAGCGCCCAGCCCGGCCGTCAGCACGGCGGAGGTTTTCAGAAAATCACGACGATTCGAGGAAGGAGACATGGGTACAATCAGAGGTTGATGAAAGAGTCCTGTCGATGGAAAAGGTGTTACCTAGGATAATGACCCCGCCCTCGTGATGCCAATCGACGCGGCCGGGGATCGGGTCCGTCCGTGCAGGCCGCTCTGCCTTGCCGGCGTGTCGAGGATGATAACGCGTCCTGGGCTACCGCCATTACCGTTCGTCGAGCGACAGCACGATCGTCGTGCCGCGCGGCTGCAGGCGAAGGGCCCACGGCCCATCGACCACGGCGTCGGCCGCCGTGAACGCCGTTCGCTCGTAAGTCGTGGATACGGCGACGGCGTGCATGCCGGCTGCGTGCGCGGCCTGGATGCCCGCGGGCGTATCCTCGATGACGATTCCGTCTGCCGGCGCCATGCCGAGCGCGTCGGCCGCGCGGCGATAGACCTCCGGGTCCGGCTTGCCAGCGCGCACGTCCTCTGCGGTGACAAACACGCGCGGAATCGGGAAACCGGTGTGGCGAAGCCGGTTCTCGGCGGTGGTGCGGGTGCCGGACGTCGCGATGCCCCAGCGGCCGTCCGGCGCGGCCGCTACGAGCGCGGCGGCCCCGCGAATGGCCTCCAACCCGTCGGTGTCGTGCCCGCTAGAGGCCACCATGCGCTCCACCTCGCGGGCGGCGTCCAGCGCCGGCGCCAACGCGCGAATGGCATCGACGGTCCGGCGGCCGTGAGCGACTGCCAGCACATGCTCCGGGTCCAGGTCGTGGCGGCGCGCCCATCGGCGCCAGTGCCGCTCAACGACGGCCTGGGAATCGACGAGCACCCCGTCGAGGTCGAAGACTACAAACCGGCCCTGAAGGACGTCCATTCCGTCGCACCATGAGGGAAGGAGAAACACACAGCGTGCGCCGAACAGCCGCGACGCCTCACGGCTCCGGCACGTAATCCACCACGAAAGCCTCTTCGAAGATCCCCGAGTCCATAAGCATATCGACAAACTGCTGGTGCTCGGGATGGGGCAAGTACGCATCCCGCGCCGCCTCGTCCTCGAAGGTTATGACGTAGGCGTGGGTGAAGCCTTGATTCAGATCTTCCGGACTGTTGTTGACGCCATGTTCGAAGGACACGATGCCTGGAATTTTGTCCTGGAGCGCGCGGAACGCTTCCGTGATCTCTTGGATCTCCGCGTCGGAGGCGTCCTCCGTATACCTGAACATCACGACGTGGCGGACGACCTCCTCGGCGTCGGCCGATGGCATCCCGTCAGCGGGGGACATTGCAGCAAACACAAACAGCGCGAGGCACAGCGAGAGAATGTTCATGCGAATCTCTGTTGGACGCAAATAGCTGGAAGGGGCCGGCCCGAACGCGAACGGCACCGCACCTCGCAATCTAGCAACGCCCCGGCGATATGTCTAGCGGCGCCGCGGGACGAGCGGCAGGCCCCACCGCGGCCCGCGCCTCGATGTGTCCCTACGGGCGTACCCGGTCGAGCCCGCACTTGATCAGTTCTGCCAGAAACGCGTCGTAGTCGCGATTCATCAGCTCCGCGATGATCGCGAACGTGCCGTCGGGGGCAAACGTGGGCAACGGGTTGATCTCCAAAAACCAGGGCCGCCCCTCCGCGTCGATGCGGAAGTCGGCGCGGGCGAAATCCTTGCATTCGAGCTTCTCATAGGCGCGGAGCGCATGATCCTGCAGCCGGTCCTCCAGCTCAGTCTCTAGCGTGCCGTCCAGCGTGTAGTCCCAGTCGCCAGCCGGGGCACCGCGATGCTCCAGCGCATGCAGCCCGATGCCGGTGGTCGTCTCCACCGCGCGCTGCAACACGGGCAGCGCCTCGGGCGGATCGTTGCCCACGACGGCCACCGTAAACTCGCCCCCGCCCTCGACAAACCGCTCCACCAGCACATCTTGCCGATACGCCGCGGTGATTTGCTGCACCTGCTCGCAAAGCGCTGCCACGCCCTCCACGCGGCTCCGGGCGGTGATGCCCTTGGAGGTCCCCTCGTAGCGCGGCTTGACGAAGAGCGGAAACGCCGGCAAGTCCGTTGGGTCGACCGCCTCCGCGTCGATATAGACGCGATATGGCGGGGTCGGCACACCGGCCGCCGTGGCGAGGTCTTTGGTCCACGCCTTGTCGAGGCTCAGCGACAATGTGAGCGCGTCGGACCCGAGGTATGGAATGCCGGCCATCTCCAGCAGGATGGGCGCGTAGGCCTCGCGATTCCGGCTGCGGGTACCTTCGGCGATGTTGATGGCGGCCTCCACGTCCAGCCCCTCAGCGAGCCAGTCCCGCAGATCGAACGCCGTCCCGATGCGTACCGGCTCGTGGCCTAGATGACGCACAGCGCGCTCCAGTGCGCGAATCGTCTCCTCCGGCTCGTATTCTGCATCGGCGTCCGGCGGATCGCCGTCTCGCCATGGATAACGATTGAAAACGTCGTATATCAGTCCGATACGCATGCGCAGAAGGGGTACTGGGTTTGCGAATAAGGGCACATACTCCTACCCTTGATGGTAGCATATCCATCTTTGGAACGCGCCCGCCTTTTCGATCGACCCATCCGCTCATGGCCATAGAGCAGCGTGCCCTCATCATCCGCGCTACGGCTACCGGCGAAGAGGGGCTTGCAGCGTTGAACGTAGAACTCCAACGCGGGTGGCGTGTGGCACAGGTTACGCCCATGGGCGGAACGGGTTTAGACGAGACCGGCGACGCGCCGACGCCCTTCTTAGCTGCCCTTGTCATCATCGAACGCAGCTCGGATACGGAGGTGGGGCCCTTGGCCGTCGAGGCCCTCGAAAAAATCAGGGACGTTGAAGACGAGCCGAAAGAAATCGTGGAAGAGGTCGTTGAAGAGAACGGCGCGGGCTCGCCGCTCCGGTCTCCTTAGGACGATGGCACGTCTCGTGGTTGGGTGACAGCGAACGCCCAGGCGCCCCAGACGTAGGATGGTTCGTCGTTTTTTGCTGGTTCGAACACGCCGTTGTAACGTTCTCTTGGCCCATCATCCGAACATCAAATACACGCTCCTTATCATCCATTTGTGATCGTATGGACACCTCTCTACGCTCATTCCTTGCCTCTTCCTGTTCCCATGCTCACGCGGTAGGCCGCCGTGCAGGTGCCGCGCTTCTCTTCGCGACCAGTCTCGTGCTCGCCCTGCTTCCTCGCACGACCTCGGCGCAGGGCTTCGGCGTGTACGAGCAGGGCACCTGCGCGATGGGCCGCGCCGGCACCGTCGCCGCGCAGACCTGCGATGACGGATCCGCCGTGTACTACAATCCCGCTGGCCTCGCCGGCGCCCCCGGCTGGACCGCGAGCGGCGGGGTCACCGCTATCTTCGTGAGCGGCAGCTTCACGGCCGATCGCACGGGCGAGACCACTGAACTCCAGAACGACCCCATCCCCGCACCGCACGTGTACGCGCGCTACGGCATCAACGACCGCTGGGCAGCCGGCCTGGGCGTGTACGTCCCGTACGGCCTCTCCACCATGTGGCCGCGCGACTTCGAGGGCAGCTTCTTGGGCTACGACAACACGCTGCAGTCGATTTACGTGCAGCCGACAGTCGCCTACCAGTTGACGGATCGCATCGCGGTCGGCGGTGGGCTCACGGTGGTGATCGGCTCGGTCGAGCTCAACCAGCGCGTCGATCTGTCGCAGCAAGCCGTGCCGTCGGACCAGCTGCCGGCCGGTACGACCTTCGGGCAGCTCGGCGTTCCGTTCCACACGGCCTTTGCCGATGCGACCCTCGACGCCGGCGGCGCGACGGGCGTGGGCGGCAACTTTGGCGTGCAGGTGCAAGCGACGGATTGGCTCCGCCTTGGCGCGCGCTACACGCTCCCCGTGGAGCTCAATTACAGCGGAACCGCCGAGTTCGACCAGGTAAGCACAGGCCTCACCCTTCCGGCCAACAACCCGCTGGGCGTACCGGCCGGCGCGTCGCTCGACGATGTGGTGGCCCCGACGTTCCAACAGGGCCCGCTCGTCGAGCAAGATGTGGAAACGGAGATTACGATGCCCGGCCAGTTGATCGCCGGCGTCAGCGTGCAGGCGACGCCCCAGCTCACCCTCTTGGCCGACTACCAATGGACGCAGTGGTCGAGCTTTGACGAGATTCCGCTCGACTTCGAGAACGACGCGCTGGACAACACCCAGATCGAGAACTACGGTGATACGCACGCTCTGCGCCTCGGGGCCGAGTACATGGTGCGTCCGGCCTGGACCGTCCGCGCTGGCTTCCTGACGCACAACGCCGCGGCCCCGGATGAGACGGTGACGCCGCTCCTGCCCGAAGCCTACCGCAACGAGTTCACGGCGGGCATCGGCTGGCAGGCTTCGTCCCCGTTCGAGGTCAACGTCGCCTACCAGTACATCGCACAAAACGACCGGCGCGGCCGCGTCGTCGAGCTCGAATCCGAAGCCACCCCGGTGTCCGAAGTGAACGGCGGACTCTACCGCCTCGACGCGCATCTCGTTGCTACGACGCTCACTCTCCACTTTTAGTCCCTCCGCACCATGACACACTCTACTTCTCCGTTCCATCGTCGCGGTTTTTGGAGCGGCATCCTCCCACTTCTGCTCGTCGCGGCCCTGCTGACCGGCGGATGCGAGGACGGCAACCTGCTGCCGCCCGACCCGGAGGCCGGCGACCAGTTCGCGCGCTACGTGGCGATCGGCAACAGCATCACGGCGGGCTTCCAGTCCGGCGGCATCAATGCCTCGCTGCAGCAGGCGGCGTACCCAAGCCTGCTGGCGTCGCAGATGGGCACGTCGTTTAACCTGCCGCGCCTCAACGCCCCGGGCTGTCCGCCGCCGCTGACGCAAATTTTTCCGGAGCCCCAGCGGGTGGGCGGCGAGCAAGCGCCCCCTTGTGCGCTTCGCGACGCCGACACGCCTGAGGTGCTTAACAACGTGGCCGTGCCGGGCGCCGCGGTGATTGACGTGCTGTCGAATACGAATGCGGAGTCCAATCCCTCTGCCCTGACGACGTTCATCCTGGGCGGGCGCACGCAAGTGGAAGCAGCGCGCGCCGCCGACCCAACATTCGTCAGCGCCTGGATGGGCAACATTGACGTGCTGGGCGCTGCCCTGTCGGGGACCCCGTCGCTGGCCACATCGGAGAGTGAATTTACCAGCCGATACACTCAGATGCTCGACGAACTCGACGCGCTGCCCAACCTGGAAGGCGCCGTCCTCTTCGGCGTGGTGGACGTGACGCTGCTTCCGAGCCTCTCCGCGGGGGCAGCCTACCTGCAAGCGGTCTCGCAGGCACAGACCGCGGGCATCCTCCCCCCGAACATTGACGTAGCGGCGTCCTGCGCGCCGGAAGTCAACGGCGGCGTGGGCGATCAGATGCTCGTCCCCTTCCAATACAGCGCCACCCTGTTCAGCGTCGCTGCGTCGCTCTTCGCGGATCTCGGAGGCAACGCGCCCACGCTCACGCTGGACTGCTCGCAGGACTTGACTGTGGAGGAAGTGGTGGAAAACACCTTTGAGGGCGTTCCCGGGGGCGTGCCGGAGGAGATCAGCACCGCCATCGAGGGCGTGGCCGACGTTTCGCTGCTCCAGACGGACGAAATCGGCGCCCTCCGACAGCGGATCCAGATCTTCAACGCGTTTATCAGCAGCCAGGCGGACAGCCGGGGCTACGCATTCGTCGATGTCAACGCGCTGTTCGAGCAGCCGGAGCTCAGTCAGCAGATCCCGCCGTTCCCGGATCTAACGGGCGACCAGCCATTCGGGCCCCTCTTTAGCCTCGACGGCGTGCACCCCAGTTCGGCGGCGCACGAGGCGGTTGCGGACGCGGCCATCGAGGCCATCAACGGCACGTACAACACCAGCATTCCGCCGCTGGGTCAGTAATACCATTTCTTCGGAAAGGTTGAACATCTCTGCACCGATCCATCACGATTCCTTCTTGGATGTCTCTTTGGCTTGATCCAAAGAGACGCAAAGATCAAGGCGGTGAATAAATCGGCTACTGGCGCTCCATCTCCGCTAAAATCTTCGAAACTTCCTCCCTCACGGCGTTCGGTCGGTCAGACAGCGAAGATTTGTGGACGCTCCGATTTCGCGCCGGTCGAGCCGCCGATTTCTTCAAGGCCGGGGAGCTTGGGGGACCGTCCGGGAAGCCGGACTCACCACAATTTCAGGGAAAGGGTGTAAGACCAAGCCTGGTTGTGTGGTGTACGTGCGTCAGTCGCCCTCGGCTCGTGTTAGGCATGGGTAGACGTGCGGAGGGATGGACGTGGGGACGTCCACACCACCCCCCGATCGAGTCGGGGGCAGGCTCTTCACCCGTCTATGCTCCAACGACGTAGCCCGAGAGTTGGTATTACCGGTTGCGCGCCGTGGCGCTCGTGTCGGGCGCGGCCTGTGCGGTGTCGGCGGGGGCCGTGGTATCCATCGGCGCCGAAGGCATAGTATCGGCCGGCGCGGCCTGAGTGGTGTCCACCGGCTCGATGGTCATGCTGTCGGCCGGGATGAGCGGCGCGGGCTCGCGGCCCCGCAGCGTGATCGTGCCGTTCTCCGTGCGCAGGTCGACGGTCGTGTTGCCGGCGCCGAGCTGCGCCTCAAAGCGGGCGCCAGCTCCCTGCGGCTCCAGCCGCCGCGACTCGAATTGCAGCCCCTGCACATTGACCGAACCGGCCTGCGTCTCCGCCACGATCTGCGCCGCCGCGTCCTCCGGCACAGATAGCGTGAGGTCGCCATTTGACGTTCGAAGCTCCGCGCGGGCACTCGGAAGCAGCTGCTGCATGCCCACGTGAATGCTCCCGTTCCGAATATCGACGCGCACGCTGGAGGCAGCCCCAGCGATCCGTACGTTCCCGCTTTCATGCTCGACGTCGATTGGCCCCTCCACACCTGAGAGCGCCACGGCCCCGCTCTCATATCGGATGCGCAGCTCGGCCTCCCGAGGAACGGTTCCCCGCACGTCCATCTCGCTGCGGGCGGGTTGCTCCGAGCGCATCACGTATTCGTAGCGACTGGCATCGCCGCGCTCTTCCAGCTGCATGCCCTCCAGCACAGTGCGCGCCGCGGCATCGTCCTGGCCGCGGCCCCGCTCGACAACGGTGAGCCGGGCTACGTCGCTGTCGGTGCCATCGAGCCGCACGGTGCCATTGAACCCCGTCAGCACAAGCGGGCGGCCGTCGGGGGCCACCGCACGGTTCATCTCGTTGATGACCTCGGACTGCCCGAGCACCAGATTGCCTTCCTGCGTTTGGCTTACGTCCTGCTGCTGCTCCTGCGGGCCACATCCCACAAGCCCGACGGCCAGCACAAGCATCCAACACAGCGACTCCATTCGATTATGCATCGCATCCTCCATCCGTAATTGTTGATTCTCGAGAGTGGGCGTTTCAGTGAAGGGCCACGTTTCTAACAAAGCGCCGCACGGCAAAGTAGGATCCCAGCCAGCCCAGCACAACACCCGTCAGCGCGAGGCCGGCCGGCAGGGCCGGGCCCGCCCAGCGCGACGGAATGGCGAGTGGGGGCAGTTGCTGCACGGCCAAGACGTACCCGCCCCACAGCAGCCCCCCCGCGATGAGCCCGGCGATGAGCCCTTGAAGCATCCCTTCGATGAGGAAGGGCCGGCGCACGAAGGCGTCGGTCGCCCCCACCAGCGTCATGGTGCGGATGAGCAGCCGCCGGGCGTAGATCGTGAGGCGAATGGTGTTGGCCACGAGGAACACGCTGGCCATCACGACCATCACGCTGAGCACAAGACCGCCGATGGTGATGAGGCGCAGGTTGCGCTGCACCTTGACGAGGAGGGCCTGATTGAAGACGGTCTCGTCCACCCCCTCCCATGTCTGGAAACGGGCCGCGAGCTGCTCCAGACTGTCGGGATGCGCAAACCTCGGTTCGACGCGCACCCGCACCGAGGCGGGCAAGAACGGCTCCTCGAAGAAGATCTCGGCGCCCTCGCCAAACTCCTCGCGGAAGACGGCCTGCGCCTCCTCCTCCGACACGTACTCGGCCGAGGCCACGCCCGGCGTGCGCCGCACGCGGCGGTGCACCGCCTGGGCGTCCGTCGTGCCGACCTCCTCGACGAGAAACACCTCCATCTCGCCGACGCGCTGCCGCAACCAGTCGGACACCTCCTGCGCTTTGTATGCGGCTAATCCGAACACGCCGATCAGGAGGAGAGCCACCGTCATCGCGCTCGTCGAGGCAAACGTGGCAAAGCGGGCGCGCCGAAACCCAGCCAGGCCTTCGCGGAGGCTGTAGGATAGAGACACGAGCGAATCGGAGGTTGGTGAGCGGTCGCGCTTCGCGGGTCAACATACGAAGGCGGCGTGCGAATATCGATCCCCGGCACACGTTTTACGTCACCGTCTGGCCCATTGGGTACGACCCCAGCACCCGAACCCCCGTGGTGATCTCCCGCAGGTGGTCGAGCGCCCGCTCCACGGGCTCGTCGGCGGCGCGGCCCTGCACGTCGAGATAGAACAGGTAGCGCCCTGGATGCCCGATCCGCGGCCGGCTCTCGATCTTGAACAGGTCGAGGTCGCGGAGCGCAAAGACGGCCAAGCTCTTGAAGAGCGCCCCCGGCACGTTCTCGCGCAGGGCAAACACGATGGACGTCTTCATGAGCGCATCGCTGGGCATCTCGACGTCGGCCCCCGCGCGAGCCAGCACGAGGAAGCGCGTGAAGTTCTTCGCATCATCCTCGATCTCAGCAGCCAACACAGTCAGCCCATAGCGGGAGGCCGCGGCTTCGCTCGCAATCGCGGCCACGTCGGCGGCACCGGCCTCGGCCACGTGCTGCGCGGCGCCAGCGGTGTCATACATCGGCTGCGTCTCGGCGTCGGGGAGGTGCGCACGCAAGAACTGGCGGCACTGCCCGAGCGCCTGCGGATGCGAACGGATCATCCGAATCGCGTCGAGCGTGGCCCCCGCTACGCTCATCAGATGGTGCCGAATCCGCAGGTTGACCTCGCCGACGATCTGCACGTCGTGCTGGCGCAGGTGGTCGTAGTTGATGGGTACGCTGCCAAAGACGGAGTTTTCGATAGGGACCACGGCCCGCTCGGCCGCTCCGCCCTCGACGGTAGCAAAGACGTCGTCAAACGCGGCGCACGGCATCAGCTCGGCCGATTCGAACACGGCGTACACGGCCTCCTCGCTAAAGGCTCCAAGCTCCCCCTGAAAGGCGATGGTCATGCGGGTTCAGGGTTGAAAGTTCAAGGGTTGAAGGTTGTGGATTGGAGCAAGGAAGAACGTTCCGACCTTCAAACGTTCCAACCTTCACCCCCGATCGCTCACATGCTCTCCGGCGCCGAGATGCCGAGGATGGTGAGCCCGTTGCACAGGACGATGCGGGTGGCTTGCGCGAGGCGCATGCGGGCGGTAGCCAGCGCCTGCTCCTCCCCGATGATCCGGCAGTGCCCGTAGAACTGGGTAAACGCTTCAGCCACCGCGCGCAGGTAGTTGATGAGCCGGTGCGGCCGGCGCGCCTCCGCGGCGTTCTGGATGCGACTCGGGAAGCGAAGCAGCGTCTTCATGAGCGCCGTCTCCGCCTCGTGCTCCAGCAGCGACAGGTCGGCCTCGTCGTCGAACGTAAAGCCCGTCTCCGCCGCCTTGTCCACAATCGAGCAGATGCGGGCGTGAGCGTACTGAAGGTAGAAGACGGGATTCGTGTCGCTCGCCTCTTTGGCCAGATCCAGGTCGAAGTCGAGATGCGTGTTGGGCGAGCGCATCAGGAAAAAGAAGCGCGTCACGTCGGCGCCCACCTCATCGACGAGCTCATCGAGCGTGACGTACGAGGCACGGCGCGTACTCATCTTCACCGGCTCGCCGCCCCGTACGAGCGTCACGAACTGGTAGATGACGACGTCCACCCGGTCGGCGTCGCAGCCGAGCACCTCGACGCCGGTCAGCACGTCGGGGTACGTGGCGATGTGGTCGGCACCGAAGACGTCGACCATCAGATCGAAGCCGCGCTCGAACTTGTCGGCGTGGTAGGCGATGTCGGGCAAGCGGTACGTGGGCTCGCCGCTGCTTTTGACGAGCACGGTGTCGTCGTCCTTGCCGAAGGCCGTCGTCTTGAACCAAACGGCGCCCTCGTTTTCATAGACGACCCCAGCCTCGCGGAGGGCATCGAGCGTGTCATCGATGCGGCCGTCGTCGTACAGGTCGCGCTCGTTGAAGAAGGCGTCCATGGCGATGTTGAGCCGCGCGAGCGTCTGCTCGATCTGGGCGAACATGAGTTCCTCGGCGGCCTGCTTGAACGGCGCGACGCCGGCGTCCATCAGCGCGTCACCGTGGCGGTCGACGAGCATCTGGGCGATGTCAGTGATGTAATCGCCGAGGTAGCCGTCGTCCGGGAAGGACGCGGGCACCTCGACGCTCGTGCCGTCGTCGAGCGACAGCGTCTTGGTCGGCGTGTCGGGGTCGACGAGGGCCTGGTAGCGGGCGCGTACCGAGGCGCCGAGCACGCGCATCTGGCGGCCCGCGTCGTTGAAGTAGTATTCGCGCGTGACGGTGTAGCCCGTCCAGTCGAGCAGGTTGGCGATGGTGTCGCCCAGGACGGCGTTGCGCCCGTGGCCCACGGTGAGCGGCCCGGTCGGGTTGGCGCTCACGTACTCGACGAGCGCCGTCTCGCCCGCGTGGTCGTCGGTGCGGCCGTAGGCGTCGCCGGCAGCCAACATGTCGGCGAGCGCGTCGACGAGGTAGGTGTTGGCAAAGCGGAAGTTGATGAACCCCGGCCCGGCCACCTCGATGGACGCGATGCGTCGGGGATCGACCTGCTCACGCAGCCGGTCGGCCAGGTCCTCGGCGATGGCGCGCGGGTTGTTCTTGAGCGCACTCGCGAGGCGCATGGCCGTATTGGTAGCGAGGTCGCCGTGCTCGGGCTGAGCCGGCTTTTCGAGCTCCGGGTCGAAGTCGTCGGGCGCGCCGTCCATCGCATCCAGGACGGCGCGCAGTTGGGCGTCGAGATAGTCGCGCATGCGCACTGCTCTTCAAGGCGTACAGGTCACGTGACGCCCAATCATACAACACGCAGAACGCACCTGAAAGAGTTCGCGGACGGGTTTCGCCTCGATTTCGAACGCGGCGCCGGCTTCTCCAGCGCGCTATTGCACCCGCACCAAGCGCAGCGTTTGGACCACGTCGCCGGTCTGCATCCGGGCAAAGTACACGCCGCTCGCCAATCCGCGGGGCGCCCATTGCACCGCATGCCATCCGGCGGCCACATCTCGATCGATCAGGCGGGCCACCTCGCGGCCCAGCATGTCGTGAACCACGATCTGCACGCGCGCCGGCTCGGGGAGCCCGACAGCGAGGCGCGTCTGGCTGCGGAACGGGTTCGCTCCAGCGAGCCGGAGGCGGGCTTCGGCCGGAAGATCGAACACAGAGTTCGATGCCGACGCTGCCACGAGCCGTTTGTCGGCCTCGTCGTCGAAGTCGCCGTCGCCAAACAGCAATTGCGCGGCCGCCAGCGCATCGATGCGGCCCGCTCCGTACGTGAAGTCGAAGCCCGGCGCGCCGAGGTCGACCGCGCTCTGCACCAACGCCTCCAGTACAACGTCGCGACGCGCGATCCGGTCGCCACTCTCCTCGTCGTCCTCATCGTCTGCGCGCTTGCCCCGCTGGCCCCGAGGCGGATGCCGACCGCGCTCTGTTGCCGCGTGCTCGCCCCCGCCGTACTCGTCCTCGTCATCATCCTTGGGCTTGACGAACAGGCCGGCTACGGCAGCGGCATGCGGTGCGGCGGCCGAGGTCCCGAAGAACGTCGTGGGGAAGCCACCGGCGCCGGTCACCGAAACGCCGTCGAACGACGTGAGGTCTGGCTTGGCCCGCTCCTCGAACGCCGGGAAGAAGATGCGCGACGGCCCTCGCGAGCTGAACGGCTCGATCTCGTCAGGAGTGGCCACATCGACCGCTGCCACGCTCACGGCGCCCTCAGCAGCCGCATGCCCCCACACGCTGCCTTCGGCCACGTTGTAGACGGGGTCGAGGCCAAAGAAGCCGTTGAAGTTCATTTCCAGCAATACGTCAGGGCGCCCGTCGAAGCGGTCGACGACGATGAAGAACGGGAGGATCACGTCGAAGGGATCCGAGCCGAATTGATTCACGACGAACGCCACCTCCAGCGGATTGTCATCGCCATCTTGCGCGGCGACCCCATTTCCGCCAATGGGGAATTGCCCATCGGGGCTCCCCGCCGGAAATCCAAACTGATCGAACAGATAGAGGTCGTAATCGCTGGCGGCACCGCCGAACGGCTCGGTCCACTGCATGAAGCCCGCAAAGAAGTTGTTCCCCCCCGCCACGACGCCGAGCCAATCAACGTCCGGTGCCTGGCCGGCGGCCGTCCCGAAGTCGTGAAGGTCTACGAACGGGGCGCCTGGCGCGTCACCGCCCGGCGTCACGTCCACATAGGTCCGCTCGTAGTGATTGTTCGCCGAGTTGCCAGCGGAGGAGAAGTACAGCACGCCGTCCTCAGCGGCGGCGTCCACGGCCTGGGCCACGGGTCCATCCTCGAAGTAGGGCTCGGTGAGGTACGCGACGTCATCGACGATGACATCACACCCTCGCCCGTTGAACGCGTCGTTGGCCAACCACTGAATCGAGCGCGCGAGCCCAGCCTCGCCGTCCGGGCCGAAGGCGGGGCAGAACCCAAGCCGGGCCAGCGGTGCAATGTCGTGGACGATCTCCAGCATGGCAGTGCCTTCGGCGCCCTGATCCACCACGTTCAGTTCGTCGGCCGGGCACACTTCGACGCGGGGCCGCCGCGTTCCGTCCCGGAACCGCCTCGTGCCAGGCAGATCGGCGGTGCCAGCCGCCCCCTCGGCACCGCCGATACCATTCGATATCACGCACATCTTCGTGGCCTGCCCCCGTCGGCCGTACACGGCGCGGACCTCGTCGGCGCCCAGCAGCGCGTCGCCTTCGGTCACGACCGACCCGGCGTTGGTGATGCCCTTCATCACCGGCTCAACCCGCTGCACACCCGATACGCCCGCCACGGCCTCCAGCGCTTCCGGAGCCACGCGAGCCGACACGACGCCGTCTCGGACCTCAGTGACGTCAGCCCCGGCCGCCCGGAGTGCCCCTCGACGCACCGCGCCCGGGCTGGACGCGTGGATGCGCACCAGCACCCGCCCGTCTTCCGAAAGGACCAGGAGGGGATGCGTCGGCGTCCCTCCCGCCTTGGCCGTCGCCGGCGGTGGGGCGCCCTGCTTCGCATGGGCGAGCAGCAGGCCGTCAAGTTTCCGCTGCGCCTCGGTCATGTCCGCCTTCGCCGCGCGATTCGCTTCGATGGTGGCTCTCATCCGCTCCACCGCTGCATCGCTGGGCGTAAGGCCCTCAAACTGCTGAAGGTACGCGCCAGGCACAATCTGTCGCTGCTGGGGATTGGTGAAGTCTTGCGCTTGAGCCGGCACGACCAGCATGGCGCATACGAAGGCGGCAAGCAATCGAATCGAAGAGCAGGAGGATCGACGACGCATGGGGCTGCAGGGGTCTTGTGAGGACGTGGAGGTCAATCGAGCAGAAACGCAACGAACCCTGCAGCGGCGCGGGTGCAGGCATGCCGGATCTGCAGGGGAGAGTTAAGATACGGCTGCGTCCTGCACCTTGACAGAAAAGGGACCCTATGTTTGGCGCAACGTCGGGTGCGCCAATGGATTAGGCATGCTGACCTTTGCCCCGTGGCAGCGGCCCCGCGTGCAGGTCAGTATCCGTAACCTACGTTGTGGCATCCACGCTGATGGTCCGGAAAGACGATGGACGGTAGACCAAAGACCGCCTCCCCGACGCGACCGACCGGTCCACGGTCCATGGTCGGTTGTCCATCTGAGCACCACGAAGACACCTCGCAACGTGGGTCATTCGTTAGGTTCAGTATCCGTAGATGGAGAGGTCGTCGCGGCGCATGTGGATGGTCAGCACGATCGCGAGCATGGCGGTATTTGCCAGCAGCGCCGAGCCGCCGTATGAGATGAACGGCAGGGGGATCCCGATGACCGGCAGGATGCCCGTCGCCATACCGATGTTGACGAAGATGTGGAGGAGGTAGACCCCCACCGCGCCGGCTGCCACGATGCCGCCAAAGGGATGTTTCACTTCCGCGCCGAGCCGCACGATCCGCATCAACAGGAATGCAAAGAGCACCAACACGATCATCGCGCCGACGAAGCCAAACTCTTCGCCAATCACGCTAAATACAAAGTCGGTTGACTGCTCGGGGACGTACGAGCCCTGTGTCTGTGTGCCTTGCATAAAGCCCTTCCCCCAGAGCCCCCCCGAGCCGATGGCAGCCTTCGACTGCACGAGGTGAAAGCCCACGCCCTGCCGGTACTGCTCGGCCTCTGGGTTCGTGAAAGAGAGCAGCCGGTCGACCTGGTACGGCTGCAGGATTTTAGTGAGCACGAATGTTACGACGGCCGCCACGCCGCCGGTAAACAGGGCGCTGAACGCCACCATGTACCGCTCGCGCGTCTGCCACCACATGCCCAGCGTAAGCAGGATCGCAAACGCGATGGCGGCCGGCATATAGACAAGCGCGAGGTAGCCCGCGATGGCTGGTGAAATCATGAGCAGTACGACCGCGATGGGGAGCCCGCTCCAAAACAGCATGATGGGCACGAGCCCGAAGAAGACGAGCGCCGTCCCCATGTCGTTCTGCATGATGATGAGCACCGCGGGCAGCACGATGAGCCCGACGGCGCGGAGCGCGAACCGGACGTTCCCCATCGTCCCGACGCGCTGCGAGGAGAGCAACTGGGCCACGGCGAGCACCGTCCCCACCTTGGCCAGTTCGGAGACCTGCAGCCGGAGCGGCCCAAGCACGAGCCACGACTGCGCCCCGTTCACCTCGCGGCCAAACAGCAGCGCGGCAATGAGCAACACGATGGTCAGCCCGTAGATGGGATACGCCGCATGCCGAAAGAAGCGTACCGGAAGCGCGAGCGCGATGCCGATCCCGATGATGCAGATGCCGGCCCACACCAGCTGCCGCGTAAAGTTATGCTGCACGCTTTCGGCCAGGTTCTCAGCGGCCGGGCCGTGGGTCGTGCTGTAAATGGCAACGAGGCCGACGCCGACCAGCAGGACCCATAGGAAAGGCGTGAGATAATCGAGGTTGCGGTACCAGGTGCGCATAATGAGATCGACAAATCGGCAACCGAGCGGCCGTGTGGCGCGGCGTTACCGTTGCGAGGGTGGACTGGATTCGGTTGAGTTGGTGACTTCCGCGATGTCGCGGTCTTCGGTGGCGCGCGGGGGGGCCTCCTGAGCGGGCGGGGGGGCAGGCACCTCCTCGCTCTTGAGGGGCGCGCTGCGCACCTCGTTCATGAGCTTGTCGATCCAGAAGTTGCGCAGCCACGTATCGGCGACCTCGCCGTTGAGATACTGCTCAGCCATCAGGCTCGCGATGGGCGCCGCGGCGCTGGCCCCGTACCCGGCGTTCTCCACGATGACCGCAACGGCGATCTGCGGATCGTCGTACGGCGCAAACATGATGAACAGGGAGTGGTCCTCCCCGTGCGGGTTCTGCGCGGTGCCCGTCTTCCCCGCGCTCGACGCGCCCGGAATCTGAACGTAGTGCCCGGTTCCATTTTCCATGACGCGCCTCATGCCTTCGCGTACGACCTGGAAGTAGCGATCTTTGATCGGGATATCGTCTGGTTCGGGGAGGCTGGGCTGGATCATTTCCCCGGTCTCGGGATGCCGGATCGACTTCACCAGATGCAACGGATGCAACGTCCCGCCGTTGGCGAGCGCGGCCGTGTACCGCGCCAGCTGCACGGGCGTCACGACCATGTCGCCCTGCCCGATGCTCAAGTTGATGGTGTAGCCGGCCGTCCACCGCCCTGTCCCGTACGCGTTGTTGAAGTATGACGAGTCTGGAATCAGGCCCGGCCGTTGGTCGCCGATGTCAATCGGCACGCGCTGGCCGAAGCCAAAGGTTTTGGCCCAGTCGTGCCACGTGTTCACGTCCATCTCCATCATGAGCTGGTAGTAGAACGTGTTGCACGAGACCTCCAGCGCCTTCTGGACGCCGATCTTGCCGTGGTCTTCGTTGTTGTGATTGCGGAACGTGCGGCGTCCGAACCGATAGCCCGCCGGACAATCCACCTTGGTCTCGGGGCCGATGATGCCTTCTTGCAGCGCCACGAGCGACATAAACGGCTTCCACGTCGATCCCGGCGGCTTTCCGCTCATGGTGGCCCGGTTGAACAGCGGCTTGGACGGATGCGAGCGGAGACTGTCCCACGCCTGTTCCTGCACCGACTTCGTGAAGAGGTCGGGGCGGTAGTCTGGCGAGCCAACCATCGACAGCACCTCGCCATTGGATGGATCGACGGCCACGGCCGCGCCGCGCTTCCCGACGAAGAGCGACTCGGCGAGCGCCTGCACGGTGTGGTCGATGCTTAGGTGCAAATCGTATCCGCTCTCAGGCGGGCGATCTTCAGCGCCGTCGCGATACGGCTTCACTTCCAGGCCGCGCACGTTCACCAGCTTGAACTCGCTGCCGGGCGTGCCGCGCAGCATCGACTCATACGCCTTCTCCACGCCCGACTTGCCGATGCGGTCGCCCTGCCGGTAGTTATCGGCGCTCAGCTCGCTCAACTCGCGTCCATCAATTTCGCGCATGTAGCCCAACGCATGGGCAGCGCGGGCCTCCGTGTGGTAGCGGCGCTTCTGCTCGATCTCGTAGGAGACGCCCGGTAGCCGGTATCGGGACTCCTGCACGCGGCTGAACACGTCGAAGGGCACCTCACGGAACGAGCGGCTCGCGCGGAACACGCTCCACTCGCGCGCCTCCTGCAGCTTGCGCGTCACCGTCGAGTCTGCCACCCCAAGCAGGTCAGCCAGCAGCGACGTCTTCGAGGGGTCGAAGTAGCGCGGCGTGAGCATGATGGTGTAGCTCGGCGCGTTGTCCACCAGCAGCGTGCTGTCGCGGTCGTAGATCGCGCCGCGGGCTGGCTGGACCCACTGCTGGCGGACCGCATTGTTGCGCGACTCGCCCCAGTACGCATCGCCCCGAACCAGCTGGAGCTGTACGAGCCGGCCGCAGAGGATGCCCAGTACGGCCAGTACGACGGCAGCAAAGATGCGAACGCGGAGCTTGTAATCTTCCATGTAGGGGCGTGATGTAACGAGCCAGAAGAAATCGGCGGGGCAGCTCTTTCCGCCACAACAAGAGCCGTTCCTCTAACGTTGCTATTAAACCGATGGACACCGGTCCAGTTCCTACGGCTGAACGTACCGGTGCACACCGGAGCAAGCACCGTTCGAGGTTTGGCGCCCCGGCCGTTTGATAGGGCACGGACCTTGCAATATATACTATCGGCCGGAAACTTCCCCATTTAATTCCGTAACGCGCGAATCTCCTCTTCAACAAACCGGTAGAACTTCATACTGCCGGCTGGCCCACTGCCTCGCTCTACGACCCCCGAACCGCCGAGTCCCATGCGTCGACTCCCTCCCGCCTTCCGATCGTTTTTTCTCGTCGCTCTTGTCTTTACGCTTCTCGCTCCTGCGGCCTCGGCGCAGTACTTTGGGCGTAACAAGGTCCAGTACGATGACTTCGATTTCAAGAAGTTTGAGACAGAGCACTTCGAGTTTTATTTCTACCCCGAAGAGGAGCAGGCGGTAAAAGACGCGGCCCGTATGGCCGAGCGCTGGTCCCGCCGCCACTCGCGCACCTTCCTACGCGAGTTCGACGAGCGGAAGCCGATCATCTTCTACGCGAACGACGCCGACTTCCAGCAGACGAACGTCATACAGGGCCAGCCCGGACAGGGCACCGGCGGCGTCACCGAATCACTGAAGGAGCGCGTCGTGATGCCGCTGACGGGCATCTACGGCGAAACGGATCACGTCTTGGGGCACGAGCTCGTCCACTCGTTCCAGTACGACATCGCGCTGCGCGGCGACGTACAGGGCTTCTCGCTGCGCCGCCTGCCGCTATGGCTCGTGGAGGGCATGGCGGAGTATCTGTCGGTCGGGCGGCAAGATCCGCACACGACCATGTGGATGCGCGACGCCATTCTCCGTGACGACCTGCCGACCGTCGAGCAGATGACGCGCGAAATGCGCGCCTACTTCCCATATCGCTACGGCCAAGCGTATATGGCCTACATCGGCGGCAAGTACGGCGACCCGGCCGTGGCCAACCTGTACAAGCTGAGCGGTCGCGTCGGCGTCGACTCCGCCTTCGTATACGCGCTCGGCATCACGGCCGACTCGCTCTCGGCCGAATGGAAGCAAGCCGTGACGGAGACGTACACGCCGCAGCTGGAAGGCCGCACGCCCGCCGACAGCGTAGGGCGTGCCGTCATCGGCCAGCCCGGCGCGGAGGGTCAACTCAACATCTCGCCGTCGCTGAGTCCCGACGGACGCTACGTCGCCTTCATCTCGCGCCGCGACCTCTTCACGATCAACCTCTTCGTGGCGGACGCCGAGACCGGGGAGATCGTGCAGAAGCTCGAAAGCACGAACTCGAACCCACACTTTGACGCCCTCCGCTTCATCAACTCGGCCGGCGCGTGGTCGCCCGATGGCCAGCAGTTTGCATTCGTCACCTTCACGCAGGGCGACAACGAGATCAACGTGCTGGACGTGACGTCGGGCGAGATCAGCCAGCGCACGTCCGTACAGGGCATCGGCGCCATCACCAACCTTGCATGGGCGCCCGATGGCGGCCGGATCGCCTTCACAGGATTGGAGGGCGGCGTCAGCGATCTCTACGAATTGAATCTTGAGACCCGCGCCGTCCGGCAGCTCACCAACGACCGCTACGCCGAGGTGCAACCGACTTGGTCCCCCGATGGCAAAGCCATCGCCTTCACGACGGACCGAGGTGCGGACGGTACGGACTTCGAAACGCTACGCTTCGGCAAGATGCGCATCGGGCTCATCAACGTGGAGAGCCGTGACATCCAGACGTTCCGGCCATTTCTCGGGGGGCAGCAGCACAACCCGCAGTTCTCCCCTGATGGCCGAAGCCTCTACTTCATCTCGGACCACGACGGCTTCAAGGACATCTACCGGTACGTGCCCGAGACCGGCAACACGTATCGCATCACCAACCTGCAGACGGGCGTCAGCGGCATCACGGCGCTCTCCCCGGCTATGTCGGTGGCCAGCCGAAGCGGGCGCATGGTGTTTTCCGTCTATGCCAACAACAGCTACAGCATCGTGGGGCTGCAGCAAGAGGAGACGCAGGGCGAACTCGTGACGCCGATGGGCCTGAGCGATGGGGATCGGCTCGCGGTGGCGAGCATTCTCCCGCCGTCCCAGTCGGCCGACGCCGGCCTGGTGGGCAACTACCTGAACGACCCGCACACCGGCCTCCCGTCGGACCCGGATTACGAAGTTTCCGACTACAGCAGCCGGCTCCGCCTTGATCGCGTGGCCCCGCCGACCGTGGGGACGTCCGTGGGCGGCCCCTTTGGCACGCAGGTGTCGGGCGGCGTAGGCTTCTTCTTCAGCGACATGCTCGGCGACCGGAATCTGACTGTCATCGCGCAGGCGAACGGCACGTTCAAAGACATTGGCGGCCAAGTCTCGTACCTGGACCGTGGCGACCGGCTCAATTACGGCGGATCGGTGTCACACATTCCGTACCTGTTTGGCTTCGTGCAGCAAGGCTTCGATCCCAACACCGGCTCGATCGTCATCCAGCAGGTGCTCCAGCGTATCTATCAGTCGCAAGCTAGCGTGTTGGGGGCGTACCCCCTCACACAGACGCGTCGGTTTGAGTTGACCGGCGGCATTATCCGCTACGGATACGACTATGAGATCCGCGAATTCACGCGCTTCGGCGTGCGCGACCGCGACCTGGACCAACTCGAACCTGACCCCATCTATCTGGCCACCACGGGCCTTTCGTACGTGGGTGACTTTGCCAACTTCGGGTTCGTCTCGCCGCTCCAGGGGGGGCGCTATCGCTTTGAGGTCTCGCCCCAGATTGGCTCGGAGGATTACGTTTCAGTTCGCGCGGACTACCGCCGGTACTTTTTCAGTAAGCCGTGGACGCTCGCGCTTCGGGCGCTCCACGTCGGGAACTACGGTGCCGACCTTCAGCCCGAGAACGGGCAACGTGGATTTGTGCTCGGCCGCGAATTTCTGGGCGATCCGTACCGGCAGGGCTTCATCCGTGGCTACAGCTTCAACTCGATCTTCGACGAGGAATGCCGATTTGCCAACAGCAGCAGTTGCTCGATCATCGAGCAGCTGTACGGTACGCGCGTCGGGCTCATGAGCGCCGAGCTGCGCTTCCCGCTCTTCGGTACCGACGCGCTGGGGCTGATCAACTTCCCGTACCTGCCCACGGAGCTCATCCTCTTTGCAGATGCTGGCGTGGCCTGGACGAACGAAGACTTGCGGGCGCTCTCCTTTACCTCCGACGTGAACCCGAACACGCCCGGCTCGGCGAGCCGCCCGCTGGTCAGCAGCGGCCTGGCCGCACGGTTCAACCTGCTGGGCGCCTTCGTCTTCGAGATGTTCTATGCCAAGCCGTTCCAACGTCCCGGAGTGGGCTGGGACTTTGGCGTGATCATCCGGCCGGGCTGGTGACCCTGGGGAAGAGGTAACGGGGAGTAGGGAAGGGGACACCTCGATGCGAACGGTATGCCTGCGAGCGAAATGAAGATCGAGCGTGGTAGATCGAGAATAGCTCTCGGTTCCGGTGCTTTTGCTCCCCTCTACCCTCGGTCTTCTACCCTCAAACCCTACCTATTCCCTCTTCCCTCTGCAGTTAATTCGCCGCGCAGCACAGCGATAGCCTGGCCCATGAGCCGCACGCGCTCGCTGGTCGGCGTCTCCATCGCAATGCGCACGGCACCACCCCGCGAAGAAGCCTGCCGCCCCATGAGGTCGGTACGGCCCAGGCGCTCGGCCCAGAACGGCCCCAGGGCACAGTGCGCTGACCCCGTCACGGGATCCTCCGGCACGCCCACCCGCGGTGCGAAGAATCGGGACACAAAGTCATAGTCGGCCTCCTCCTCGGCCGGCGCAGTGACGAACGCGCCGCGCGTATCGACGGTGGCGAGTTGATTGAAGTCGGGGTCGACAGCGCGCACGGCGGCTTCGCTGTCGAGCAGGAGCCCGTAATCCATCCGGTTGCGCCCTACGAAGGCCGGATCCACGTCGAGGGCGTCGAGGAGCGCGGTCGGCGCCACGGCAGGCGTCAGCGGCTCGGCTGGAAAATCCATCGCAATCCATCCGTCGCGGGCACGGGCCGTGAGCGTTCCACTTTTCGTGTGGAAGACGGCAGGCTCGTCGTCGGGCAGGTGCCCTTCGGTCCACAGCACATGCGCGCTGGCCAGCGTGGCGTGCCCGCAAAGGTCGACCTCGTGGGTGGGCGTGAACCAGCGGAGCGCAAACCCGTCGTCGCGGCGCTGCAAGAACGCCGTCTCCGACAGGTTCATTTCGCGTGCCACCTGCTGCATCCATTCGGCCGAGCGCACAGCGGGGAGCACGCAGACCGCAGCGGGATTTCCAGCGAAGGCACGAGACGTGAAGGCATCGACCTGTGAAATTCTGACACGCATCATCTACCTTGGGGGCAAAGGATCGGGATTTGCGTTCCGATGGCACGGACCGATGCCAAGATCGCCCGCCGCGCTGCTCCCTGTCAACCCTGCTCCAACCGATTGACTGACCATGTACCGTCTGCTTCGCCCGCTGCTGTTTAGCATGGACGCCGAGCGTGCCCACTCCGCGGGTATGCGAACGGCCCAACTCGTGCAAAAAATCAACCCGTCGATGGTCGAGCCGCTCTACGAATTCGAGCGGGGTCTCCTGCGGCAGAAGCTGTGGGGTATCGAATTCCCGAATCCAATCGGGCTGGCCGCCGGGTTCGACAAGAATGCGCAGTTGCTTCCCCTTTGGGAGAAGGTGGGCTTCGGCTTCGTGGAGGTCGGCTCGGTGAGCGCCCAGCCGTCCGAAGGCAACGCGCGGCCGCGAGCCTTCCGCGTGCCCGGAGACGAGGCGCTCATCAACCGCATGGGCCTTAACAACGATGGTGCGCGCGCCATCGCGAAACGGATTCAAGAGACCGAAAATCAGCGGTGGCGGCCGCTGGGAATCAACATCGTCAAAACGCACGACCCGACAATCACGGGCGAAGCGGCGCTGGAGGACTTCCGGACGAGCTTTTCGATCCTCGCCCCGGAAGCCCACTACATCGCGCTCAACGTCTCGTGTCCCAATACGCAGAATGGCAAGACGTTCGAGGATCCGGAAGCACTGGACGACCTGCTGGCGGTCATCGTCGAGGAGCGCCGGCGCCTCGACCTGGACGTACCCGTCCTGATCAAGCTTTCGCCCCCGCACAGCGACCACGTCGTCTTTGACAGCCAGCTCGACGAGGTCATCGGCGTGGCCCAGACGCACGGCATCCATGGCTTCATCGCGTCGAACACGGCCCCCGACCGCTCCGGCATGACGGCCTCCGATGACAGGCTACGCGAGATTGGGGCGGGCGGCATGAGCGGTCGACCCCTCGCCCGGCGCTCCACGCTGCTCGTCCGCTACCTCTACCAGGCCACCGAGGGGACCATCCCGATTATCGGCGTGGGCGGCGTCGACTCGGCGGAGGCCGCGTACGCAAAGATCCGCGCCGGGGCGTCGCTCGTCCAGCTGTACACGGGGCTCGTCTATCAGGGTCCGGGGGTTGTGAAGTCGATCAAGGAGGAGCTCGTGCGGCTCATCGCACGCGACAACCTGTCCCCCATCGAGGAAGCTGTCGGCATCGACGCGTGACGGCCCCGGACGCCGCCGGTCTCCGAAACAGGATATCGGCTTTCCTGTACGCGTGTGGAAGCCCTTTTAGCCCCCTCCCCACCTAGTTCGTTCGGTGCTCTATGCCTGCACAGGTTCCTTTCGACACGATACCGGAGCTGTTCACGCACCTGGTCGACCGCTATCGCGGCCAGGACCGCACGGTGATGCGGTACAAGGACAAGAACACGAAGCAGTGGACGGGTATCTCGTGGGAAGCGCTGGAGGAGCGCGTGCAGGCGGTTGCGGGCTATCTCCATCAGCAGGGCATCCGATCGGGCGACCGCGTGGCCATCCTCTCCGAGAACCGGCCGGAGTGGGCCATCACGGACCTGGCCACGCAGTTGATCGGCGGCATCAACGTGTCCATCTACACGTCGCTGCCTGAGCAAAAGGTCGGCTACATTGCGCGCGACTCGGGGGCGCGGATCCTCGTCGTCTCGGTCCCCATTCAGCGCAAAAAGGCGGAAGCCATCTTCGACGCGTGTCCGGACCTCGAGGGCGTCGTCGTGATGAGCGACCTGCCCGACAACGCACCGCCCCCCTTCACCCACTGGGACGACGCGATGGCGGCCGGCGCCGACTACTGGTCGGCCCACGAGGGCACCCTCGCGCCCCTCGCCGACGCCGTCACGCCCGACGACACGAGTGCGCTCATCTACACGAGCGGCACCACAGGCCAGCCGAAAGGCGTCGTGCTGACCCACGAAAACTTCTGCTCCAACGCGAAGGCCGCGCTCAACCGCGTGCCCTTCGGCCCAGACGACCACCACCTTTCCTTCCTGCCGCTGTGCCACTCGTTCGAGCGGACGGCTGGCTACACGGCCGTGCTCGCCGCCGGGGCCACGATCAGCTACGCCGAGAGCGTCGAGGCCGTGAGCCAGAACCTCGTCGAGGAGTCGCCCACGGTGATGATCTCCGTGCCGCGCCTCTTCGAGAAGGTCTACAACCTCATCACCAAGCAAGCGAGCGAAGGCTCGGTCGTGAAGGAAAAAATCTTCGACTGGGCCGTGCGGACGGGGAAGAAGACGGTGCAGGCCCGGCGCAACGGATCGCCGGGCCCGCTCCTGAAGGCGCAGCAGAACGTGGCGCATCGACTCGTCTTTTCGAAGCTTCACGAGAAGTTGGGCGGCAACCTCAAGTTTGCCGTCTCCGGCGGGGCCGCGCTGCCCAAAAAGATCGGGCTCTTCTTCCAGGCGGCGGGCATCAAGATCATCGAAGGGTACGGGCTCACCGAGACGGCCCCGGTGCTGTCGGCGAACCCGATGGACACGCCCCGCTACGGCACGGTGGGCCACGTGCTGCCCGGCGTCACCGTCGCAATCCAGCACCTGGAGGATAGCGAAATCATCGGTCGCCAGCGCGGGGACGACTACCCGTCGGACCTGACGACGGAGGAGGGCGAGATCATCGCGAAGGGGTCGAACGTGATGAAGGAATACTGGAAGCGTCCCGAGGAGACGCGCGCCGCCTTCGACCCCGACGGCTGGTACCATACGGGCGACATCGGCCGCTTCGACGGCGGCTACCTGATGGTGACCGACCGCATCAAGCACATGATCGTCTCGCAGGGCGGGAAAAACGTCTATCCGGGGCCCATCGAAGACGAGTTCAAGACGCAACCGTGGTTCGACCAGATCGTCGTCATCGGCGAGAGGCGGCCGTTCCTGACGGCGCTCGTCGTGCCCGACTTCGAGACGCTCCGCATGCGTGCCCGCGATCACAAGATCGACGAGGAGACACTGAGCGACGAAGCCCTCCTGGCGGAGCCCGACGTCCGCGATCTCTTCCGGCAGACCTTCCGCGAGTACGGGAAGAACGCGCCAGCGCACGAGAAAATTCGTGACTTCAAGCTGCTGGCCGAACCATTCACCGTCGAGAACGGCACGTTGACGCCCACCATGAAAATGAAGCGGAATGTCATCGAAGAGCGCTTTGCCGATGAAATCGACGCGATGTACGCCAAATTTGAGCGGTGAGGCGAGATCGCGTGAGGCGTGTGGGGTTCGGCCCGTGCATCACGGATCGAATGTGGAAACCGCTTGAACTCCGCCCCCTGGCGTTGCACGCCCCGACGGCCGACGCATATACTTTGGATCCTTTCGATGCACTGCTCTTACAAGAGAGCGCACATACAATCGGGGTGTGGCGCAGCCAGGTAGCGCGCTTCGTTCGGGACGAAGAGGTCCCCGGTTCAAATCCGGGCACCCCGACAGCAACAGCAGTCTTCACACGACGTGAGGGCTGCTTTTTTAATGGTGGCTCATATTAACTAGGAACTGAACAATTTCGATCCGCCGTTTTGTAAGGGTCCACCACCGGTAGGAGGATCCCCGGTGAAAGGGGAGACGGTGAGAACGCCTCGCGCCGCCTGAGGCCGCACGCGATCGTCCCCCTTCCTGGCGACGTGGAGGGTTTCGCCATTGCCGCGAGCCAACAACCGGATCCGGGCCGCGAGACCACTGGTTCCAGCTTAGCCACTGGTTCCGGCCGGGCGGTCTTCGATCTCGGGACGGCCGCGGGACTTCAAGGAGACGGGCTCGTGACGGTCCCGAGCGCGCTCGGACTTCATGAGAAGGCTGCACGGTCGCTCTCCCTCTCGCCGTCGCACCGGCGGGTATGCTTTGGCATGAACCACTTCGACCTGCTGGACCGGCGCGCGGTCTACGATCAAATCCATGACTGGCTTGTATCCACGACCGGCTTGTAGAGGTCTAGGCTGCACTCGCCGCCATCAGGACGTAGAAGGATAGTTCAGCATCGACGCCCGCAAAGACGATGCCCCCTCCATCGCATGAAGGCGACAAACAGGCTGCAGAGGAGGCAAGGGGATTCTGACCGGTGCAACTCCAGGGTGACTCCACAACCTCCTGCCCGCCCCCCGCTCTTCTCGTTGGCGCTCTTCTCGTTGGCGCTCACTCATTGCTACTGCGACCACGGTCTCCACCAATGACCGTGGTCACCAGTGGGGTGAACTGTCCGCAGAACGGATTGGGATGTCCGAGGTCCACGTGGGCGCCGTGGTAGGCCGGAGGCCCGGGTGTGTGACAAGCCAGTAAAGGATAAGAGCGAAAACCGCCCAGATGGCGAAGCGGCGCATGTCGCCTGGAAGTCTATTGCAGAGATCAGGGTGCGAGCGGGCATCGTGGAAGCGCGGGCATCGTGAAGGCGGCCTGCGGCGCGTGCCCACGCGATCCGCGCCGGCCAGCGGCACACGTCGTTATCGGCTACTGGCCCTCCTACCTGTAAGAAGCTGGTATGTTGATTTTCCCTCGCGAGAAGGGCACCTTCCCGGAAAGATCGAGA
>CAYFRX010000008.1:0-29735 GCA_964345515.1 uncultured Rhodothermales bacterium
TCCGCCGCCACGACGTCGACGGCGGCGTAAACCGCATCATCGAATACTACGGTCCGGGCCTCGACAGCCTGAGCTGCATGGATCGGCACGTCGTCGCCAACATGGGCACCGAGCTCGGCGCGACGAGCACCGTCTTCCCGTCGGACGACGAAGTCAAACGCTTCCTCCGCTCGCAGGGCCGCGAAGACGACTGGCAGGAAATCAAGGCCGATCCGGACGCCGATTACGACGTGTACGAGGAGATCGACCTGTCCGAGCTTGTCCCGCTCATCGCCAAGCCATCGAGTCCGGGTAACGTAGTGCCGGTGCGCGAGGTCGAAGGGCAGGAGATCTACCAAACGTACGTCGGATCCTCGGCGAATCCCGGCTTCCGCGACTTTGCCGTCGCCGCCGAAATCGTCGATGGGAAGCAGGTGCACGATCGCGTCTCGTTCGACGTGAATCCCACCTCGCGACAGATTCTGGAGAACTTGATGAACACGGGCCACCTGCAGAAGCTCACGCGAGCTGGCGCGCGCATCCACCAGGCCGGCTGCAACGGGTGCATCGGCATGGGGCAGGCGCCCGCCACGGGGCAGATTTCGCTCCGCACGGTGCCGCGCAACTTCCCGGGCCGCTCCGGCACGAAGGAGGACGCCGTGTACCTCGTGAGTCCTGAGACGGCGGCGGCCTCGGCGCTCACTGGCAAGATCACCGATCCCCGCGATCTGGAAGAGATCTTCGGGATGAGCTATCCGCACGTGAAGGAGCCGGAGGACATCATCGTCAACACCGATCAGCTCGTGGAGCCGCCCTCGGCCGCTGAGGCGCAGGGGCTGGAGCTGGAGAAAGGCCCCAACGTGGTCTCGCTCCCGCAGTTCGATGAGCTGCCGGACGAGCTCGACCTGCCGGTGCTTCTCAAGCTCGGCGACGACGTCTCGACCGATGAGATCATGCCGGCCGGCTCGCGCATCCTGCCGTATCGCTCCAATATCCCGAAGATCTCGGAGTTCGTCTTCGAGCAGGTCGACGAGAGCTTCTTCGAGCGGAGCCAGGAGATGCGCGACACGGGCCACTCCATCGTGGCCGGCACGAACTACGGGCAGGGCTCCAGCCGCGAGCACGCCGCGCTGGCGCCGCGCTGGCTCGGGACGCGCGTGAAGATCGCCAAGAGCTTCGCGCGGATCCACCGGCAGAACCTCGCCAACTTCGGCATCCTGCCGCTGACGTTCACGGACGATGCCAATTACGACGCCATCGATCAGGGCGACACGCTCCAGTTCCGCAATCTGCGCGATCAGGTGCAGAACGGACACGAGGTCGAAGTTTACAACGCGACGAAAGACAGAACCTTCGTCGCCGAGCACGACCTGACCGAGCGGGAGATCCAGATGGTCATGGAAGGCAGCCAGATCGGCGTGGTGAAGAAGGAGTTCGCCAACGTTTGATCGGCACACGCCATCGGAATCCCAGGGGGGCCGACAGGCTCCCCTTTTTTTGTTATGTTGAGCGCGCCGCTGGTTCGCTGGTCCTCCGTTTTTGTTTCGTTTGATCCTTCTACGGGCATGCCTCACCCTTGGTCGGAACTGCCTCGTCCGTTTTATGACGACTGGTCCCATCGTCTCCGAGGCGCCGGGCAGGCGCTCTGGCAGTGGCACCTCAGTTTGTTGGAGGTACAGCCGCCCAGCCGAAACGGGGCCGGCACCGCATACGGCAACGTCTTTGAGGCGGATCGGCAGCGCGTCCTCGAAGGCCAACCGCTTCAGCTGCTTCGTGAGCCCGTGTGGCAGGCGGCGTATGAGGCCTGCCAGGCGCACGACCTCTCGGCGGAGCTGCTTGCCGATCAGGTCGATGCGGCCAGGACGCTCCTCGGCACCGTCCGCTTCGAAGCGCCTGAGGACCTGAACGTGTTCATTCGGCGCTGGGCGGTGGCCCATGCGCGCTTGCTTGCCGGCCTGGCAGGCGTCGACCGGTCCTGGCAGCTCCGATCCATCGACGAACTGAGCCGTGGCTTCTTCTTCGTCGGCCGCCTGATGACGCTTGCTGACGATCTGGATCGCGACCAGCTTTTCATGCCGATGACCGATCTGGAGCAGCGGGGCGTGACCGTGGCGCAGCTCAAGGCCGGCGACGTGGATGAGGGTGTGCGGCGTTTGCTGTGGAAGCAATCCATCCGAGCGCGGGATGCCTTGGGGCAAGGCCAGAGCCTGATCCGCGACCTGTCGTTCCGGCGGCGGTTTGCGCTCAAGCGCTGGTGGCATGGGGCCCTGGAGATGCTCCACGAAATCGAGCGGCGCGATTACGACGTGTGGTCCGAGCCGCTCGACCTTTCGTTCTTCCGCCGCATGCAGATCAACCTGCAGGCCGTATTCGGAAAGGCTGCCGGACGGTCCTGATCCATCCCTCATGGAATTGACGCACGTTGTGGCCTGCACGCTCATTGCCGAAAGACGACAACCGTGGATGAAGGACCGCCTTCGTGGTGTTGCTCAGACCGTCCTCGGTCCATGGTCCGCCGTCCCTCCAGCAATACAAGAATATCCCGCAACCCGGATTCATTAATCTGCTCGAAGCTTGTCATGACCACCTATCGGGAAGCCGGCGTCAACATCGAGGCCGGCGACGAAACCGTGCGCCGCATTGGACCTATGGTGCGGGAGACGTTCACGCCCGGCGTGCTCGCTGACATCGGGGCGTTCGGTTCCTTCTTCGAACTGGACCTCACGGACTACGACCGGCCCGTGCTCGTCTCGTCCATCGATGGCGTGGGCACGAAGCTCAAGGTGGCCGTGCGTGCGGGCCGTCACGATACCATCGGGCAGGATCTCGTCAACCACTGCGTGAACGACATCGCCGTGTGCGGGGCGGAGCCGCTCTACTTTCTGGATTACTTCGCGACAGGCGCGTTGGAGCCGGACGTGGCCGAGCACGTCGTGGCTGGATTCGTGACCGCGTGCAAGGAGAATGGATGCGCGCTTGTCGGCGGGGAGACGGCCGAGATGCCTGATCTGTATGCCGAGGGCGAGTACGACCTGGCCGGCACCATCGTGGGGATCGTCGAGAAAGATCGGATCCTAGATGGGAGCCGGGTCGAGGCTGGCGACGTGCTCGTCGGCCTCCCGTCGAACGGGGTGCACACCAACGGCTACACGCTGGCGCGCACGGTGCTCTTTGACGCGTACGCTATCGACGATGCGCCGGACGTACTGGGCGGCGCGACGATCGGTGAGGAACTGCTCCGCGTGCACCGTTCGTACCTCGACGTCATCCAGACGTTGATAGAAGCCGACCTGGCGCATGCGCTGGCGCACATCACGGGCGGCGGCCTTCCCGACAACACGCGTCGTGTCCTCCCCGATGGGTTGACGGCAGACGTCGACTACAGCGCATGGCCGCGGCCGGCCGTGTTCGATCTGATCCAGACGGTGGGGGAGGTTCCGGAAGACGACATGCGGCGGACGTTCAACCTTGGCATCGGGCTCGTTGCCGTGGTGCCGGACGCCCGTGTCGATGAAGCGCTGGAGACGCTCCGTGGGGCGGGAGAGACGCCCACGGTCGTCGGGCGCGTGCGAGAGGGCGGGGGAGACGAGGGCACATCGGCCGCTTCCTAGCGTATTGATTATGCTCAACCCATAGGGAGCAGCATCTATAACGATTCTAATCACGTATCGAGGGGTGCATCGCCATGATTTCAGTGGTCGTCATCATGTTTCTGAGTTACCTCGTGGGTTCCATCCCAGGCAGCTTGTGGACCGGCAAGCTGCTGTACAGCATCGACCTGCGTGAGCACGGCAGTGGCAATGCCGGCGCGACGAATGCGTTTCGCGTGCTCGGCTGGAAGGCGGGTGTAGTCTCCACGGTGGTCGACCTTGGGAAGGGGCTTTTGGCCGCCGGGGTCATTGCGCCACTGCTCCGCATCGATCCGCTGCCGACGTGGGGCCTCGTGCCGTGGCAAGCGACGACCGTCGTGTGTCTCGCAGCGGGTCTGGTGGCCATCCTCGGACACATGTTTCCCGTCTGGGCCAAATTCCAGGGCGGCAAGGGTATGAACACCGCCGCAGGCGTCCTCTTTGCCCTGACGCCCGTCACCACGGCCATCGCGCTCGGCGTGTTTGTCGCCGTACTCATCAGCTTCCGCTACGTCTCGCTGGCATCCATTACGGCCGCCATTGCGTTTCCCTCGGCCGTCGCGATTCGTCGATACGTGTTCGACATCGAGTCGCTGGATCCGAGTTTGCTGGTCTTCGGGGCCGTTATGGCTGCGGGCATCATCTTCGCCCATCGTTCCAACATCAAGCGGCTGATGCAGGGTAATGAGAACCGCGTCCAGTCTTTCCGGCCGGCGAAGGGCATGCGGGGGCGCGGGGAGCTCTGAGAGGGCGCTTGCAGGGCGCGGCGCTCCACCGTCCTCGATGGGCTGGAAGCCCAATGGGGACCGCGGAGGTCCAAGCGCTGGTAGGCGGGTCGTGCACATTCTTCTGAGGAATTATTGATCGCCATGGCGCGGCATGTGGCCATGTTCGGGGCAGGAAGCTGGGGCACGGCGCTCTCGGTCCGTCTCTCCCAGGCGAGCCGGGTCGTTACCCTATGGGCCCGACGACCGGAGGCGGCGACGACGATGCGCGAGACGCGTCACAACCCCACGTATCTGCCGAATGTCGTGATTCCGGAGGAGGTGCGCATTACGTCGGACCTCGAGGAGGCCGCGACCTCCGCTAATTTCTGGGTGATCGCGACGCCGTCGCAGGCCATTCGCGACCTGGCCGAACGCATCCAGGTATACGCGCGTCCCGATCTGACAGTTGTCTCGCTCGCCAAAGGCATCGAGAACCGGACCTTGAAGCGCACCACCGAGGTGCTCGACGAGGTGCTCGAGGTCGTGCCCACCGAGCGCATTGGCGTGCTGTACGGACCCAGCCACGCCGAGGAAGTCGCCGAGGGCCAGCCCACGACCGTAGTGGCCGCGGCGCCCTCCGAGTCCGTTGCCGAGCACATCCAGTCCGTGTTTATGACGAGGCGCCTCCGCGTGTACGTGAATACCGACGTGGTGGGCGTCGAGATTGGTGGATCGGTGAAGAACGTGCTCGCCATTGCCGCGGGCATCTGCGACGGGGTGGGCTACGGCGACAACGCCAAGGCCGCGATCATCACGCGCGGCATCGCCGAAATTCGGCGCCTCGGATTGGCCATGGGCGCCCGCGCCTCCACGTTTGCCGGCCTGGCCGGCATCGGCGACCTGGTCGTCACTTGCATGAGCCGGCACAGCCGCAACCGCTACGTGGGCGAGCAGATTGGTCGTGGGAAGACGCTGGACGACATCGAGTCGGAGATGAGCATGGTCGCCGAGGGCGTCCGCACGACCGAATCGGTGCGTGACCTCGCCCGGCGCCATGGCATCGAGATGCCCATTACCGAAGCCGTGTACGCCATTCTCTTCGAACACAAAGCCCCCGATACCGCCGTCGATGAGCTGATGACGCGCTCGGCCAAGCGTGAAAACTGGCTGCCCGATGCACTTCAAGACGAGACGCCGTAGCGTCCGGTCGAGGAGTGTGGTCGAGGCCCGGAACCGTGCGATCTGACGATTCAGCCCCACAGATGAATGACGTTTCAGGAACTGAAACAACTGGCCGCTTTAGGGGAGGGGCCCAGCTTGGAATTCAAGCGCCGCGTGCCGCGGCCGGAGCGCATTGCCAAAGAACTCATCGCGCTGGCCAACACCGACGGCGGCCGCATCCTGCTCGGCGTCGGCGACGATGGCACGCTGACCGGTGTGGACGATACGGCCGAGGAGGAGTTCATGCTGCGCCACGCCGTCAAGAACCACTGCTGGCCGGAGGTCGCGTATGAGACCGAGCGCGTCGTCATTGCGCCGCGGCGCGACGTGATTGTCGTCAATGTGCCCGAGAGCCGTGAGAAGCCCCACGAACTGATCGCCGACGGCACGGAGGGCACGGCGTACGTGCGGGTGCGCGAGATGAGCGTCGAGGCCAGTCCCGAGTCCATCGAGCTCATGCGCAACGGTGAAAAAGACGACGGCGTAACCGTCCAGTTTGGCGAGAAGGAGTCGCTCCTGATGCGCTACCTGAACGATTACGGGCGGATCACCGTCGCGCAGTTCGCGCAGCTCGCCAACATCCCGTCCGGCCGCGCCTCCGAGACGCTGATTAGCATGACGAAGGCGAATGTCCTCCGCCTGCACGCCGACCGGAAGGAAGACTACTTCACGCTAGCGTACTGAGACCGGGAAAGAGGGCATGGGGAGAGGGAGCACGGGAGCAGTCTGGAGTGCCCCCGCTCCCCCTTTCTCCCATTCTCACAAAGCTCCCCTGACACTGCGGTGACATGCGTGTATATTATCGTGTGATTGGCACTGAATAAATCCGTTATTGAAAGAGACAAATGCCCGTAACGAAAACCATCCCGCTGCACGAGACCGCCCGCGAGCGGTATCTCAACTACGCGTTGTCCGTTATTACCAGCCGCGCCCTGCCGGACATCCGCGATGGCCTCAAGCCCGTGCAGCGCCGCATCCTGTATGCGATGTTCAATAACCTGCGGCTCTATCCGGACAAGCGGTTTCGCAAGAGTGCGACCATCGTCGGGGACACGATGGGCAAGTACCATCCGCACGGCGATCAGGCCATCTACGACGCGATGGTGCGCATGGCGCAGGACTTCTCGCTGCGCGCGCCGCTCGTGGACGGGCACGGCAACTTCGGCTCGCTGGATGGTGACAACCCCGCCGCCATGCGCTACACGGAGGCCAAGCTCCGCCCGCTCTCGATGGAGATGCTGGAGGAAATCCGCAAGCAGACCGTCGACTTCCGGCCGAACTTCGACGGGACGCTCTCTGAGCCCATCGTGCTGCCTGCGAAGGTGCCCAACCTGCTCGTCAACGGCGCGAGCGGCATCGCCGTGGGGATGGCGACGAACATCCCGCCGCACAATCTGGGCGAGGTGATCGACGCCTGCATCTACATGATCAAGTCGCCGAACGCCCGCATCGCGACGCTCGTCGACAAGTTCATTCACGGGCCGGACTTCCCGACGGGGGGGCGTATCCTCAACACGAAAGAGGAACTGCTCGACATCTACGAGACGGGCCGCGGCACGGTCGAGCTGCGCGGCGAGTACCGGATGAAGGGCAAGACGCGCGCGATCATCGAGTCGATCCCGTACGGCGTCGACAAAAGCAAGATCGTCGAAAAGATCGCCGACCACATCGCCGACGAGAACGTCCCGCAGCTCTCCAACGTGCGCGACGAGTCGACCGACGACGTGCGCATCGTGCTGGAGCTGAAGCGTGGCTCCGACGCTGAGGCCGCCATGGCCTACCTCTTCAAGCACACCGACCTGCAGACGCGCTTCCACGTCAACCTGACCTGCCTCGTGCCGTCCGATGAGACGGACGATAGTGCGGACAACGCGGACGGTGCGAGTCATTCGGTTCCGGGGCCGAAGCAGGTGGACCTGTACGCCATCCTGCGCCACTTCCTCGACTTCCGGATGGAGGTGGTGACGCGGCGGCTGCAGTACGATCTGGAGAAGCTCGAAAAGCGGATCCACCTCCTCAAGGGCTTCGCGATCCTCTTTGACGCGCTGGACGAGGCGATCAAGATGATCCGCTCGTCGAAGAACAAGCAAGACGCGGCGCAGCGGCTCATGCACCGCTTCCGCCTCGACGACGCGCAGACCGACGCCATCCTGGAGACCAAGCTGTACCGCCTGTCCCAGATGGAAATTGAGGCCATCCGCACCGAGCTGGAGGAAAAGGAAGCGAAAGCCGAGGCCCTCCGCGCGCTCTTGGCCGACGACGACGCGCGCTGGCGCCTCATCCGCGACGAGTTGCGCGAGGTCAAGAACGCCTATGCCGACGACCGCCGCTCCGAGATCGCCGGCCCCGACGCGCAGATCGAGTATACGGAAGAAGACTACATCATCGACGAAGACGTGTACGTCATCGTCACCCGCGACGGCTGGGTGAAGCGGCAGGGCTCGTACACCGATGTCGAGAGCATCCGCGTGCGCGACGGGGACGCAGTCGGCTGGGTGCTGCCGGCGTCGACGCGCGCCACGGTCGGCTTCTTCACGAACTACGGCAGCTGCTACACGGCCCGCGCGGCCGACATCCCGAGCACCACCGGCTACGGCGATCCCGTGCAGAAGCTCTTTTCGTTCGACGACAAGGAGCGGGTGGTGGGCGTCGTGAGCTTCGACGAGCGCGTGCTGCCCGATGCCGTCCCGCCCGAGCCGGCGGAGCAGGGCACGCTCTTCGGCGAGGACGCGGCCGATGGATACGACGGCGCGCCGTACCTCGTCGCCATCACGAAGCAGGGGCAGGCCACGCGGTTCACCATCGAGGGCTTCACCGAGCCGTCGACGGTGACGGGCCGCAAGTACATGCGCCTGGGCGACGGCGACGAAGTGATCGGCGCCTTCATCGCCGCGGGTCATGAGAACGTGTGCCTCGCCTCACACAACGGCCGCGTGCTGATCTTCCCCGTGCACCAGATTTCGGTGTACAAGGGCGCGGCGAAGGGCGTCGTCGTCATCCGGCTGGAGGAGAGCGACCGCGTCATCGGCTGGACGCTCTCCGACGCCGCCCGCGACGGCCTGCACGTGCAGACGAACCGCGGCCGCGACGAGATCGTGCGCACCACCAAGTTCGACGTGACGAACCGCGGCAACAAGGGCACGCTTGTCATCAAGCGCGGCTACCTCGCCGAGGTCTTCCCCGCCCCCATCGAGGTGACGCTGAACGGAGCAGGCTGACCACTTACCCCACAAACGATGATGCTCACCGCAAAGATCGATCAAGAAAAGCTGGCTGCTATATGCCAGCGAAACGACATTCGGTTCCTTGGACTGTTTGGATTGCTGCTCCGCGGTAATGCTACGCCGGAGAGCGACGTGGATCTGCTTGCCCGCTCTTCAAAACGGAAGAGCCTCATCGATCTGGTCCGCATCGAGCGCGAGATCGCTGAGGCGTTGGGTCGTGATGTGGATTTGGTGACAGAAGCGTCGCTCAGTCCGCATTTGCGCGATCGCATCCTCGATGACGTACAAGCGGTGTATGATGAAGGAGGCATGCCGAACCGTCATGGACATCGCTGATCACTCATCCTATGGAAATCTGGAGCCCACGGATTCCACTCCAAACAGATGCCGATGAGACGGTGCGCGTCGCCGAGACGCGCGTGCCGCTGGAGACGGTGATTCACGTCTTCGACCAAGGCGCCACCCCGGAAGAAATCGTGCAGCGGTTCCCTGCGCTAAACCTGGCCGACGTGTACGCCGTGGTCGGTTACTACCTGCGTCACCGGGACGAGGTACGGCGGTACATGGCTCAGCAGAATCAGCATGCCGAGTCTGTACGCGCTCAAGTCGGGTCGAAAGCTGACGTTCGGGCGCTGCGCGAGCGGCTCCTTGCTCACAAGGAGGGGAGGAAGAAGAACCCGTGATCTGGTGGGCGGCAGATGAGAACTTCGACAATAACATAATCCGCATGCCTACGAACGGATTTCAAAAGATCAGTCCATGCCAGGCGTCCTCATCATCCCGCTGGATCTGTCGGCTGGAATCGGTGCGGATGATGTGCTTCTCGCTACGCGCTACAGCGAGCCGAACGAATGGAAAGCCAGAGTGGTGTATCTCCCGCTATAAATCGATGTAGATGATGCTCGACCACGAACGGATTTACCGGCTCACGCATGCGGAGGACTGGCCCGCGCTGCTGGCGCTCATCCACGCGCACCCGCGGGCCGCGGCGCAGGACGATCTCGTGCAGCGGGCGCTCGACACGTTCGAGCAAACCTTCTTCGCCGCGCTCGATGACGGCGCACTGTCCGCCGGGCAGGCCGAGGTGCTGGAGACGATGATTCTGCTCCACAGCGGCGGCATCTACCGACTCGATGCCGACCGGTTTGCGACGCTCGTCGTGCGGCTCGTGGAGTGGCCCCTGGACGAAGGCGACGAGCGCACCGCCCGCCAGTACGCCCGCTTCTGCCCAGACCGCGAGCCGTGCGCGTCGCTCGTCGCGCCGACCGACGATGGCGCTCCGAGCGCTCGCCTCGAAGCGCGGCGGGCCGTGGTGGACCATCCCGCGCGGGATCGCGTGCATGTCACCGTTACCACCCCGGCAACGGCGGCCGATCATACGACGAGCCTCTTCAAGTCGCCGCAGGAGGCCGCCTTCTTCCGCGCCGTCCGCGACGCCTTCCCGACCTTCACGCCCTACCCGAACGTTGCTCTCAGCAGCTTGATCGACTTCGCGGCCATCCGGACGCGGCTTTCGTCCGAGGCACGGGCCTACTTCTTCAAGGCGACCGTCGACTGCGTCGTCTTCGACGCGCACGACGATTACCGCCCAGCGTATTTCTTTGAACTCGACAGCCGCCATCACGACAACCCCGAGCAGCAGGCGCGTGACGCGCGGAAAGACGCGATCATCGCCGCCGCCGGCCACCGGCTCTACCGCCTGCGGCCCCAGGGGCCCGACGTGAACGCCGACACCTTTCGTCGCCTGCTCCGCACCCTCCTCCACGAGGCTACGCTGCATGCACGTCCTGCCCAGCCACAGATGTAGCATACTACGTCTCAACGCCCAACCCACAACGCCCAACCCGAAACGCATCACGCAGTAACTCCCCACGCATGGCACAGACGACCTATACCGGCAAAGACATTCAAGTCCTGGAAGGCCTGGAGCCCGTCCGGAAGCGCCCAGGCATGTACATCGGCGGCACGGGCAAGCCGGGCCTGCACCACCTCCTCTGGGAAGTGGTCGACAACGCCGTCGACGAAGCGACGAACGGCTACGCCTCACAGATCGAGGTCGTCCTCCACGCGGACGGCCGCAGCGTCACGGTGACGGACAACGGCCGCGGCATCCCCGTGGACGACCATCCGGAGAAGGGGATTCCCACCGTGGAGCTCATCCTCACCACGCTCCACTCCGGCGGCAAGTTCGACGCGACCAACTACATCACCTCTGGCGGCTTGCACGGCGTAGGGGCGTCCGTCGTGAACGCCCTCTCCGAGGAGATGGTGGCGACGGTGAAGCGCGACGGCGCGGAGTACGAACAGCGCTACGCCCGCGGCACGCCGCAGACGCCGCTCCAGACGGTGCGCGACAGCGTGCGCGGCACGGGCACGTCGATCTACTTCCGGCCCGATCCGGAGATCTTCGAGAGTGTCGAGTTCGACACCGGCTGGATCCAGGAGAACCTGGAGGTCAAGACGTACCTGAACCGCGACCTCAAGATTGTCTTCAAGGACGAGGCGAACGGGGATCGGTACACGTACCACCACGAAGGAGGCATCGCCGAATATCTGGAGCACCTCGTCGAGGAGCTGCAGGTCAGCCCGATCCACGACGATCTCTTCGTGCTGCGCGACGACAGCCTCGACGGCGAGAACCGCCTGGAGGTGGCGCTGCAGTGGACCGAGGCGCCGAAGGAGAACCTGCACACGTTCGTGAACGGCATCCCGACGCAGGACGGCGGGACGCACGAGCAGGGGCTGAAGAGCGCCGTCCGCGAGGCGCTGCGCACATACATGGACACGCATGACCTCGTCCCGCATCGCCTCGACGTGATCGCCGACGACATCCGCGAGGGGCTCGTCGGCATCGTCAACCTCTTCCTCGTCGACCCGCAGTTTCAGGGGCAGACGAAGGACAAGCTGAACAACCCGTCGGCGCGCTCGCTCGTGGCCAGCACCGTGCGGCTGGAGCTCGAGCAGTACCTGAACGATCATCCGTCGACGGGCGAGGCCATCGCCACGCGCGTCATCCAGGCGGCCAAGGCGCGGCGGGCGAGCCGGTCGGCGGCCTCGCGGGCGCGGTCGAGCACGAGCGCGAAGCGGCGGCTCAACCTGCCCGGCAAGCTGGCGGACTGCTCGTCGAACACGCCGTCGGAGAGCGAGCTGTTCATCGTCGAGGGCGACTCGGCAGGCGGCTCGGCGAAGCAGGGGCGCGACCGGGCGCACCAGGCCGTGCTTCCGCTACGCGGCAAGGTGCTCAACGCCGAGCAGGCTACGCTCCAGCGCGTGCAGAACAACAAGGAGCTCTCGAACATCGTGCAGGCGCTTGGCTGTGGGCTTGGCGACGCGCTCGATCTCACGACGCTCCGCTACCACAAGGTGATCTTGCTGATGGACGCCGACTCGGACGGCCATCACATCGCCACGCTGCTGCTCACGTTCTTCTATCGCTACATGCGCCCGCTCATCACAGGCGGGTTCGTCTACATCGCCCAGCCGCCGCTCTACCGCATCGATGCGGCGGAGGAGACGTACTGGGCGCTCGATGACGCCGACAAGGAGCGCATCATCGATGAAATCAAGCAGGACGGGCGGAACCTGAAGGTCGACATCCAGCGCTTCAAGGGCCTCGGCGAGATGATGCCGAAGACGCTGAAAGAGACAACGCTCGACCCGCAGACGCGCCGCCTGCTGGAGGTCACCATCCCCGACACGGAGCGCTACCAGACGGAGGAGACGATCAGCGACCTGATGGGCCGCGACACGTCTGCCCGCTTCGAGTTCATCATGAATCATGCCGGCGACGTGGAGGAACTGGACGTGTGAAGGTAGAACAGATTGGGTTCCTCCGCACGTAAAGAAGAAGAGGGGACAGAGAGACGTCCATCCTCCGACGGATCACCCGTCTTCCTCCGGCACCTCGCGTTGCGCTTCGATCCGCTTTGAGAGTACGTAAGCGCGGAGCACGTCGTTGATGCGCGCCTGGTAGCCTCGCCCCCCGGCGCGAAAATAGTCCAGCACGTCCCGGTCCAGGCGGATGGAGATCTGCTCTTTCTCGCCGCGGGGGACCACGAGGCGGGCCGTGCGGAACCAGGCCTCATCGAGGAGCACAGTGTCGGTGTCCTCACGAGCGGCCTCCTCGATCTCCTCATCACTCATCTGCTGAAGCCGTTTCCAATCGGTACGGCTCTCCATCTCTCTAATCGTCTCCAAGGAGCGTGGTTCGATAGCGTTCTCGTTCATTTTTCCGTGCCCTCCGGGCTGAAATGATGCGTATGACCTCCTCTCCGCGCCGAACGAATACGACGGTAGCCAGCCGCCCGGACCATCGCTCCGGTATCGCATACGCCGGTAGCAGACCGATGGCGACCTCGCGTTCTTCGTCGTCACGCGGGGAGCGTAGTGTTACGTGCTCGCCAGCGAACACCTCAACGGCATCAACAAAGTCGACCCCGTGCTTGTTGAGGTTGGCCTTTCGCTTGGCGGGATCCCACTCGAAATCCACGTCAGGCGCATATGTGTCTTATCCGTGCTGTGTCTAACACGAATATACAAAAAGGCGTTCCTGCCAATGCGCATCCGCCGAGCTATGGAGGCGTTGAACCTCGATGGCGGCGGCTCGTCGGCCGGGGGGACGTGCTCCTCAACCGCCCACAGGAGCCAACGACGCAACGTGAGGTGATGTCGGCCCCGGCCGCTTCCTGTTCGTAGCGTTGAACGCTATATTGTTCGGTATCGCCACATCCACCACCAGGTACTTCCGCTCCATGCTCCGGTCCGCTTTGCTCACCTTCGTCCTCGCGCTGCTGCCAGCGCTCGTCCACGCCCAATCGGCGGTCGAGGCGGCGCGGAGCCATCGGCAGGCGCACGAAGCGCAGATCCTGCGCGGCTACGCCGACTTCCTGCGCATCCCGAACGTGGCGAGCGACTCGGTCAACATCCGGCGGAACGCGCGGCACATCCAGCAGCAGTTCGCCGCCCGCGGCGTCGAGCTCGATGTGCTGCACGTCGACGGCGCGCCGCCTATTGTGACGGGGCGCATCGACGTGCCGGGGGCCACGCGCACGCTCGGCATCTACGTGCACTACGACGGCCAGCCCGTCGACGCAAGCCGCTGGACGCATGGCCCGTGGACGCCGACGCTCTACACGGCGGCGATGCAGCAGGGCGGCACACCACGCGATTTTCCGAACGACGGCGAATCGGTCGATCCGGAAGCCCGCCTCTACGCTCGCGGCGCGGGGGACGACAAGGCGCCCATCGCGGCGCTGCTCGCCACGCTCGATGCACTCCAAGAAAATGACATCGCGCTCACCTCGAACATCGTGTTCCTGTTCGATGGGGAAGAGGAGCGCGGCTCACCGCACCTGGACCGGTACCTGAGCCAGTACCGCGATCGGTTCGAGGACGTTGACCTGTGGCTCTTCTGCGATGGGCCGGTGCACCAAAGCCGCCAGCCGCAGGTCGTATTTGGCGTGCGGGGCGTGACCGGGCTGGAGGTCACTGTGTACGGCGCGAACCGGCCGCTGCACAGCGGGCATTACGGCAACTGGGCGCCCGTGCCGGGGCAGATGCTGGCCGATCTGCTCGCCAGCATGAAATCCGCCGACGGTGAGGTGCTGATCGACGGCTTCTACGACACGGTCGAGCCCTTGACGGACGCCGAGCGCGCGGCGCTGGAGGCGCTCCCGCTCGTCGATGAGCAACTGAAAGACGAACTCGCGCTAGCCCGTACCGAGGGCGGCGGCGAGCGGCTCGAAGAGCGGCTGCTGCTCCCCTCGCTGACCGTCCGCGGACTGGCGAGTGGCAACGTGGGCGCCAAGGCGCGTAACATCATTCCGTCGACGGCCACGGCGGCGCTCGGCGTGCGGCTCGTGAAGGGGAACGACCCGGAGTACATGCTGGATCTCGTGGAGCAGCACATCCGCGCCCAGGGGTTCCACATCGTCCGCGAGACGCCATCCGACAGCCTCTTGCAGACTCATCCGCGGGTTGCGAAGGTGACGCGCGGAGCGGGCTACCCGGCCTCCCGGGCGTCGATAGACCAGCCGCTCGCCAACCAGGTGATCGCGGCGGCGGAGCGCGCGTCGGGGCAGGAGGTGCTGCGCGTACCCACGCTGGGCGGGACGCTGCCGGTCTTCCTGTTCGAGCAAGTGCTGGGCACGCCGGCGATCATCGTGCCGATCGCCAATCATGACAACAACCAGCACGCGCCGGACGAAAACATCCGCCTCGCCAACCTGTGGTACGGCGTCGACCTCTACGCTGCGCTGTTCACCGTGCCGGTCCGCTGACTAGAGCCCGTTGGATCGGAGCCGCCGCGGACGGTGTCGATTGCGTCGGCGATCTGGGCGACGCCCTTTCGGATCGTGTCCTCATCCACGGCTGCGTAGCCCAGCACAAGGCCGCCCCGGTCCCGGTCGTGCGCGCTGTAGAACGATAGCGGCGGCGCAACCACGTCGTTCTCCCGCAGTGTCCGCGAGACGGCCGCGTCATCCAGGTCCGGCTCCAGCAAGCCGGTCAGGTGAAGCCCCGCCTTGTCCGAGCTGATGCGCAGGCTGTCGCCCAGCAGATCGTCAACGGCCTCGACGAGGACCGCCTGTCGGGCAGCGTAGAGGGTGCGCATCCGGCGCAGGTGCTGCTCGAAGTGCCCCTCGTTGATAAAGTCGGCCACGACCATTTGCTGGATGAGCGGGGGACAGCGGTCGACCAGCGTGCGGGCGGCCACAAACGCGTTCACCAGGTTTTTGGGGACCACCAGGTAGCCCAGCCGGAGCGCGGGGAAGAGCACCTTGCTGAAGGTGCCCACGTAGATGGTTCGCCCGGCGTGGTCCAACCCTTGCAGCGCAGCGATGGGGCGTCCTTCGTAGCGGTACTCGCTGTCGTAGTCGTCCTCCAGAATCCAGGCATCCGACTGCTCGGCCCAGTCGATCAGTTCCAGTCGGCGGCGCAGGCTCATGGTCATCCCCATCGGGTACTGGTGGGAGGGAGTGACGTAGGCCAGGCGGGCCGTGTCATCGAAGCTTCGGCCGGCGTCGAGGTTCAGCCCTTCCGCGTCGAGGGGCACCGGCACGGTGTGGGCGCCGGCCCACTGGAAGGCCCCACGCGCTCGCGGATAGCCCGGATCTTCGATCCACACCACATCGTCGGGGGCGAGCAGCACATGCGCGGTGAGCGTGATGGCCTGTTGCGTCCCCGAGACGATGATGACCTGGCTGGGATCGCAGCGGACGCCGCGCGACGTGCGCAGGTAGTCGGCGACGGCCTCACGGAGCGACGGGTAGCCGGCCGACTGGCTGTAGCTCAGCATCGAGGTGGGCACGCTCCGCCAGCGCCGCGTGGTCAGCCGGCTCCACGTCTCAATGGGAAACGCGTCGAGCGCAGGGATGCCAGGGCGAAACGCCCGGGGGCGCTCATGATCGCGGAAGGCGGACAGTTCGAGGCCGGTCAGCAGCTGTCCCCGCTCGGACAGGTGGGTGTCATCGGGAGCGGTGCGTGCTGACGAGTCGGCGTCTCCCAGGCGATCGTCGCCGCGAACGCGCAGGAGCTTGTCGGGCAGCTCGTGCGTGACGAACGTTCCCGCGCCGACGCGGGCTTCGAGGTAACCCTCGGCACTGAGCTGATCGAACGCCTCCAGGACGGTGTTGCGCGAAACGCCCAGTGCATCCGCCAGCGTACGGCTGGCCGGGAGCCGCATGCCGGGCAGGAGCTGATGGGAGAGGATGGCATGCCGGATGCCACTGTACAACTGCCGGTACAGCGGCGGGTCGGCCGATCGGTCCAGATCAACGGCATTAAGGACGAGGGCGGTCGATGTGGGGGTCATGGCGGAGCGGTGGTTCGTCAATTGGTCCCATCCCAAAGTCAAAATTGGTGCTTTTTGTAGGCACCCTTCTTTAATACCATACTGATAGAATGTTCGCTCCGTGTTACCCCCACGGTTGGCAACGTCGGAAAGCGAACCGCTGGTTGCCTGGAGACGAACGGTCGTTCATCACCCGGACCCCTTGCTATCAAGATTATGATGTCATCAATACGCAAAGCATGCATGGCGGCGGTCGTCCTTCTTCTCATGGGCGCGTTTTCGTTGGAGGGGAGCGCTGTTTACGCGCAAGGCCAAACGGTTAGCGGCCTCGTCACAGACGCGCAAGACGGTGAGCCGCTGCCCGGCGTCAACGTCGTTGCGGTGGGGACCAACACGGGCACCACCACAGATCGCCAGGGGGAGTACGACCTGAGTGTCCCAGCCACCGCGGACTCGCTCAGCTTCTCGTTTGTGGGCTACGCCACGCAGACCGTTGCCGTGGGTGGGCGGTCGACCATCGACATCGCATTGCAGCCGCGCGTGCAACAGCTCCGCGACGTGGTCGTGACGGCGCTGGGCGTCGAGCGCGAAGAGCGGTCGCTAGGCTACGCCGTGCAGGAGGTGTCGGGGGCCGACCTAGCGGACACCGAGGAAGGTAATATCGTGGACGCACTCCGCGGTAAGGTCGCGGGCGCGCAGATCACGAGCACGGGCGGTTCGCCAGGGCAGTCCTCGCGGATCGTGCTGCGTGGCGTTACCTCGCTCGATCCGGGCGCCAACAACCAGCCGCTATTTATCGTTGATGGCGTGCCCATTAGCAACGAGACGTTCCAGGGCAGCCGAGGGTCGGGAGGCTTTGCCTTCTCCAACGGCGCCATCGACATCAACTCGGACGACATCGAGTCAGTGTCCGTGCTGAAAGGCCCAAGCGCGGCGGCTCTCTACGGTGTGCGGGCGGCCAATGGGGCCGTCGTCATCGAAACCAAGGGCGGCCAGGCCGGGCGGACGCGCGTCGAGTATTCCAGCTCGCTGGGCTTCCAGCGCGTCGGGCCAAAGCCGCCGCAGCAGCGCGTGTTCATGGACGGATGGCGCGGCCAGTTCGGTTTCTTCAGCTTCCCTTCGTTCCACGCGTGGGGGCCGAAGGCCGACACCATCCAGGGCGCGCAATTCCACAACAACTACGAGGATTACTTCAGTCGTGGGGGCATGGGCGAGCGGTTTGACAACACGCTGGCTGTGTCCGGCGGCACGGAGGCGTCGACCTTCCGCCTGTCGCTCAACTACGGCAACCACACGGGCGTCATCCCGGAAGCGAGCAATGAAGACTTCTCAGCCCGGGCTACGGGACAGCTGGAGGTCATTGAGGGATTGCAACTGCGGGTGTCGGCAAATTACGCCAATGTGCAGGGGACCAAACTCCCCGTTGACGCCCAACTGGGACAGCTGATGTACTATCCGACGAGTGTCAGCGTGATCGAGAAGTTTAGAAACGAAGACGGCTCGCAGTTCTCGCCGCTTCCGTTTCTGGACCACCCGATCTTCGCGGCCAAGAACCACAACCTGGCGAGTGACCGCGATCGGTTCATCGGCAATATCGGCGTGGACTACCAGGCCACCGACTGGCTCTCGCTGAACTATCGCTTCGGCAACGACCTGTACCAGGACGCGCGCGAAGAGGTGGTTCCGGGACCGCTCGGCGTGCGCGAGGACGAGAATGCCATCTCCTCCCAGGGCGTTTTGGATCGGGAGACGATCACCAACCGCGAACTCACGTCCACACTGCGCATCACGGCCTCGCAAACGCTTGCCGAAGGCCTAAACGCCGAGTTCAGCGTCGGGAACGACATCTTCGACTCCAACTACGACCGCGTCACGGTGACGGGCACCGACTTCGGGACGCCGCGCTTCTTCGACCTGAGCAACACGTCGAACATCTCGACGTCCGAGGCGCAGGCCGAGCGGCGCGTCATCGGCGTGTACGGCGACCTGACGGTCGACTACCAGGATTACCTCTTTCTCACGCTCACCGGCCGTAACGACTGGTCGTCCACGCTGCCGGAGGGTAATCGCTCGTTCTTCTACCCCTCGGCCAGCCTCGGCTTCGTGTTCAGCGACGTGCTGGAGCTGCCGGACTTCTTCGACTTCGGTAAGCTGCGCCTCTCGGCCTCGGAGGTCGGGAAAGACGCCGATCCGTACGAGACGAACATCACGTTCGGCTCCTTCCCGTTCAAAGGGCAGACGCTCGAATCCCGCAGCGGACAACTCGGCGATCCCAACCTGAAGCCGGAAAGCACCGTCTCGTTCGAGGTCGGGACGGACCTGCGCTTCCTCGACGAGCGGCTGCGCCTCGACGTGACGGCGTATCAGTCCAACAGCCGCGACCAGATCATCCCCGTGCCGATCTCCGAGGCCAGTGGCTTCGATACGTTCGTGACCAACGCGGGCGAGATCCGCAACCGCGGCATTGAAGTCACGGCCGGCTTCACGCCCGTCGAAACGGACAAGTTCCAGTGGGACGCGACGGTCAACTGGGCCAAGAACAACAATGAAGTTGTCGCCATCCGGGACGGCATCGAGTCGATCACGCTCTTCGGCAGCTCATTCTCCTACGGTGGTAGCCTCACCATGCAACTGCGGAGGCAACTAGAATATGGCAACCTCTACGGCCCGGTGTACGACCGGTACTATGAGAATCCGAGCGAAGAAGACCCGTTCGTCGTCGACGAGAGCCGGCCGGTGATCATTGACCCGGAGACGCGCTTCCCGCGCCGCAGCGGCGAAGGGTTTAAGATCATCGGTAACGTGCAGCCGGACTGGACGGGCAGCGTGCAGAATACGTTCTCGTACGAAAACGTCTCGCTCTCCTTCCTGGTGGACGTGAAGAGCGGCGGCGACCTGTACAATCAGGTGGCGGCGTTCCACGCTTCGCAGGGCACGCTCCCGGTCACCGCGCGGCGGGATCAGCCGACGACGTTCGAAGGCGTCCTCCCGGACGGGAGCGCGAACACGCAGCCGGTCATTCCGGGGCAGGACTACTTCCGGAACGTCTACCGGCGCGTCGCGGAAAACTTCGTTGAGGACGCGTCTTACGTCAAGCTGCGTAACGCCCAGGTGACGTACAACCTGCCCAGGTCGCTGCTCAGCAACACGCCGCTCCAGCGGGGGAGCATCGGCGTGATGGCTAGCAATATCGTGTTGTGGACGCCGTTCGACGGGTTCGACCCGGAGTCGCGGCAGTTCGATGCCAACAGCAACACGCAGGGGTTTCAGGGCCTGCGTACGCCGGCGGTTGAGACCTACACGGTCAAGCTCAGTCTTGGCTTTTAGCGTGTGACGCGTCCCCGCTCGCCTGACCCTCTGCCGACCAAGCACAACGCCTTCCAGCTTCCTATGAAACGTGCTCTCCTCATTCTCACTGTCTTCGGATTCCTCATGATGGGCTGCAATGACGGCAGCCTGCTCGTGGAGAACAGAAACCCGAATGCCACCACGGACCCCTCCGTGTCCGGTCTGCTCTCGACGGCCATCTTTCTGACGAGCGACGATGTCATCCCGGGCACGGCGGGCGCCACGTCGTACTACGTGCAGCACCTCGCTTCACCGAGCGGGAGCTCGCTCGACCAGCAGTTCGAGTCGCGCTTTGGCGGGACCTGGTCCAGCATCTACAACGTCCTCGCCGATACAGACGCGCTCATCGAAAAGGCCGAGCAAGAAGATTCGCCCTATTATGCAGGCATTGCGCGGATCATTCAAGCCTACAACCTGGGTGTGGCCACCGACCTGTGGGGCGCCATCCCGACCGAGGAGGCACTGCAAGGGAGCGACAACCTGACGCCGTCCTACGACGAGCAGCAAGCGGTCTACGCGAGCATTCAGTCGATGCTGGACACGGCGCTCGACAACTTGAACGCTGAGTCATCGAAGTTCACTCCCGGCAGCGATGACTTCATCCACGGCGGCGACCTCGCGCTGTGGCGCAAGACGGCCTGGGCCTTGAAGGCGCGGTACCTCAACCACCAGTCGAAGAAGTCGTCGTACGACCCGGCCGCCGTGCTGAACGCGGTGGACAACGCGCTCACGAGCAACGCCGACGATGCGCAGATGGACTACACGAATGATGACGACCTCAACCCGTGGCACCTGGTGTATCTGAATCAGGAGGGCGGCATTCTTGGCGGGCACCTCTCCGAGCAGCTCGTGAAAGAGATGGACGGCACCCTCTACGGCGTCTTCGACCCGCGCCTGGAGGTGGCCATCACGGACTCGGCCAACATCGAGGGCGACGTGCCGCCCGGGTACGCGGGCAGCCGCAACGGAGAAGGCGCGGGGGAGGCCTATAATCACATCGAGGCCTCCGGCTTCTACGCTGCCGAAAACGCCCCCATTCAGTGGATGACCTTCGCCGAGGTCAAGTTCATTGAGGCGGAGGCGGCCTTTCGGGCCAACCAGCCCGCCCGTGCCTACGACGCGTACCTGGAGGGCATCCGGGCGCACATGGACAAGGTGGGCGTGCCCGCCGATCAGCGCGACGCCTACCTCAGCGACCCGGCCGTCGACGTGGGGCAGGCCAATCTGACCCTCGACCTCATCTTCAAAGAGAAGAACGTGGCCCTCTTTTTGGATCCCGAAGCGTGGGTCGATCACCGCCGGCATGATTACAACTACCCCGACTTCGAGCAGCCGGTCGATCAGAATTCGCTTTTCGCCGACAACCCGAACACAGACTTCATCCGGCGGGCGCTCTATCCGCTTTCCGAGCTGGAACGGAACCGCTCGAACGTGCCGGAGGTGAGCATGGACGAGTTTCTGTCGTGGGATCAGTCCTAACACACCGATTGCTCAACGCCGTGGTCTGTCTTCGATCGCTCATCCTCGTGGGCCTGCTCGTGGTCGTTGGAGCGTGCCGGTCCACCCCTCCGAGCGCTTCGCCTGACATGGAGACGCTCCGCGCTACCCTGACCGACACGCTGTCGAACTACCCGGACGCCACGGTGGCCGTCGCCATACGCGACCTGGCTTCCGGAGACGCGCTCGCGATCCGTGGCGACCGCTCGTTTCATGCGGCCAGCACGATGAAGGTGCCGGTCATGATGGAGGTCTTCCGGCAGGCGGAAGCAGGAGCCTTCGAGCTAGACGACTCGCTCACGATCCGCAACACGTTCACCTCCATCGTGGACGGGTCGACCTATCAGATCGAGGACGACTCCGATGAAGCCATCTACGAGCGGATCGGTGAGCCGATGGCCATCCGCGATCTCACCGAGCGGATGATCACGGTGTCGTCGAATCTGGCGACGAACATGATCATCGAGCTTGTCACTGCCGACTCGGTGCAGCAGACCATCGAGCGGCTCGGTGCGGAGCGGATGCAGGTGCTCCGTGGGGTGGAGGACATCAAGGCGTACCGACAGGGGCTCAACAACACGGCTACGGCCAACGACCTGGCCCTTATCTTCGAAGCCATTGCCGAGGAGCGCATCGTCTCGCCGTCGGCCAGCGAGGTGATGATCGACATCCTCCAGCAGCAGGAATTCAACGACATGATTCCGGCCGGGCTGCCGTCGGGCACCGAGGTCGCGCACAAGACAGGCTGGATCACGGAGATCCACCACGATGCGGCCATCGTCTACCCGCCCGATCGCCCGCCGTACGTGCTCGTCGTGCTCACCGAGGGCATCGCGGATCGCGATGAGAGCGCGCGCCTCGTCGCCACGATTGCGCGCGTTGTGGCGGAAACCCTGCAGGGCGACGCCCCGGCGCGCGCAGGCGACAGCGACGGGCCTCCCGCGTCGGATCCGTCGGCGCTTGCCGAACTGCACGCGCAGCACCGCGTCGACGGGCTCGACGAGCGCGAGTTTACCGCGCAGCAGCTCTGGGACGTGCTCGGTCCCATCGTCGACCGGTCCGACGTCCTGGAGCGCGAGGAGGTTGGCCGTTCCGCGCGCGGCCGCCCGATCCATCTCGTACGCTACGGGCGCGGCTCGACACGCGTGCTCCTCTGGTCGCAGATGCACGGCGACGAGTCGACCGCCACGATGGCCCTCGCCGACCTGTTCCACTTTTTTGCGGACGACCCCGATCATCCGCTTGCCCGGCGCATCGCCGACGAAGTGACCGTGCTGGCGATCCCGATGCTCAACCCGGACGGGGCGGAGCACTTCCAGCGGCGCAACGCCCAGGGCATCGACATCAACCGCGACGCAGAGCGCCTGTCCACGCCCGAGGCCCGGACGCTCAAGCGCATGCAAGAGCGCTTCACGCCTGACTTCGGCTTCAACCTCCACGACCAGAACGTGCGCACGCGCGTCCAAGATAGCAATCGCATGGCAGCCGTCGGGCTGCTCGCGCCTCCGTTCGACGAAGAGGAGACGGACAACGCCGTCCGCGTCCGCGCCAAACGGATCGCCGCCGTCATCCGTCATGCCGTCGAACCGATGGTCGGCGGGCACATCACGCGCTACGATGCCCCCTACATGTCGCGCGCCTTCGGCGATCGGATGCAACAGTGGGGCGTGAGCACGGTGCTTCTCGAATCGGGTGGATGGACGGACGATCCCGAGAAGCAGTACTTGCGCCAGGTGAACTTCGCGGGGCTGCTCGGCGCCTTCGAGGCGATGGCCACGGGACGGTATGCGGAGGTCGATTTGGCGGGGTACACGAGCCTGCCCGAAAATGGCCGTGGCGTCTACGACCTGCTCGTGCACGGGGGCACGGTCGTCGTGCCCGATCTGCCCCACTACTGTGCGGACCTCGCGATCAACTACGATAAGCCGCTCGAACGCCGCGGCGGGCGCGTCGAAGACGTCGGCACGCTCGCGGGGTATGCCGAAGCGCGCGACACGCTGGATGCGAACGGGCTGTATCTCCATCCGCAGGGCGCGCTTCGCGAGGCGAGCCGCGAGGGCATGGCGCTGTCCGACGAAGCGCCGGCGCACTTCATCCTCCGCGAAGGGCCTGCCCCGTCGAGTCCCGCCGTCTGGACGCTTGACGCCGACGGGCCACCGCGGCGTGCGACGGAGAACCCGGTGAGCCCGTAATGACCCCCAGGCCATGTCTGGCCGTACGTTTCACCAACGAGTATCCTGCTTATGTGTCGTTTGCCGCCCGCGCCCAGCATCTGCTGGGCGCTCGTTCTGATTATTGGCTGTAGTCTGGTCGCCCCGGTTCGCGCCCAGGAAACGATCCGGGCCTACACCGAGGATATGGAGAAGCAGGACGGCTACATGCCGCTCTACTGGGACGATGCCGAAGGGCGGCTCCTCGTCGAGATCTCACGCCTGGACGAGGATTTTCTGTATCTGACGTCGCTGGCCACCGGCGTCGGTTCCAACGAGCTGGGGCTCGACCGCGGCGAGATCGGAGACGAGTACATCGCCCGATTCGAACGGACCGGCCCCAAGGTCAGCCTCGTGTTGCAAAACCCGACGTTCCGCGCTCGCTCGGACAACGAGGCGCTGGCCCGCTCGGTGCGAGAGTCGTTTCCGACCTCGAACGTCGGCACCTTCGACATCCTCGCCGAGGAGGACGGCCGCGTGCTGGTGGACATAACCGCTTTTTTCCTTCGCGATGCGATGGACGTGCAGGGCCATCTGCGTCGCGACGAGCAGGGGACCTTCCGCGTGGATGCGGACCGCAGCCTGATCTACCGGCCTCGCACGAAGGCTTTTCCGGAGAACACGGAGGTCGAAGCGTCGCTCACGTTCACGAGTTCAGACCCGGGACGGGAGGTTCGCCGCCATACGCCCGACGGGCGTGCGCTCACGCTCCGCCAGCACCACTCGTTCGTGAAGCTGCCGGAGCCGGGCTTCACGCCGCGCCGGTTCGATCCGCGCATCGGCTTCTTCACCGTTTCCTTCTACGACTTTGCGAAGCCCTTCGACGCGGGCGGCTACGCAGCCCGGTACGCGATCCGGCACCGGCTTCAGAAGAAAAACCCCGACGCGGCGAAGAGCGAACCCGTCGAGCCCATTGTCTACTACCTCGATCCGGGCGTTCCCGAGCCGTACCGGACGGCGTTCAAAGAAGGCGCCCGGTGGTACAGCGACCTCTTTGAGGCCGCCGGCTTTGTCGATGCCTTTCAGATCAGGGACATGCCGCCCGACATGGACCCGATGGATGCGCGCTACCACGTGATCCAGTGGGTGCACCGCACTGAGGCCGGAGCCTCCATCGGGCCTGAGTTCGTCGATCCGCGCACGGGGGAGATCATCAAGGCGGCCGTGCGCATGGACTCCTACCGGTCGCTGGTCAACTATAACCTGTACGCGGCCATGCGTCCGGCCTTCGGGCCGGAAGGGCCGGACGTGTCGGCCGAGGCGTTCGCGATGGCGCGGCGCCGCCAGCACGCCGCCCACGAGATCGGGCATACGCTGGGGCTGGCGCACAACTTCATCGCCGCCAGCGACGGCCGCGCCTCGGTGATGGACTATCCAGCGCCCCTCATCACCTTAAACGACGGCCGCATCGACCTGAGCGATGCGTACCGAGACGGGCCGGGCGCCTACGACTCGTTGGCGATCCGCTGGGGCTACACGCCCTTCCCCAATGGCCAAGAGCAGGACGGACTGGAGGCGCTCCTCGACGAGGCCATGGCGCGCGGGCTGGCGTTCATCACCAACTCTGATCAGCGCGGGTCGGGCTCGTACCCCGCGGCCAGCACCTGGGTCAACGGTCGCGACCCGGTCGACGAGCTTGCGCGCGTGATGGCCGTGCGCCGGGTGCTCATCGATCGGTTCGACGAGACCGCACTCCGTCCCGGCGAGCCGATGTGGAAGCTGAACGAGCGCTTCGTGCCGGTCTACCTGTATCACCGATATATGCTGGAGGCGGCCACGAAGGCCGTCGGCGGGATGGCGTTTCGCTACGCCGTGCGTGGCGGCGACCCGCTGCCGCCGACGCGGATCGTCGCGCCGGAGCGCCAGCGTCAGGCCCTGGAGCGACTGCTCGATGCACTGGCGCCGCGCGCGCTAGCCGTGCCGGAGCGCGTGCTGACGAAGATGGCGCCGCGGCCTCACGGCTACCGGCAGGATGAACGGGCGTTTCAATCCAATGCCGATCCGGCGTTCGACCAGCTCGGGATGGCGCGCACGCTGGCCGAAGAGGTGATCGGCGGGCTGCTGCATCCCCGGCGGGTCGCTCGCGTGGTCGCCTTCTCCAGCCGTGACCCGCAGCAGCCGACCCTGGAGGCGGTCATCGAACGGATGATCGAGCGGACCTGGCAGGCTGCGTCCGATGCAGGTCACGCCGCCCTTGCGCGGGTCGTGCAGCGCGTGGTCGTCGACGAGCTGATCCAGCTTGCCGCCGACGAATCCGCTACAGTTGAGGGCCGCGCCGGCGCCGAGTGGGGGCTCCGGCGCGTCGCGGCGATCATCGAGCAGCGCGAGCCGGCAACCTCCTCGGCCGCCGCCCATCTGCAGCTCGCGCACGCCGACATCCAGCGCCTCTTGGACCGGCCGGCGCCCGCCACCGCACCGAGCCAGCCGCTGTCCTCACCGCCGGGTACGCCCATCGGCGACCCCGGCCGGAACCGGTGACGGCGCGCATCAGTAGCGGGCAACGACGATGGTGCCGCCCACCACGAGCACGGCTCCCAACACGCTCAGCAGGTCAGGAAATTCTTGGAAGAAGAGCATGCCCCAGGCGGCGGCGAACACGATCTGAAGATACGTCATGGCCATGGCCCGACCGGCGCGCTCTTGGTGCAGTCCGTTCGTGAGCAGGACCTGGGCAATCTGCGCTGTGAGGCCGACGCCTCCGATGAGAAGGACCCACTCGTAGGGCGTCGGCCACTGCATCTCGGTAAACCCCGCGGACGGGATGGAGCCGACGGTCGCGACGAGCGGGAAGTAGAAGACGATCACGAATGGATGCTCCGTGTCACGCAGCGAGCGCACCACGGCGTACGCGCCGGCCGCGCACACGGCCCCTGCGAATGCCACCCCCACGTACAACAGGTTGAGCCCACTCGCGGCGTCGCCAAAGAGAAAGGAGGGGCGCGCGATCAGTGTGATGCCTGCAAAGCTCAAAAGGACGCCGGCGATCTCGCCGGGGCCGATTCGCTCGTCCAGAAAGAGCGCGGCAAAGAGCGCCGTCAGCACTGGATTGGAGTAGAAGATCACGGTGGCATCGGCCAGCGGAAGCTTGGTCAGGGCAAAGTAGAAGCAACTCAGCCCGCCAAATCCGAAGAGCCCGCGCAGGAGAAGCAGCCCGCGCCGCTGACCCCAAAGGGACTGTTGCGCCCATCGGACCGCGAGGTAGCTGTAGATGAGCGTAATGATGCTCCGGACGAGCACGATTTCCTGACTCGGCAATCGTTGCCCGACGAGCTTCACAAAGAGGCTCATCAGGCTGAAGAAGAAGGCCGCGCCGACCATGTAGAGCAGACCGGACGTGCGGCGCGAGGTCAGGGGCGTGGCGTCCATCAACGGAGGGGGCGGTGGAAGAGCGGCATACAACACCTCATGATACGAAGCGAGTCGGGGAGCGAGGTGTGCACATTCGCCGAAGAGCCCACGAAGAATGGGCGGAGGGACGAGTGATCGACGGATTGTCATCATTGGGCTGATGGAGAGTGGCAACGCCCGAGCACAGCGGGAAAGGCGCGGCCCGAGGTGCCCCGCCGACTCGCCCGGACGCTGCGTGCGTGGATGCAGCGCGTCGGGGCGCAGACGCCCGTCAATCGCGTGCCCGGTACGCCCGCGGCCCAGCTGCCGGTTTCTAGTTGAGCCAGGTGTGCAACCGCAGGCTGGGACCGGGCGTTTGAACGGAGGGGCTTGTATTCGTGTGCCCGTCCTCATAGACTAGCAGGAGTCGTTTTCGCTACCCCGTCATGGATACCAGTGGAGCCATCATGACAACCGTCTTCGCCCATTCGGATGCATACCACGAGGCCGGTCGGGATCTGAAAGCTGAGGGCTTCGCCAAGATCGAGGCGCTGCTCACGTCCGACGAGATGGAACGCTACGCGGCCCTCTACGATCGTTTTCTCGACCGCACCATCGAGGCGGGGCACCTGCGGGGAGATCTCGGTGCAAAGGGCGACGCCGACGCTGATGAGGCCGAAGCCATCACGCAGATTATGTGGCCCAGCCATCTCATCCCGGTCCTGGTCGATGCGCCGGCTCATCGCCGATGCCTCGCGCTGGCCCGACAGTGGCTGGGCGACGACATGGCCATGGATTTCGACATGCTGATCGACAAAGCACCCGGCACCGATGCCCCCACGCCGTGGCACCAAGACGCGTCCTACTGGCCCGATCTGCCGGACCCCCGGGCCGTCAGCTTCTGGATCGCGCTCGACCGGGCGACGGTGGATAACGGGTGCATGTGGTTCGAGCCTGGTTCGCATTCGCAGGGGCTTCAGCCGCACGAGCAGCCCGATGGGGCCGGAGGTGCCAACGAGTGTGCGGGCTCTGAGGAGAAGGGTGTTGCCGTGCCGCTTGCGCCGGGGTCCGCCACGGCGCATCTGGGGCTGACGAAGCACTACACCCGCGGCAATATCACCGACACGCATCGTCGTGCGCTGATCATCAACTTCCGCCCGGTAGCCATGATCGAGCGCGAACGCGAACTGGGCTTCGACCACGGTCTCACCGCGAATGAACGCAAAGTCCGCAGCGGCGCATCGCGCTGAAGGCCTCCGGATCCACCGAGGGTGCGGCGCGCTCGATCGGAGGGAGCGGTCGGATCGCCCGAGGGCGTATCGAGGGCCCGTCCGTCACAGGCCGTGTCTGCCCGCGGGGCGGTCGTCAAGCCGCCTCATAGATTTTGATCGTACTCCTGCACCTTCCGTTGCACCTCGTCCTCATTGTGCCGAAGCGGGCCGATGCCGTAGGCAAGCGCTCCAAAGATGAGGACGGCAGCCAAGATTTGCAGCACCGTGCGCCCGATGTGGACGCGTGCGCTGTAGGTGTGTTCACCGTCGGAGCTGGTCCACTGGTTGGGCATAAAGAGGCTCCGATGCATGATCTTAACGGAGGGGCGCACCGGACGCGAAGAATCGCCGACCACCCCATTTCCCCCGACGGCAATGCGATTTCCGTCGCGCGGGGCCATGCTGTGATCCACGACGCTCCATGGCGGATACAGGCAGATCGCCACAACGGTCAAGATCCCGGCAAAGAGCGTGGGTTTATTCATGGGGCGGGGGCACGTCCGTCATCCATCGAATGCCTGTATCAGCACACAAAGAAGAGAATGGGCGTGGGGCGTGTCGGATCCATTGAGTCCGGGGCCAGTGGTCCACAGGCTGAAATCTTCCGCGTTGTACCGTAGAAAAAGAGCAGGATAAGCGCTTGCGAAGATGGGGCAGCGCCGTTTGCAGTTCCTGGCGGCGCTCGCTATTCTTTCGGATAGCTTTACCCCTTCCTCCGTGCGTCTGCGGCCGGATCTAAACCACCAATCCTCGGGGCTATGCAGCGAAGAACATTCATCAAAGTTGGAGGTGCGCTCTCGTTGGCCACAGCGTTCAATCCGTTCGAGGCCTTCGCGGACGAACGCCTGCGCGTGGGACTCATCGGGAGCGGCTGGTACGGGAAAACCGACCTCTTTCGGTTGATTCAGGTCGCTCCGGTTGAGGTCGTGGCCCTATGCGACGTAGACGCGCAGATGCTTGCTGACGCGGCCGCAACGACGGCCGAGCGGCAGCGCTCTGGCCAGACGCCCCGCACGTACCGCGACTACCGCACGATGCTGTCGGCGCACGACCTCGACATCGTGCTCATCGCCACGCCGGACCACTGGCACGCGCTGCCGATGATCGAAGCCGCCCAGGTCGGGGCCGACGTGTACGTCCAGAAGCCGATCAGCATCGACGTGGTCGAGGGCCAGGCGATGCTGGCCGCCGCACGCAAGTACGAGCGGGTTGTGCAGGTCGGGCTGCAGCGGCGCAGCACGCCGCACCTCATCGAGGCCAAGCGGCGCATCATTGACGAGGGATTGCTGGGCGAGATCGCGCACGTGGAGCTCTGCTGTTACTACCACATGCGCAACACGTCAAATCCGCCCGACATCGTGCCGCCGGATCAGCTGGACTGGGAGATGTACAGCGGTCCGGCGCCCATGCGCCCGTACAACGAGATCGTCCACCCGCGCGGCTGGCGCAACTTCATGGCGTACAGCAACGGGATCGTAGGCGACATGTGCGTTCACATGCTCGACATGGCGCGCTGGATGCTTGACCTCGGCT